>NZ_JADIZS010000080.1:0-148416 GCF_016704685.1 Candidatus Amarolinea dominans
AATGAATCGGTCTTGATGTTGAAGGGACTGGCGGTGTGCAGGCGTCACTCACCCGCCACCTTGTAGTCGCTAACATCACGCAGGCCAATCAGGCGTGGACCAGGAAAGAATTCTGGCCTGCGAAAGTAGCCTTCACGCAGCTGGCGAGAACGGCAACAGCGCTTCGTTGCTCCGCAGCGCATCACCTTCGTCAATGCAGATGACCAGGGGCGGCGATGCCTAAGCCCAGGCATCGAGCGCAGCCGTTGCTGCGCCCGGCTCTGCGTTGGGCCAGGGCGGTGGACGCAGCCGGACGGCAGTGAAGAAGGCCGCCGCTCGCCGCCAGGAGTTCAGGGATCGCCAGCCTCCGGCGCCGGGGCCATTGTTGAACGCGGCGCCGACTTCGCCTGAGAGCAGAACGGCGGCGAAGCGTCCGGCAGGTCAATGCACGCGCCAGGGCGATTCATGGCGGTCGTTTTCCCGTCTGGCGCGAGTGGATCACAAAATAGCCCCACGTTGTTGACCAGCCGCCACAAGCGTGGGATACGCGCCAGGGGAGATAGCATAAGTGAATATGTCCGACCGTACGGTCCGGCGACACTGAACCAGCGTGGCATGGCGAAACTCCTCCTGCGGTGGCTAGCAAAATTATACACCAGTTGGAGAGGGAGCAAGCGTACTTCGGCCGCAGTCCCTGCCGGTTGCGAGGAAGCCCGCAGTATTTGTGCAGACAGTGTGCAGTCCGAACGTGCGCCGTTGGATGTAGAATGCGCAAAGCAAGATCGTCAGTTGATTCGGACTTCGGAGGAAGATGAACGATGTCGCAAGCCACATTCGCGCGCCCTCGCGCCGGCCTGCCCGTGCAGATGGCCCTGGCGCGCAGGCGGCCCTGGCCTGGTGGGCCTGCAGAACCGGCGAACGCCTGGTGCGATCAGTGCTGCCGGGCACTGGCATGGGGTGAAGGGATACCTCCCGCCAGCCGCCGGTCGGGGCAGCAGATGCGCAAGCAAAATTCCTTCAAGGCCGGCCGACTGGCTGGTGTGCGAGCGGGTGTTTATGCGGGTGCACGGTCGGCGCAGGCCATGACAGTGCATACGATGAGGAATTTCCTGATGCGTAGACGCCAGCGTTCATGGCGCCCTTAGCCGGACTCTGAGCCATCTCTTATCGCAGAGAAACAGCCGGATTTCAACTGTTCGTGCCCCACGCTTCCGCTAAGTGAACCTTTCAGTCAGCCCGGCGGGTTCCTGGAAAGGTGACAATGCGAGCAATGTGACCGATAGGGGGACGATCATGATCCAAACAACGATTTTCACTTCTTCTGGGCCTGGCTATTCTTGGCCTGACTCTGGTCGTGGGCGTGGCCGCCGCGGTGCTATGCGCCTGAACACGTCTACCCCCCTCATTCTTTGATGATTTCAACACCTTTGACACAGTCCGCTGGCACAAGGCCGATTGGTGCAATCCACGACTACCCTTCTTGAACTGCTGGTTGCCTGACCATATCAGCGTGGCCGACAGCCTGCTGCAGATTCGCCTGGATGACAATCCCCTGCCCGGATGGTTGTCGAGACCGACCGTATGCGTCGGGAGAATATCGCAGCAATGCGTTGGTTGGGTACGGGCGTTTCGAAGCGCGGACCAGGCCTCGGATGTCCCCGGCACGGTGACGGCATTCTTCACCTACACGGGACCAAACGACAACAACCCAAACGATGAGATAGACATCGAAATCCTGGGGCGCGATCCGACTCGCCTGCAGGTCAACTACTTCACACAGGGCGTCGGCGGTCACGAAACCTGGATTGACCTGGGCTTCGACGCCGCGGCGGCGTTTCATACCTACGCCATCGAGGGGAAGGCCAGGCGCTGGCCTGGTACGTGGATGGCGCCTGCGGCACGAGGAAATCGGCGCGGGCCCCCCTGCCAACCACGCCCATGCGCATCATGACGAGCTATTGGGCATGCACCGAGGTGGATGACTGGTGCGGCCGCTTCACCTACCCCGGCGCCGCGACGTTCGTGACGCTCGACTGGATTCGGTACACGGCTTTCACCACGCAGTTCCTGCCGCTGGCCGCGCGAGCTTATCCGCCCCCGTGCCAGACCCTCGAAGGCTTCGAGGATATTCGTGACTGGCACGGCGAATTTGGCAATGGCGCCATCTGCAGCTACTCCCCAGGACGCCACTAACGCGGGCAGGCCATCAAACTGGACTGCACCACCTTCGAGCCTGACGACTGGTGGTTCGTGGCAAAGCCGGTCAATCGTGACTGGCGCGCCGTCCAGGAGCCTGCGGTTTTTCTACCGCAAGCAGGCCAGAGCGCTGATCTGTACCTGGCCCTGCAAGACGCCGATGACGAAATCTGGGGCGTCCCCATCACGGCCGATAGCGCTGGGTGGCAGGAGATTTCGGTGCCGCTGGCGGCCATGACCTGGCGCGATCCGTGGGATCACCAGGGGAATGGCGTGCTCGATCTTTCCAACGTCAAACAAATCCGCCTGCGACACTGGCCTCGGCAACCCGGCCACGTCATCGCCTGGGCCGATGAACTCCGGGTCTGCCCGGCGCCCGTGACCGCAACGCCGACGCCAACCTGGACGCCAACTCCCACGCCGACGCCAACCTGGACGCCAACTCCCACGCCGACGCCAACCTGGACAGCGACTCGCACACCTACGCCAACCCGGACACCGACGATGACGCCCGACCACGCCGACTATCGCCGACGGCCTGTCCGACCGATACAGTTCCTGTGCCCGGCGGCTGCGACGATTACCCCGGCCAACACGCCAACCTGGACGCCGACTTCCACACCGACGGCCTGTCCAACCGGCAGTGTGCCCGTGCCTGGCGGCTGCGCAACGATCACCCCAACCCACACGCCAACCTGGACGCCAACGCCGACCCGCACGCCGACCTGGACGCCAACGCCGACGCGCACCCCAACGTCAACGCCGACCTTCACGCGGACTCCGACACCACCAACGACCCCAACCGGCTTGATCGAGGACTTCGAGGATGGATTGGTGGGCTGGTATAGCGATCACAACGATCTCGACCACTTCGACGTGACGGCAGGCGCGTGCCAGGGTAGCCTCGCCCTGCGCATGGGGGGCACGGACGAAGGTAACTCCTGGGTCGGCGCGGCCGTGATCAATGACTGGGCCGACCGTCCGCGTAACTGGCAGGACAAGACCAACCTGGTCTACTGCGCCAAACGCGGCGAGACCTTGCGCGGCGGCCGTCCCTCCCTGACCGTGACCATTCGGGATGCGAGCGGCAACGCGCTCGTCATCCACCGCGACAACGATCAGTACTTACCCTGGCCGGAGGCGGCTGGCGCACGATCGTCGAAAACGACGCCTGGTTGGAATACTTCATTCCGCTGCGGCATGAAGCTGGCTTCGACTGGACTCATGTCGCCGGTCTACGCATCGAGCTGCGGCGCACCTATGCCGGGAGCAATCAGTGGGATCCGAATCCAGACGATGAGTACCTTGACCGGATTCGGCTGCAGTGACCCCCTATGCAGTTTTTGTGCAGTATGTGTGCAGTCTCGGGCGGCCAAAAGCAGGTAGAATAGAGATACAAGCGTTTATGCCCGCGGACAGATTTGTTCTCTGTCCTGCCAGTAGGAAAAGGAGGGTCTCATGTCAACCCGCAAACTACTCATCATAGTTGGATGCCTCTTGCTCGCCATCCTGGCGCTCACGGCCCATTTGGCGGTTGCCACGCCACCGGCGCAGGAGTCCCAGCCCACCAAACCCGCCGTGCTTGACAGCAGCGAGGCCGTGATCGTCGAGAACGTTACCCAGGCCCTGGTGACCCCAGGAGGGCTGCAACTGCCCCCAGCCGGCTGGTCGGTCGGCGGCGGCGCGCAGGGCAGCGCCCTGGGCTGCAGTGCGAACTATCCGAACTACGTATACACCTGGGCCCTCTACAGCCCCTTTAGCTTGAGCAACGCCACGGGCGCGAACCTCGCCTTTCATCTGTGGGGACAATCAGAGGGAGGCACCAACTGCCCTTATGATTACCTGTTTGTGGGGTCGTCTATTGATGGTGCGAATTTTGGCGGTGGTACTGCCTACTGCGGTAGCTGGGCCGCCGGCACGGCGGGCAATAGCTATTACCAGCAAACGCTCGACCTGACCAGCCGCCTGGGCCAAAGCCAGGTTTGGGTGGCGTTTCTGATGGCGAGCGACAGCAGTAACACCTACAACGGGTTCACGATTGACGATGTCTCTCTCAATCTCACCGGTCTGTGCCCTGACGTCGTGGCGCCAGCCGGCGTCGGTGTGGAGGATATTCAGGCATTCGCCAACCATTGGCGAACGGTCAGCGGCGGCGCCAATTGGGACTATCGATTTGACATGAACCAGGATGGAAGGGTAGACATGGTTGATGTGATGTCAGCCAATGCTCAGTTTGGGCACACGTGCGGTGGCGGCGCTACCCCGACCCCAACAAACACGCCAACGCGTACACCTACGCCTACACGCACCCCGACAGCGACGCCGACTCCCACGCCCAAGCCACTTTTCGCCTCGGCACTCTACCTGGATGGTGTGAACGATTACGCCACCGCGCCAGACAGCGCCTCACTCGATTTGGGCGGTAGCGTGGCTGATTTTACATTGGAGGGGTTCTTCTATTTGCCTGATACGTCGCTCACGGGCGCGAGAGTACTCGTGATCAAGAACGACAACTACGGTCTCTATCTCAGCCTGCGCTCGACAGAGCTAGATGTGGTTGCATTCCAGGTCGACGCCGATCCCGTCAACTATGTCCAGGTGCTCGCCTTGTTGAACATCGGCGCCGGTTGGCATCACATTGCCGGCGTGTTTGACAACGAATACACCGCGGCAAGCGATCGCTTCATGATATTCCTGGATGGCACTCGCATCGCCGACCAGACAGGTTACGACCTTGTTTCGGGCGCATACAATTCAACCAGTCCGGTATTGGTGGGCGGGGGTGTCGCCGGTGGCTACTTCACACGTTGGTTGGAAGAGATCCGTCTTTCAAGTGTAGTGCGCTACAGCAACGCCACGTACACGGTGCCTGGCGCACGATTTGCCAGTGATGCGTCTACCCGGGCTCTGTGGCATTTCGACGAGGCGGCCGGCACGATGGTTTTCAATGACTGGTCAGGCTATACCAATACCTTGACCGGCATGAACGGCGCGCAGACTGGCAACCCATAACCGGCGCCAGCAATCAGCCAGCCCACAGGCAGCCGTTCGGGTCATGAACGGTGGGGAAGCGAGAAATATTCAGCACCCGCTACGGCTGCCTGTCAATTGCACGCCAACCTGTTTACGATTGGGTTGCGGGAATGAGCCAGGTTCATGCCGAGGGGCAAATCAGACATAGCAGGAACGATATGAAAGGAGCAACTATGCAACCGCGATGGTTCGTGTCAATCTTACTGATCCTGATCGTCAGTCTGGGGGTAGGATGGGGTGTTCATGCACAGAATGGAACTCCCCCTGGACAGACTGACGGAAACCTGGTCGTCGAGGAGGTTTTACCCATTTGGGTGAACCAGGAGTTGCTGCAGCAGCTGCATGACCTGGCCGGAGACGATCCGACGATTTCCTATCATGCCCAGACCGGCCGGGTTCGCTTCATGAGCGTGACCCCAGGGCACGCCATTCCCCCACTCGATCTGGGAGCAGCCCCCACCACGCCTGAACAAGCGGCGCGCTCGTTCTTGACCGTTTTTGGCGACCTGTTTGGCCTGACTGATCAATCACAAGACTTGAGCCTGTTACGCCTGACCCCAGATGAGGCTGGCTTTCAATTCGTGCATTTTCAGCAGGTATATCAAGGAGTGCCGGTTTTGGGCGGTGAGTTGATCGTCCAACTCACCGCCGATCTGCACACCGCAGCCGTGACCGGTGAGATCCTGCCTGTGCCTGCCCTGGCGATCACCCCGACCTTCGAACTCGATCTTGCGCAACAGCAAGCCCTGGAAGTGATTGCAAGAGCCTATGTTGTTCCAACAACAACATTGACCAGCACCACTCCGGCTCTATGGGTCTACAACCCCACCTTGCTTGGTCCAGGCAGCGGCTTCACATCCCTGGTCTGGCGCCTGGAGATTACAGCGCAGGAATTGGCGCCGATTCGAGAGCTGGTGTTGGTTGACGCACGCCGCGGCGGCGTCGTGCTGCATTTCAATCAGGTTGACGCCGCTCTCAATCGTCAGACCTACACGGCCAACAACGGTACGACCCTGCCCGGAACCCTGGTGTGCAATGAGTCGAACCCCACCTGCAGCGGTGGAGATGCCCATGCGGTTGCTGCACATCGCTATGCCGGCGATACCTACAATTTCTACTTCAACAACCACAACCGTGACAGCATGGATGGCGCCGGGATGACGCTCAAATCAACTGTACACTATAGATCTGGTTACCAAAACGCCTTCTGGAATGGCAGCCAAATGGTGTATGGCGATGGCTACGGCTTCCCGCTGGCCGATGACGTAGTGGCCCATGAACTAACGCATGGCGTCACCGAACATGAATCCGACCTTTTCTACTACTACCAATCTGGCGCGATCAATGAATCGTTCTCCGACCTCTGGGGTGAGTTCGTGGACCTGACCAACAACGCTGGCAATGATACACCCGCTGTGCGTTGGCTCTTGGGGGAGGACATTACAGGGTTGGGCGCGATCCGCAACATGCAGAACCCACCTGCTTATGGGGATCCCGATCGCATGCGCAGTCACTACTATGTTTTGAGCGATTCCGACAACGGCGGTGTCCATACCAACAGCGGCATCAATAACAAGGCGGCCTACCTGATGACGGACGGGGGAGGCTTCAATAGTTTCAGTGTGCGTGGGCTGGGCATTGTCAAGGTGGCTAAAATCTACTATGAAGTTCAAACCCACCTCCTGGTGTCCGGCGCTGACTATGCCGATTTGTACGATGCGCTTTACCAGGCGTGCAACAACCTGATAGGAACGGCTGGGATAACAGCCGGCGACTGCCAGCAGGTTCGCCTGGCAGCGAACGCCGTCGAGATGAACCTGCAGCCGCTGCCCAACTTCAATTCTGATGCGCCGTGGTGTGACGGAAGCCAACCGCACACGGTGCTCTTCGCAGACGACCTGGAAAACGGACCGAGCAACTGGCAGTTCGGCGCGCTCAGTGGCACGGGACGTTGGCGCTACGACTCATCCTACGGCGCCTATGCTCATTCTGGCGGTCATTTCCTCTATGCTGACGACTACCCAGCGGCTGTGTCTGACTCCTACGCAACGATGATTAACAGTGTGACGCTTCCGACTGGCGCTTACCTGCGCTTTGCCCACGCCTATGGATTGGATCACTACTACGACGGTGGTGTTATTGAGTACAGCACCGACAATGGATCATCCTGGTTGGATGCGGGCGGGTTGATAGACTACAACGGCTATAAAGGTACGCTGTCGTCATATTTTGGAAATCCGATCGGAGGACGGTCTGCGTTTACCGCGGACAGTCATGGATATATTACGAGTCGCCTGAATCTTGCCTCATTGGCCGGGCGCAATGTGCGTTTCCGCTGGCGCATGGGAACGGACCGCTATGATTATCATTGGGGCTGGTGGCTCGATGACGGCAATATCTATCAGTGCCAGCCGACAACGATCACACCCTCGCACACGCCAACCTACCCGCCAGAATATATTACTAGACTGTACTTGCATGAGAATTACACGCTGCAAACATCGCCGCAGGCAAACACCAGCGACATTCCAATTCGTCCGGCCTGGCCAACACGTGAGTGGACATACACGCTTATCGGAGATATCACGGAGCCAAACTTCTGGATGGATGTAACCGTCTATACCTTGTTTCCCAACCAGCTTCCGAGTTGTTACGATGCCGATTTGGTTCTGAACCACTCGGGCAGCGTCACCACCCTGGCGCACGTCGACCTGGGATGCACGTGGGCTCGGGGCGCTACGTGGGTGAAGTCAGCAGTATTGATCCTAATGCCCAGGCCGGAGACAGGCTGACTTTCCGTCTAAGCTATACCGGCGGCGCTTACGGTGGCGCCTACATTGGTGGAGATATAAACGCGCACATCGAGATTCCGACCGGCATTCGGCCAACCAATACGCCAACTCCTGAGAATACCCCCACCCCCACAGATACACCGACGATTACCCCTACCCCCACCCGCACACCAACGCCTACCGTCACACCCACCCGCACCCCTACCCCCACGCACGCCGACTTCGACGTACACGCCCACCCCGACCGTCACGCCCACCCGCACCCCGACCGGCGCTTGGCTGAGCTGGGAGTGGCCGGCGCAGGTGCTCCTGCTGCCACCTGGCGGTACAACGATTGGCGTGGCGTACGGTAATGTGACCTTACCCGCCGCGCTGACTGCCCAACTGAACGGGCCGGCGCGCTTTGCCAATGGCAGCACGAATCTGACCGTGAACCTGGGCGATCCTAGCGGCCGCGTGGACATCCGCCTCAAACAGGCGGCCGGCGCGACGCGCGGCACGCCCTTCACTCTCCAGTTGACCGTTGGCAGCCGGCAATTGCAGAAATCCGGCACGATCGCCTGGGGTCTCAACGTCCCCATTCCCATCTTCCTGACCCCAACCCCAACCCCGACACCAACACCAACCTGGACGCCGACATCAACCCCAACCCCGACACCGACCAAAACACCGACGCCGACCAAAACACCGACGCCGACGATCACGCCGACGATCACGCAAACCCCGACCCGGACGCCAACCCGGACGCCCACATCGCCACCCGTCACGGAACTGCTGGTCAACGGCGACTTCGAGCAGTACCACACCGACTGGACGGAGACCACGCAAGCGGGTGTGCCGGTGATTCAGCCGCCGCCCTCCGGCATCACCACGCACAGCGGCCGCTACCTGGCCTGGCTGGGCGGCTATCACAACGCCGATGACCAGTTATTCCAGAACGTGACGATTCCAACGAACCTGTCCAGCGGCGTCTTGAGTTTCTGGTACTGGTCGCAGAGCAGCGAAACCGCAACCGGTCGCGACTACTTCACCCTGCAACTGCTCGATCCCAACACCGGGCATCACTACGTCGAGGCGTTCCTCATCGAAGCGGTGCCGCCCACCAATGGGTGGCGATTTGCCAGCTACGCCCTGACCGGCGAACAGATCAGCGCCATCCGCGGACGCACCGTGCGCGTGCGCTTCCGCGTGGTCACCAACGCGACGATCTTGACCAGTTTCTTCATTGACGATGTCAGTTTCCAGGTGGATGGATCGGTCACGCCAACCAACACCCCCACATCAACACCTACGGGACCGACGCCGACCCGCACGCCTACCCCGGTCGGACCGACGCCAACCCGCACGCCTACCCCAACCCCAACATCGTCATCCGGCAGTTGGACCAACCTGAACTACACCAGTTTCGAGAGCGGTTTCCCCGGCGCCTGGCAGCTTAGCGGCAACCCCACCTGGGGGGCGCGCAACTGTCGTCCTTATCAGGGCGCCAACAGTGGCTGGGCCATCGGCAGCTCCGCATTGGCCTGTGGCAGCAACTATCCCAACAATGCTGAAGCCTGGATGATCTTCGGCCCCTTCAGCCTGGCCGATGCCACAGCCGCCGAGTTGACATTCAAGCTCTGGTTGTATGTTGAAAACAACTATGATGCGCTGTGCCGCATGGCATCCGTCAATGGCTCGCAGTTCTATGGTTCATGCACGACAGGCAATTCCGGGGGCTGGATTGACCGTGTGTTAGATCTGTCGAATGTCTATACCCTGGGCGACTTGCGTGGACGACCCCAGGTGTGGATTGCCCTGATCTTTGATACGGACTCCTCGATCAACTACGCTGAGGGCGCGTACGTGGACAATGTACTGGTGCGCAAATGCACCGCCGCCACCTGCGCCGGCGTCAACCCTGACCCCGGCGCAGGCAACGTGCCGGAGCTGATCGAAATTCCGGCTGAGGCCACAATCGGCGAGGGCGTCCGCCTCATCACGCCGAGAGAATTGCCACCCAAGAACTGATCCGTGGGGTGGTCACCGTGTGTGTTTAGGGTTCGTGAAAATATGACTTCTCGTGTCTCAGCGTTTTCTCGGCAAAATGCGGGAACTCATTCTCTTACGAACCCTTCGTGATTTGTTCTATCAAAAGGAGATTGCGATGAAAACCCATTCTGTGATTCTGACTGTTGTCCTTACGCTGGTGTTTGTACTCTCCCCCTATCCGCGGAATTTTGTCGCCCCAGGCGCCCCGCCGGTTGCCTGGGCTGACGATGGCACTGTCGAACCGGGCCTGCCTGTTCCGGAGGCTCCACCGCCCGATCGGCCGCAGTGGCCTGGGTATGTCCAGGCGCCTGCATCCCTCGATCCGCTGCTGGTCGAGCAACTGCAACGTCAAACCGACGGTACCATCCGGCTGGACATACACCCGCAAACCGGCTACTTGCGGTTTATCGGGACCGATCCCGCTCATTTTCTGACTGCCGCACCTGACGGCCAGGTCATCGTGGAGCCTGTGGCTGCCGCGCTCACCTTCCTGCAACAGTACGGCACGTTGTTTGGCCTGAGTGATCCGGCTCAAGAACTGCATGTCAGGCACGTGCGTACAAGCGAGACGGGCCGTTCCTTTGTACGCTTTCAGCAAGTTCATGCCGGCATTCCGATCCTGGCCGGAGAGATCATCGTCGAGTTGGACGCAGAGAGCCATGTCTACTCGGTCAGCGGCGAAATCCTGCCGGGACCGGCGGTGTCATTAGAACCTGCGATCAGTGCTGACGCGGCCCGCGCGAAGGCGTTCGGCATCCTGGGCAAGGAATATGGCTTGCCCACGGACACCTTCGTGACGATCACGCCAACGTTGTGGATTTACAATCCGATGCTCATGGCGCCCGGAAATGGTATGACATCTCTGGTCTGGCAATTGGAGGTGACAACTCACGACTTGGCGCCGATCCGAGAATTGGTGTTGGTGGATGCCCAGCGTGGAATCGTGCTGCTCCATTTCAACCAGGTGGACACCGCGCGCAACCGCCTGACTTACACGACCAATCACAGCTCGACGCTACCAGGAACCCTGGTGTGCAACGAGTCCAATCCTACGTGCAGCGGAGGCGATACGCATGCGGTGGGCGCTCATGTGTATGCCGGGCACACGTATGACTTCTATACAAGCTACCACGGTCGGGATAGCATCAATGGCGCCGGCATGTCGCTGATCTCCAGTGTCCATTATTGCCCGCCGACCGGCCAGGGCGCATGCCCATACAACAACGCGTTCTGGAATGGAAGCCAGATGGTGTATGGTGACGCCGTCGGTTATGCACTGGCCGACGACGTGGTTGCACACGAATTGACGCACGGTGTGACCCAGTATGAATCCGGCCTCTTTTACTACTACCAATCCGGCGCCATCAATGAGTCCTTCTCTGATCTGTGGGGCGAGTTCGTTGATCTTACCAATGGCGCCGGTAACGACACGGCGCCGGTGCGCTGGCTGTTGGGTGAAGATATTGGCGGCGGTGGCGCCATCCGCAATATGCAAAATCCCCCCGCCTTTCAAGACCCGGATAAGATGACCAGTGTCTATTACTATACCGGCACTGGTGATAACGGGGGCGTTCACTATAACAGCGGCGTCAACAATAAGGCCGTCTTTCTCATGACCGATGGAGGCTCATTCAATGGTCGAACCGTCACGGCTCTCGGCATCACCAAGGTGGCCAAAATCTACTACGATGTGCAGACTAACCGCTTGGCCTCCGGTGGTGACTATGGCGATCTGTACAACTTGCTGTACCAGGCCTGCCTTAGTCTGGTCGGGACGGCCGGTATCACACCGGCCGACTGCCAGGAAGTTCGTGATGCGACCGATGCCGTAGAAATGAACCTGGAGCCCGTGTCCGGCTACAATACCGACGCGGCCCTCTGCCCGCAAGCAGGCCAGGTACCCAATACCACTTACTTCGATGATTTCGAAGGCGCTCTCACGAACTGGATAACCAATAACGCAAGCATATGGACGGTTCCTGTCGGCAATGCTCATTCGCCGATTCACTCTGCGTGGGGATACGATCCGAATGTGATCCTGGATACGTACCTGGCGATGGCATCGGGCGTCTCGTTGCCTCCCAATGCGTATCTGCACTTTGCCCACGCCTACTTCTTCGAAGGAGCCAATTATGATGGCGGCGTCCTGGAATACAGCATTAACGGTGGTTCCACTTGGACCGATGCCGGTAGTTTCATTCAGGTAAACGGCTATGATGGAGCGATCGGCACGGGTTACGGCAATCCCCTGGGCGGGCGGCAGGCATTCCTTGCCGACAGCCATGGCTACATCTCCAGCCGGTTGACGTTGGCCTCGCTGGCCGGGCAAAGCATCCGTTTTCGTTGGCGTATCGGCAGCGATAATGCCTACGACGATTGGGGATGGTTCATTGACGATGTCCGCATCTACACCTGTGTCAACGCCACTCCATCCGCCACACCCACTCCCAGCCCACCCACATCAACACGCCGACGCTAACCCGAACTCCTACGCGCACCCCCACGATCTCGCCGACGCCAACCCGAACTCCTACGCGCACCCCCACAGCAGGCATCACGCTCACCGCTACGCGCACACCAACCCGCACCCCGACGATTTTACCGACGCCCACCCGCACCGCGACAGCCGGTGTGCCGCCTACACGCACACCGAGGCCCACCAAGACCCCCACGCCGACAGCCACGCGGGTATCCAGCGTCACCCCCACGCGCACCCCCACCCGTACCGCGACGGCCGGTGTGCCGCCTACACGCACACCCAAGCCCACCAAAACCCCCACGCCGACAGCCACGCGAGTATCCAGCGTCACCCCCACCCGCACCCCCACCCGCACCCCGACGGCCGGTGTACCGCCGACACGCACACCCAGGCCCACCAAGACCCCCACCCCGACGGTTACGCATGTTGTGAGTTCGACGCCAACACGAACACCAGGGCCTTCTGCCACACGCACACCAACCAAAACGCCAACGCACTCCCACAACGCCGCCCACCAGGCTGACCGCACGCCCACGCGCACACTGCGCGCACGCCAACCGCGCCTCCGACGGCGACGCCAACGCGCACTCCCACAACGCCGCCCACCGCTACGCGCACGCCCACGCGTACCCCAACGCGCACGCCAACCGCGCCTCCGACGGCGACGCCGACGCCCACGCCGCTTGCCGGTCCGAATCCGGGTTTCTGGCGCAATAGCGCGTGGACCGACCGAATTCTATGTCACCAGCGATCGGGCCTATGTGGATGATTTTGCCGTGTATATCAGCGTACCAGGCTGTGGCAATTATCAGATCAAGCACTTGCCCCTGGAGCCGATTACCGGCAACGCGTTTTCCTTCACCGGCACCTTTTACGCTAACGGCACCTTCAGCAACTCGACCACATGCAGTGGCACGACCGGCCTGACGAACTTCTACATCCCCGGCTGTGGTTATATCAATGGTGGACCGTGGTCGTATCAGGCAGCCTGGCAGCACGCGGCGCAGCCGGCAGTGCTGGACAATCGAAATCTGGACACCGTCGTGGCTGGCCCGCCGCCCGCAGCAACCTGGGTGGTCGAAAGACCGCATCAGTAGAGACCTGTTTCTCTCGCTTCCGCACAACCTTTTTGCGCGCCTAAAAGTCTGAGCAGGCAACCTGCGCCTCGGCGCCTGTGATGCTTGTAGATTGACACTCAGAGGAGGTGTCTTATGTCACGCACAAGACGTTGGTCGTTGGGTCGCCTGGCGCTGATCGTGGTGCTCCTGTCGAGCGTGGGGTTCTCGGTCAATGCCGCCGACCGCAGTCTTACCAAAGATGTTCAAGAAACCGAAGCGGCCGCGATGGCCGCGCCTGTCAGTGAGGCGCCGGACTGGCAGGCTGAGATGCCGGTGTTGACCAAAGAGCAGGAAGAGGCCTTGGTCGCCTGGGCCGGGAATTCCCATCTGCCCGGCCCGGTGATTGAGTCAAAGGATGAAGGTCTTGAGATTGCTGCGCCAGTCGCGGGCAGCGAATCGAACCCGGCGCCGGCCGACAAGATGGATGTGCCTGGGCCATTGGCGCCCGGCGATGCGCAAATCTACCGTAATGTGACCTTCGGCAGCGGCTTTCCCAGCGGCACGCGCTCGAACATCATGGAAAGCAGCGTGGCGGAGAATGGCAAGAACGTTTTCTACACCGGCAACTGGTTTGCCGCACGCTCCACGAATGGCGGGCAGGGCTGGACCTATATCAACCCTGCGGCCACCATGAGCGATTTCTGCTGCGACCAGGTGACGCTGCACGATGAAAGCCGCAACATGCTGCTTTGGTATCGGCAAGGTAGCCGGAACAGCAGCGGAGTCAATCGCTTCCGTCTCAGCGTCTCCACGGACGGGGGCGGCAGTTTCTGCGCCTATGATGTTTACCCGACCGGCGTCAATAGCGGGTGGACGAATCAGTGGTGGGACTATCCGCATCTGCAATTGGGCGCGGACTATCTGTACATCACCACCAACATGTTCGACAACTCGTCCTCGCCCCAATGGACGCGCACCGTGATGCTGCGTTTTCCGCTCGACAATCTGCGGGCCTGCAGCAGTTTCAGTTACAACTATCTTGCCACTACCAGTTGGTTCACCTGGGTGCCTGTGCAGGGCGCGGATCATGTCATGTACTTCGCCTCGAATTGGCCGACTTCCGCACCTTACAACCGCATCAGCGTGTGGCGATGGTACGAAGATCAGATATCCACCACCAGCACTGTGTACACGGCGCCGAGTTGGAGCCGCACTGGACGCAACCAGGCCGTCTGCGGCAGCACCAACGCCAATTGGGCGGCGCGCACAGACGATCGTTTGTTGACCGGCGCCCGCTACATGCTTCACAACTCCAATTACAAGGAGCCGGGCCGCATGGTGTTGGGTTGGTGGTGGAACGTCAAACAGGGCAGCGGCTTCGGCCAGCCCTACATCAACGGATTCACCATCTACGAGAACAACCTGACGCCGCTGAGCGGCGCCCAGGGCCGACCCTATCTGTGGAATCCCGACATCTGTTTTCTGTATCCCAGCGCGGCCGCCAACAAACGCGGCGACCTGGCCCTGGTCTTCGATGCCAGCACCGGTTCCAACATGAACCCCAGCGTTGCTTATGCCATCGCCGATGATTTCACGGCCGTGCCGCCCGGTTTTACCTACTACACCGCACAGACCGGCAACGCCCGACCATCTGATAACGTGTGGGGAGACTACAACACCGTACGGGCGTTTCTGCCCACGCAGGACACCTGGGTAGGCGCCGGGCACACGATTCAGAGCGGCAGCAATTGCGCTTACTGCGCACTGCCGGTCCTGTTCAACTTTGGTCGTGCCCGTGATTTTCAGAGCTGGAACGGCTGGCAAGATGCCGCGCCGCCGGGCTGGACGACCATTGTGGATACCAGTTTCGAAGGCGGCTTCCCCGGCTCCTGGAGCGTGTTCGACGGATTGAGCGGATATGGCGAGTACTACTGGGCCAAGCGCGGCTGCCGGGCCTATGCTGGAAGCTACAGCGGATGGGCCATTGGCGGCGGCGCCAATGGCGCGGCCTTGAGCTGTGGCAGCTACTACGCCAACTACACTCGTTCATGGATGACGTATGGCCCGTTCAGCCTGGTTGGCGCCACGGCCGCCAACATGAGTTTCAAACTGTGGCTGAACTCCGAGAGCTGCTGCGATTACGTGTGCCGTTACGCTTCGGTAGATGGCAGCAACTGGTACGGCAACTGCACCAGTGGATACTCCAACGGCTGGATTGACCGCGTGTTGGATCTTGCCAACGTCTACACCATCGGCGACCTGCGTGGCCGGCCGCAAGTGTGGGTTGCTGTGCAGTTCTACACCGATTACTCGATCACCTATTCTGAGGGTGCGTACCTGGACAATCTGCTGGTGCGCAAATGCACCTCAGGCTCCTGCCCCGCCCAGGCGATGGAGGAGATCGGCCCCGACGCGCGGCTGATTGACATACCGTTCGCGCTGACCGCGGACGATCCGGACCGGGCGCCAACCTACGAAGGTCAACCGCCCAAGGCCGCGAACAACTGAGATCGCATCACACAAACACGGACGTCACGAGTCTTCAAGACTTGTGACGTCCATCGCTTGCCTCGGATAGAACGGGGAGAGGTGTCAACGCAGTCATCAGACGCCCCGTGGCGCAATGATGATCCCACCAGGCAAAACAACCTTCAGCCTGCGCCATACAACGTCTTGACCGTGGCGTAGACCCAGCCCATCTCCTTGCGCGGGTAGTGCGGCGCGAGGTGGCGCATGAGGGCCGGCAGGTCATGCGGGTTCAGGCCGGAGCTGTCCACCAGGCTGCGCAGCCAGGCCTGACGCTGGATCTCGATCACGAAGTCCAGGTAGGTGCGGTTGATCATTTCGATCTCGGCGGCCACCTGCTGAGGATCGAAATCGCCCTCCAGGGCTGCCTGCAGATCTTCCACGCCGCCGGCGGCGAAGTCGTAGCCATTTTCCAGCAGCTTGAGCAGCGCCTGGCGCACGATCTCTTTGCTGATGCGCTGACCGGCCTGCCAGTGAATCTCTTCGATCGAAGGCGGTTTGCATTTCCAGTAGGTGGCCGTTTCGACCGTCGAAAGCACCAGGATCGCGCCCTCCTGCACGAACACATCCTGGCCCGCGGCTTGATTCTCGGTCTCCAGCCGCGCCTGCCAGCGGCGGTACGCGACCGCCAGCCCGGCCGCATCGGGCGCGGCCGCCTCCAGCGTGGGCGCCAGGGCCAGCCCGTAGCGCTGCGCGATGTCGGCCAGGCGGCGATGGCTGACCGGCTTGCGGTGGCGGATGGCGGTGTGCAGCGTCAGCGCCAGCGGCTGCTCGTAGCGCACCAGGTGCGGGTTGCGATAGCCCCACAGTTCGAAGACCAGCACGACATGCTGTTCACGCACCGCGGCTTCCACCGGGCCGCGGTTGGGCAGGACATCGGCGAGCAGCCCATGCCAGTCGCCCCAACGGCTGGGCGCCAACATCGGCAGCAAGCGCGTGCGGGCGACGACTTCGAGCACCTGACCCTGGGCATCGGTCAGCGGGTAGAAGATGATGGCGGTGCCATCCAGCTTGACCGTGAAGCGCGCATCCACGATGTTGATCGGTACGGGGATGCTGACCTGCAGGCGCCCCTCACGATCTTGAATGTACGGATAGTGGATTTTGGGCATGGCCGGGATGAACTCCAGGCGCTCCTGGCCGCCCAACCGGGTGACGGCCAGCATGCCCAATTTGTCGCTCTCCTGGCGACAGAGGTAGCCGGCGAACGGAATGCCGCCAGGCGAGGTCGCGTCGAAGGGCTGCCAGTGTTTGGCGCTGACCTCGGTGATGGCGATGATCTGATCCAGCAGGGTGGTGTTCATGGTAACCCCTCATCTCACGCAGAAGCGGCCACGGCCGGGACGGCCGCTGAACTGGCCGTCGGCGATGATGACTTCGCCGCGGCTGAGGGTGGTCACGGGGTAGCCGGTAACTTGCACGCCCTCGTACTGGCTGTAGGGAATGGCCGAGTGCAGACCGGCCGCGCTGAGCGTCACCGGCCGCGTGGGGTCAAAGAGGACGATGTCGGCGTCCGCGCCGGGGAGGATCTCGCCTTTGCCGGGCAGGCCGAAGATGCGCGCGGGCGCGGTGCAGCACAGTTCGACCCAGCGCGAACGGCTGAGCAGGCCGCGGCGCACGCCAAAGGTGTGCAGCAGCGCCAGCCGCGTTTCGATGCCGGAGATGCCGCCGGCCGTGCGCGTGAAATCGGTCGCGCCGGCCTGTTTCTGCTCGTCCGGGTGCGGGCAGTGATCGGTGGAGATGACGTCCAGGTCGCCGCCGGCCACGGCCCGCCACAGCGCCTGCTGTTCATCCAGCCCGCGAATGGGCGGCTGGCACAAGAAGCGCAGCGCCTCCGGCAGGGGGCGCAGATAGGCGGAATCGTCCAGGACCAGGTAGTGGGGGCAGGTTTCACCGTAGGCCACCTGCCCCTGCGCCCGCGCCAGGGCCAGGGCGTGACTGGCCTCCGCGCAGGAGATGTGAAAGATGAGGACGCGCGCGCCGGTCAGCCGCGCCAGGGCCAGCACACGCTGCACCGCTTCGCCTTCGGTGATGGCGGGCCGGCTGTGGGGATGCCAGCGGGGCTCCACCTGCCCCGCCGCCACGAAGCGCCGCGTCAGGGTTTGGATCACCGGCCAGTTTTCGGCATGAACCACCGCCAGCCCATCCACCGCGGCCACGGCTTCCAGCGCCTGCAGCAGCGCATCGTCGGGCAGGTAGTAGCCGGGATAGGCGGTGTAGAGCTTGAAGGAGTAGCAGCCAGCCCGGCGCACCAGCGGCGCCTCGTCGCGCCACGCCGGACGCGTGGCAATCATGGGGCCGGTCAGGGTCATGTGCAGGCCGTAGTCAATCACCGCGCGGCCGTCGGCCTCGCCGCGGCGCTCGGCCAGCGCCTCCGGCAGCGGTTGATCGGGCCGGGGATCAACGAAATCTACGATGCTGGTGACGCCGCCAAACGCGGCCGCCACCGTGCCCTGGTAGAAATCGTCGGCGGTGCGGCCATAGGCGGTGCGCAGGTTCAAATGCACGTGTCCATCCACCGCGCCGGGTAAGACGAGCAGCCCGTCTGCGTCGAGGGTGCGCCGGCCATGCAGCCCGCGCCCGATCGCTGCAATTTTCTCGCCGTCAATCGCCACATCGGCGGTCAGTTCGTGCGTGGCCGTGATGACGCGGCCGCCGCGAATCACCAGGTCGTAGGTCATTGTGCTCACCTCGTCGTTCGGATTACAGCCGGCGCAAGAGCGATTGAAATCGCGCCTGATGGGCGTACCGCCGGGCGCCCGCCTGCGTGGACGCGATGTTGGTGACATGGCGGCGGCACGCGCTTTCGCCCCGAATTCATTCGGCGGCTGCAGTCGCCTCCACCCGCACGCTCTCCCACCCCACAAGCCCCGCCAGCGTGGCCTGCAGCGCGTGGTTGCAGGTGACGGGATCATTGGGAAAATCGAGCATCAACCGCCGCGCGCTCTGGGTCAGGTAGACCACGAAGCGGTCGCGGCTCTGGGCATCCCGGTGCTGGCGCATCAGGTCGTAGATTTGGGTCAGGCGCCGCTTGTCCTCTTCGGCGTTGGCGCTGGGCGGCATGGTGATGTGCAGGGTGCGCGGCCGCGGCGCGGGCGGATCATGCGGCGCGGCCGTGGCGCCATGCGCAGGATCGCGCGCCAGCTCGAACAGCGTGGACGCGGCGATCGGCGCCGGCGCGCCATTTGCCGGCGGATGGTCATTTGCGGCGCTTGCTGCCACGTAGACCGCCTGGGCGCGGCCGCCGTCGGCCAGAACGGGCGCAGAGGCGGTCGCAGCCTGGGCGTAAAGCGTCCCCAGGCGCCCGGCGATTCGGCCGCGGGCTGCCAGGTCGTCTCTGCCTCCTCGTCATCGTCGTCCGTCAGCAGCGGCGCCAGCGCGTCTTCTTCGTCGTCATCGCTGCCTTCGCCGCCGAAGTTGTACCAGGCGCCGGCCATCGGCCCTCCGCCGCCAGGCTTCGCAGCCAGCGCGGGCGCCGCGGCGGAGGGCCGGCCAGGCCCAAACTGGGCATCGTACACTTTGCCGTTGCCGGGAAGGCTGATCGCACGGCTCGCCTGGCTCGGGGGGCGCACAGGCATGCCGTCCTGCAGGATCTTGGCCCGATCCACATAATCCTGCAGCACATCCACCAGGATGCTGACCCGACTACCGTCGCGTGCGTCCACCTTGCCGCGCACCAGCACCACCTTCTCCAGCGCCAGCCGCTCGCGCACCTCCGCGTACGTGCGCGGGAAAATAGTCAACTCCACGGAGCCGCCCAGGTCCTCCAGCGTGCAGAAGCCCATCGGCTCGCCCTTCTTGGTGACAATCTGCTTGATCTCGGTCAACATGCCGATCAGGAGTAGTGACTGGCCGGCCCTGGTCGTATCCACCGCGCCGCACTGGCAAGTGACCAGGTCGCTGACATCCACAGTGATCTGTTGCAGCGGGTGCGAAGAGGCATAGACGCCCAGCAGCTCTTTTTCCCAGGTGAGCTGTTCACGCGGCTTGGCTGCTTCCACTTTCGGCAGGCGAATCTTGGTCAGCGCGCCGCGCGCGCTGCTGTCCTTGCCGCCGAAGAGGTCGAAGATACTCATCTGCCCGACATCTTTGGCTTCATGCGCGGCGGCGCTCTCACCCATCATGCCTTCGATGGCCGCCAGCATCTGCGCCCGCTCGCCGAAGTCGTCCAACGCACCCACCTTGATCAGGCACTCCAGCGGGCGCCGGGTCATCTTGCGCAGGTCCACGCGCTGGCAAAGATCTTCCAGTGATCGGAACGCCCCCCCCGCGCGCCGCGCCGCCAGGATAACTTCAACCGGCCCTTCGCCCACGTTCTTGACGGCCGCCAGGCCGAAGCGAATGGCCGCGCCCGGAGGAATGGGGAAGCGGTAGGCCATGTGCGCATCATGGCCGATGGGCGGCGGCGTGTTGGCCGGCCGCTGCTCGATGGTGAAATCGAGTCCGCTGGCGTTCAGCGTCGGCGACAGCACCTCGATGCCCATGCGGCGGCACTCGGTGATGAAATTGGTCACCTTATCGCTCTTGTCGCGCTCAACCAGGAGCTGCGCGGCCATGAACTCCAGCGGGTAATGCGCCTTCAGATACGCGGTCTGCACGCAAATCACCGCGTAGTCGGCCGCGTGCGCACGGTTGAAGCCATAGCGGGCAAAGCCCTCCAGCGCGTCCCAGATCTTGTCCGCCTCCTCGCGCGTCAGGCCCGAGGTTCTGGCGCTGCCCTGGGCAAACTTGGCACGCTCCTTCTCGATCACGTCCGCCTTCTTCTTGGAGATGGCGCGGCGCACCAGGTCCGCCTCGCCGGCCGTGTAACCTGCTACCAGGGTAAGCAGTTGAATGATCTGCTCCTGATAGATGCAAACGCCGTAAGTCTCGCCCAGAATTGGCTCGAGGGCGGGATGGACGTATTCGGGCTTTTTGCGGCCGTGCAGGCAGGCGATGTACTCCGGGATGAAGTCCATGGGGCCGGGGCGATAGAGGGAAATGGCCGCGACGATGTTGTTGAACTCGTGCGGCTGCATCTCGGTCAGGACACGGCGCATGCCCGCGCCTTCCACCTGGAAGACGCCGGCCACTTCACCGCCGGCAAGCAGCTTGTATGATTCCACATCGTCGAGCGGGATGTTGTCCAGGGTGAAACGCGTGCCGTGACGTTCGGCAATCAGCCGCGTGGCCTCGCGCATGACGCTGAGCGTGGACAGGCCGAGGAAATCCACCTTGAGCAGGCCGATGGATTCGAGTACCGGAAACTCGTACTGCGTCACCATCTTGGTGATGGCCGACTTCTGCGGGCGCATGAGCGGTGTGTAGTGAATCAGCGGCCGGTCGGCTATGATGACGGCGGCCGCATGGGTGGAGGCGTGACGCGCAACCCCTTCGATCAGGCTGGCGGTCTCCAGCAGTTCCTTGACCTGCGCCTGCTCGTCGTAGGTCTGTTTGAGATCGGGAATCTGCTCCAGCGCCTCTCTGATGCTGACCGGCTTGCCAGGGATGTTGGGGATCATCTTGGCCACGCGGTCCACCGCAGACAGCGGAATCTCCATCACGCGGCCCACGTCGCGCACCGCGGCGCGCGCCTTCAACCGACCAAAGGTGACGATCTGCGCCACTTGATCTTCGCCGTAGCGCGCGATGGTGTAACGGATCATCTCCTCGCGCTGATCGTCCGGGAAGTCCAGGTCGAAGTCGGGCATGGAGACGCGGCCCGGATTGAGGAAGCGCTCGAAGATCAGGTTATTGGGCAGCGGGTCGAGGTTGGTGATGCCGGTGACATAGGCGATGACTGAGCCGGCGCCGGAGCCGCGCACGTTGTACCAGATGCCACGCTCCCTGGCGTAGCGACACAGGTCGCCCACGATCAGGAAATAGACATCGAAGCCCATCTCATGGATGACCTTCAACTCGTGCTCGCAGCGCTGGCGCACGGCCGGATCGTTCACCCGGCTGCCGTAGCGCTGACGCAGGCCGTTTTCGGCCAGGTGGCGCAGGTAGCTCTGGTAATCATGGTCTGGAGGTACAGGGAAGGGCGGCAGGTGGTAGTTCTTGTCCTCCACATCCACGTTGCACATGTCGGCGATGAGCAGCGAATTGGAGAGGGCGCCGGGGTACGCGCCGAAGATCTGGTCCATCTCCTGCGCGCTGCGCACATAGTACGAGCCATCGCTCATGCGCAGGCGCTCTTTGGCCGTCATGGCCGCGGTGGTCTGAATGCACAGCAGCACGTCGTGCGGAGTGGCGTCGCGTGATTTCACATAATGCACATCGTTGGTTGCCAGCAGCGGCAAGTCATACTGGCGGCTGAACTCGATCAACTGGCGATTGACCTTGTCCAACTCAGGGATACTGTGTTCTTGCAGTTCCAGGTAATAGCGCCCTGGCCCAAATACGTCGCGATACCACTGCACGCGTTCCACCGCGTCGTTCTCGCGGCCCTGGTTGAGCAGCGTGGGAATTTCGGACGCCAGGCAGCCGCTGGTGCAGATCAGCCCTTGCGCGTGCTCCTCCAGAAAGGCTTTGTCAATGCGCGGGCGATAGTAGTAGCCTTCCAGTTGGGCATGCGTGCAGACCTTGAGCAGGTTGCGGTAGCCGATTTCATTTTCGGCCAGCAGCAGCAGGTGATGGCGCGCCTTGTCCAGCGTGGCGTCGCGACCCTCCATCGGCCGGCCGTGCTTGGTCAGGTAAGCCTCCACGCCGACGATGGGCTTGATGCCCTCCCTCTTGCACGCGCGGAAGAAGTCAATGACCCCATGCATGGTGCCATGATCGGTCAGGGCCATCGCCCTTTGGCCCAGGCTGGCGGCCTGCTTGACCAGGTCGTTGACCCGACCGAGGCCATCGAGCAGGGAGAATTCAGAATGGACATGTAGATGAACGAACTCAGCCGCCATGGAAGGAGCCTCGTGAATTGCGAGAATGATGTGGCTGAACTATACACCAGGCAGCGGATTTTCTCAACATTTGCCTTGAACCCATGAACGATAAGCCGCGGCTGCGGGTGCTTTTCTACCGGACGATCTCTGATCTCCACTACTCCTGCGTGGGCCACAGCACCCGCGGCGGCACGACTTGGCGCGGGCCGTTGGGCGGTTGCCACCACAGCTCCAGGGCCTTGCCGCCCCCGCGCTGAAAATGGTCCACGCGGATGGCATGGCGGCCGGCGGTCAGCGAAACGGTCGCATTGAACTCGTTAGCCGTGTCGGGTTGCATGGCTTCGCCAACCACCTTCCCATCCAGCCAGAGGCGCACGCCGTCGTCGCCGTTGACGGTGAAGAAGTAGCTGCCATCCACGGGCGCTTCCAGTTCGCCGCTGAACGTGCTGCTGAACGGCGCGGGCCAGGGTTCCGCCTCGGCCCAGGCGTACAGCACGAGCGGGGAGATGACGGAGAAGGCGGGCGGACCGCTCCAGCTCTCACCGTTGTAATAGGTGGCGATCAGGCCATGCTGCGGTAGACCAACCCCGAACAGCACCTCGGGCGGAACCGGCTGCTCGCCCTGCCCGGCCACCGTCCAGAGCAGGGCCGCGCGGCCCGCGGCGGCCGGATCAGCCTGGTGCAGGCGCAGCGCGTGCAGGCCCTTGCCCAGCATCCGTCCGCCGTCCCAGGGCTGGCCGTCCACCTCGATCTGCAAGTCCCCTTCGCTGCGCAAGTCTACCTGGGCGGTATGCGGCATGCGCAGGGCGCCTGTCCAGGTGACGGGGCCAGGCGCGGCGCCGGCCGGCCAGTCCTGCGGCCAGGTGAAATTGACCTGGGCATCGCGCCGCGTCACGCCGTTGTAGTCGCCGCTCAGGCCGTGCAAGGCGACGATCTCCGCGCCGGGTACGTTGACGCTGAGATAGAGGGGCTGACCCTGCGGGCCGGTGACCATCTGCGAGGTCGTGCCGGGGTAATAGGCGGTGAACAGTTCCAGCAAATCCTGATAGTGCGTGTCGAGCAGAAAGAGC
Organism: Candidatus Amarolinea dominans; assembly: GCF_016704685.1. Taxonomy (NCBI): domain Bacteria; kingdom Bacillati; phylum Chloroflexota; class Caldilineae; order Caldilineales; family Candidatus Amarolineaceae; genus Candidatus Amarolinea; species Candidatus Amarolinea dominans. Next base: position 24,031 of record NZ_JADIZS010000080.1, read on the forward strand.
GCATCCTGCCCGGAGGTGTCAGGCAGCGGCAGGTCGTCCACCGGCTGCGCCATGCGGTACGGCTTCTCACGCAGACCGCCCCCGCCGTCGCCAGGCGCCTGGTAGGTGAGAAAAATGAGCGGCGAAAAATAGAAGAGACGCGGCGCCAGGTACAGACTGTGCGTGGACAGCTTGCTCTGCACCTCGCGCGCCACGGCGGTCTCCATCGGGGAGAAGGCCTGCCAGACGGCTTCATTGTGGGCCTGCTGGTTGAAGAAGACAGTGTAATTGGCGTAGGCGGCGAGAGCGAGCAGCGCCAGCGGCGCCACCAGGCTCAGGCCGGCCCAGGCGTTCCAGGGTAAGGGGAGGCCATCAGGGCCAGGAGACGACGGCGCAGCGGTCGGCCGCGGCGCCAGGCCGCGGCGCAGTGCAACCCAGGCGCGCACAAGCACATCGCCGGCCAGGATGGCGACGGCCGGCGTCACGCCGAGGGTGCGAAAGGCCTGCGGGCCTTCGCCCAGCGATGAAAGCACACCGCCGGCCAGGGTGATGGAAATCCAGATGAGCAACAGGCCGTAGCGGTGATCGCGGACACGCCAAAGACCGTAGCCGAAGCCGATCAGCAGCAGCGCGCCGGTCACGGGGTCCACCATGGGCGCGCCCGGCAAGTTGTGGCGCGGGTTGGAGTCGCCGCGCACGGTGAACATCTCGGCATGGCGGCGCAGGTTTTCCCACAGCGGCTGGTAGGAGCCGGCCTGCTTGATGTCGTTGGCGATGGTCACCTGCTGCGAACGGTTGAGAAAGGTGAACGGATTGCGCAGGTAATGGTCGGCCAGGGGGGAAAAGGTCATCAGATAGAGCAGGGCCATCAGCGCCAGCCCAACCCAGGCGCGCCAGAAGCCGCGCTGTACGAGCAGGCGATAGAGCACATAGAGCGCCACCGCGCCGACGGCCATGCGAATAGCCAGGTACATGTACATGCCCAGGCCCAGGAAAAGCCCGGCCAGGGCAAAATCGAGCAGGCGCCGTGTCTTGGCGGCGCGCACGAGGAAGTAAACGCTGACCACCTGGAAGAACGGCGTCGCCACTTCGATCCAGCCCCAGCGGCTCATGTTGATGTGCCAACGATTGAAGGCCATGAACGCCATAGCGGCCAGGGCGGTGGGCACGCCAAACAGGGTGCGCGCCAGGGGGTAGACGGCCAGCACGGTCAGCACCGCGGGAACAACCGAGGCGAGAACCAGCGCCAGCCAACTAGCGCCCAGCAGCTTGAACATGCCGAGCATGAAGTAGACGTACAGGGTGGGGATTTCATACCAACTGGTGCCGAAGGGCGAAGCCTGGCGTCCTTCCAGGATGGCCAGCGCGTCGAGCGCGCCGTTGGTCTGGTCAATGAAGATGCCCGGCGGCATGGTGGTCAGGCGATAGACACGAAAGAAGATGGCGACCCCCGCCAGCAGGGCCACCAGGGCTAGTTCCAGGTAAGGCAGGCGACGATACCAGGGGGAATGCTGACTGTCTGGCGTCTCCTGCGAAAACGCTGAGAATGCTGACTGCTGAACAGCAGCGCCGTGGGTCAGCGCCTCCGGCGTGACACCAGCGCCCGCCCCGGCGTTGGCTGGTGCGCTCGCCTGGCGGCGCTGCAGGAGGCCGGCGCCAACCAGGGCCAGGAGCAGGCTGGCAACCCAGGCGGCCGTGGCGGGGATGTCGTAGAGCTTCTGGTGCAACGTGACGTTGGCCCAGACGTTGACGCCAATGCCGAGCAACAGCAGCGCCAGGCCGGCGAGCAACGGTGCGCGGGCGGCCCAGTGCCAGGTCTGACGCGGCTGCGGCTCGCGCATGAAAACCTCGCTGCGCGCAAACGCCACCGCCGCCAGCACCGCGGCGCCCGCCATCCACAACCAGCCATCGGCCGCAAAGGGCGGCGTGGCAAACGAGCGCAGACCCTGCCAGGCCAGGATAGCTGCAGCCAGCAGAGCAATCAATTGGGACAAGCGACCACCTCGTTCAGCATTCCTCGTTCAGCGTTCAGCTCTGAGCATTCAGTTCACGGCCGGAAAGAGTATCACCCGGTGCGAATCGGGGTCGGCCACGAACAACTGTCCCTGGGCATCCACGGCGATGCCGGTGGGCAGGGTCATCTCATTGGCCTGATTGCCGTATTGGCCAAAGAGCGCAATGAACTTGCCCTGGTCATCGAAGATGAGTACCCGGTAGTATTCAGGATCGGTCACGTAGACGCGGCGACCGTTGGCTGTGTCGGCCACGGCCAGGTACGGCTTGTTGACCACAGACTGGCTGGGCCATCCCTCCACCGGCCACTGGCGCAGATACTTGAAATCCTTACTGAAGACCTGCACCCGTTTGTTCCAGGTGTCGGCCAGGTAGATGTTGCCGTCCTTGTCAATGGCGAGGCCGACCGGCTCATCCAGGGCGCCGTCCACCAGACCGGCGCCGCCGAACTGACCCACGGGTGATCCATCGGCATCGAAGACCTGCACGCGCTTGTTGCCGGTGTCAGTCACGTAGACACGGCCCTGTCCATCAATAGCCACTGCGCGTGGCCCCCAGAAGACGCCCTGTTGCCCCAACTGACCATCGGTGACGCCGTTGGCGCCCCAGGCCTTGACGAACGTGCCTTCGGCGCTGAACTTCTGAATGCGGTGGTTCCAGGTGTCGCAGACGTAGACGAACTTGCCATCGGGGGCCACAGCCACGCCCCACGGCTCGTTGAACTGACCGTTGCCGGCGCCCTGTCCGCCCCATTGGCGCACAAAATTGCCGCTGGCGTCGAACTGTTGAATGCGGTGGTTACCGGTGTCAGCCACATACAGGGAGCCATCCGGAGCGGTGGCCACATTGCGCGGGGAGCGGAACTGACCATTGGCCTCACCCTCGGCGCCGCCCCACTGGCGGAGCGACGTCACCTGACGCACACCCTTTTCGTAGGGATCAACCGCCGCAACGGTATCGGTGATGTCGCCGCTGGCGGCCACCGCGCCGTACTGCCAGATAGATGTCACCACATCCTTGCGCACGTACATCGAAAAGCGATGCACCGGGTCCCATTCACTGAGCGGCTGGGTGTACTTGCGATACCAGAGGACATCCCAGACGACCTTGCGCTGTTGCGGATCGCGCAAGCCGTCACGGATGCGCTGCCAGGTGAGACCGAAGTAGGTTTGCTTGGGCCACCAGACCAAACGATAGCTGTAACGCACGTAGCGACTGCCCAGGTACGGCTTGACCTTGTCTTCATTCTTGTCGCCCACCAGGACAACCGGCGCGTCGAGCGCATCGCGGTTGGGAGACGCGCCGTAGAAGGAGCGGTTGGGATACTCGCGCAGGTACCATTCCAGCGGCCAGGTCGAATCATCATCATAGGCCACCTTGATCTGCTTGCCGCCCACCGTGCGCTCGGAAATCTCTGCGATTTCGTTCATGGCCCGCTTGATGTCCGGGGTGGCGTGCGCGTAGACCAGCAGTTCCGTCGCGTCATCGAAGTGGATGTAGTTGAACATGTAGCTGACGCGCACCGTCCACAGGCCCAGCGCCAGCGCCAGCGCCAGGAAGATCGTCTGCCCGCTGCGCTGGCGTCCCAGGTTGCGAATCCAACCGACGGCAAGCCAGGCCAGCGCCAGCAGCATCGCCAGCGCGGCCAGCCATTGCAGGGTGGTGCTGAGGCCCGCGATGGTGACATTCTGGAAGGGGCTGGATTGCGCCAGGGTTGTCAGGGCAAAGATCATCACCGGCAGGGAGAGCAGCAGCCACAGGCCGCCCTGCTTACGCCACGCGCCCCACTCGATGCGCTCCAGCACGCGGCCGGCCCACCAGCCGCCCATCAGGGTCATGGGCAACGCAATGTAGACGGTGAGCCACGGCATCTTCTCGCCGGCCCACGTCAACCCGCCAAACGCGCCCAGGAACCACCAGATGTTGAACAGGGTGAAGAGCGACTGGAAGTTTGAGGTCGGAGACCGGAGACCGGAGACCGGAGATTGGGGATTGGAGACCGGAGACCGGAGACCGGAGATTGGAGATTGGGGATTGGAGACCGAAGATTGGGGATTGGAGACCGGAGACCGGAGACCGGAGACCGGAGACCGGAGACCACTGAGCGGCGCATTCTCGTCTTCCACATACCCGATCTCTGCTCTCTGATCTCCGATCTCTGTCCTAAGACCGGAGATCGTTCGCCTTCCATGAACCCGATCTTTGATCTCTGATCTCTGATCTTTGCCCTCCGCCTCCGGCTTTGGAATCAGGAAACGCCAGCCGCGCCCGGTGATGAAAGCCACGATGCCGCCCAGGGTCAGGAAGAGGGGCAGGAACTCATACATCGGCGTGGTCAGCAGATAGTAGTAGAGGGGCTGCCCGCCACGCGCTACTTCCTGCTGCGCCAGCCAATAGCCCAGGGAGCCGATGGCGCCGGTGGCGATGCCCTGGCCGTTGGTGAAGAAGGTGGTGAAGAGCAGGATGTAAATCACGTAGAACACGCCCGCGCCGATGAGCCAGCGCACACGACCCCACAGCGCACCGACTGCGCCGGCCGCCACCAGCATCACCAGGAAGACGCCCAACGAACGGATGTAGCCGGTCTGGCTGTAATCCTGCGGATCCCAGCCGAACATGCGAATGATGAAGGCCGAAAAGAGCGGCGCGGCGATGGCCAACAGCCAGATGACCACGTCCAGGGCCGGATGGGTATGCAGGCGCTCGCCTACGCCTCGCCAGGCCAGGTAGAGCGCGGTGGCTAATAGGGCCACGCCCAGGAAGAAAACGATGATGGCGCCCGTTTCAGACACGCCAACCTCACCCCGGGTAACCCGATAGAAGCTGTAGACGGCCGCCACGGCGCTGGCTGCCAGGGCCACAAAGAAGGGGATCTTGAGCGCGTCTTGCGACCAGGCGTCGCGCGCGATGTCCAACAGGGCGTAGAGCAGGAAGAAACCGATGAAAAGCCCGGCGAAAATATAGGAGATCTCCATCGAGGTGAACATCAACGCGTAGGGCACCATCATCACGATCAGGTACTTCGGTTCGCGCGTGTCGAAGTAGCGGAAGATCATCAGGATGAGCCAGACCAGGAATAGGAGCATGAAAGACTCATCGCGGATGTAGCGCGTGTAGTAGAGAATGGCCGGCGAAATGGCAAACATCGTCGCGGCCAGGAACGCGCCCAGGCGCCCCAGGTAAGAGCGGAAGAACCACAAGAGCCAAACGGTCGCGATGCCAGCCACAGCCGCCGGCAGCCGTCCGACGGCATCGTTGACGCCGAACAGGGCGTAACCCAACGCGTTGATGTGAAACCGGAACGGCCCGTGCATCATCGGTTGGTGCTGATACCCCTGGCCGTCATACAACTTCCAGGAGTAGAGCACGTGCAGGCTCTCGTCGTGACTCATGGCGCGCACTCCCAGCATGTAAAGGTGCGTGACCACCGCCAGGATCAAGAGCAAGGCCCAAGCTGTCTTTTCGAATTCCAATTGAAGCGTTTGACAAATGACGCGTCCAAATTTTCCGTGATTCCTACGTTTTGCATTTCATCCTCGATAATCGTTTAGCAAGATTCCAGGCTATTGCCAGATGATTGCTCTGTATTTCAGTCTGCCCTATTCAGCCCCATTCACCCACAGCACCACGTCCTGATTCTGCGCCGGCGTCTTGGCTTCGCCGCTCAGCAGCCAACGCAGCAGGGGCGCACCGCTCAAGCCCTGGGGCGTCCAGCGCTGCGTCACGGTGTACGCCGCGCCGATGAAGTCGGCGCCAGGCGGCGATGGATCGTCGGACATGGCGCTTATCAGCGCGTCGGTGTCGTTGGCGTCCGTTGCTGAGGTCACCAGGCGCACACGTTGGAAGTCGCGCACGTACCAGCGCACGATGTCGCTGGTTGGCCCTGCCACCACGTCCACCTGGAAACGGTGCTCGTCGCCGTAGCGATGGGCCGAACGGTTGACCAGGGTCGCGACCAGCACGCGCACATCGGGCGCGGTGACGGTTTCGTAAGCCAACAGCACCTGGCGCGGGAGCAGATTATGATTGAGCGCCCACAGACGCCCCACCTGTCCCACGCTGACCGCCGTCAGCACGAACAATGCCAGGACGCCCAACGTGGCGCGCAGGCCGATCCAGAAGCCGCTGAGCACGTGCAGGACCAGAATCAGGCCGAGGAGGACCAGCGCGGCGATGAGGTACTGATTCTGACTGGCTTGCGCCCAACTCGCCAGGTAGAGGCGAAAGGTGACGATGAGAACCAGGCTGGTCAGCATGACGATCCACTCTTCGGACCAGCGCGGGCCATCCTGCACTTGGGAGAGCAGCCAATCGAACGCCTGCGCGGCCAACAGGGTTAAGGGCACGGCGATGACAAAACCATCGGCTGGCTGGCGACCCAACAGCGCCAGGAGCAGCGCCAGGCCGCCCCAAAGTGCGGCCGTCTTGACCGGCCAGGTGAGCCGTTGCCTGAAAGCAGGGTTGAAGGCCCAGAAACCGAGGCCCAGCAGCGTACCGAAGAGGATGACCGGTTCATCCAGCAGCAGACGCAGCAGAGGCCACCAAAACGGCGGCGCATCGGCAGCCGGGGCGATGTGCGCCAGCCACTGGCCGAACAGATCCGCGGTGGCGCCCAGGCCAGGCCAGAAGGTGAGCAGCAGGGTGGCGCCGAGAACGAAAACCAGGACGGCCGGCCCTGCAGCCGCCTGGATCAGGCTGCGCAGGCGCGACGACAGGTTGGCGATCTGGCCGCGGGCAAACCAAACCAGGCCGAGCAGCAGGGCCAGGACGCCGGTGATGCCGCCGGCCGCGCTGCTCAGCGCGACGGCCACACCCACCCCGGCCCACGCGGCCCAGGGGTTGGCGCCGGCCAGGCTCCGCGTCACCGCCACCAGGGCCAGGAGCGCGCCCAGCAAGGCCAGGCTGTGACCATCCACCGTGCGGGAAAAGAGCACGGCCGTGGGCGAAAGCGCCAGCAGCAGAGCGCCGATGAGCGCGGCGCGGCGGCCCAGCTCATGGCGCAGGCCATAGGGCAACAGTACCAGGAGCGTGCCGGCCAGCGCGGGCAGCGCGCGCGCCAGGGTATCGCTGCCGAGGGTGAGCAGGAAAAGCACGTGATTGAGCGACAGCAGCAGGGGGCTGACCCCGCTGACCATGCCCCCCAGGGAATCGCCCTGCGCCAGTTGCCAGGCGGTGAGGGCCTGGTGAGCTTCGGCCGCGCCCAGAGGATGCAGCCCCAGGTTGAAGAACCTGACGAAGAGGGCAAGCAGAGCTATCCCCAAATAGGCAGCCCGTTCCACGGTGAGCCAGCCCGCCCAGGTTGATTCGGAGTCGGCTGCGGATGATTGCGTCATGATGTGCGAAGAGACCATAGTTACCTTGAATGTTCGTTCTTGCAGAGGGTTGGCGCCGCCAACGGTTGCGGCCGCAGGTTACGGGTTGGCGCCGCCCACGGTTGCGGCCGCAGCTACGGGGCCGATGGGTGGCGGCTGGGTGATGATCGGGCCGCGGCGCCGGTAGATGCGCACCCCGTCCTGATCGTAGACCAGGTCAAGGCTGCGGTCGAGGCGGGTCAGCGCGGTGGGCTGCAAGCGGTATTTGTTGCGCTCGAGCTGACCGACGACGATGTAGTCCACGCCCCATTGATTGAGGAGCGAGTTGAGTTCGTTGGCGGTGGCCGTGCGATAGATCGCCTCGATCGCTTCCGGTCGCCCCTTGACCATCTCGCCATAGGCGCGGCCACGCCACTGCGCCTCATGCCCGTCCCAACCGAGCAGGGTGGGGATGCCGGTACTCATCGAAAAACGCCCGGCGCCGTCACGATCGTAAGAGCCGCCGCTGGCCTCCAGCATGACGCGGGCCGCGCTGACGTTGCTCTTGATCCACTGGATGGCCGCGTAGTCCCCCGCGTTGTACTGGCGCAGGTAGGCCAGGCCGTCGAGCGTGGGGGTATGCGCGAAGCGGCCCGCCTTGCTGTAGCCCGCGGCCACCGGGTAGTAGAGGCCGGTCACGGTCAGCAGGGCCAGCAACGCCAGGGCCACACTGCGCAGCGGGATTTGTCCGCGTTCCTGCCACAAGTAGGCCGCAATGAACGCGGACGCCAGCGCCAGCAGCGTCCATCCCTGGTAGTACAACTTGAAGACGGTGTTCATGCGCGTGCCGAAGTTGTCCTTGAGGTAGACGAACTCCGGCGCAAAGGTGAGCAGCAGCGCCAGGCCGAGCAGAAGCAGGGCAAAGGTGACGGCAAGCGCTGGCGACGACGCCGGGGCCGGTGCGTCTGGCGCAGATTCACTGCGTGCTGTGATCTGGCTGTTCAAGAGGCCCGCCAGCCAGGCCAGCAGCACGGCCAGGAGGAGGAATGTCCACGGGCTGGCCAGGCGCACGCGCAGCGCCAGGCCGAGCAGGGCGTTGGCGTCGGCGCCGCCGGTCTGCGCCTGCACGGCCGGATTCGCCAGCAGTTCCCGCACGAAGGACTGGAAGGAGGGCACCACGCTGGTCAGGAGCAGCATCAAGAGCACGAGCGCGAGGGGCAGGCCGAGGGTCCAGGGCAGCCAGGCCAGGCTGCCGCGCAGCACGGTAGTCGGGCCGGCCCGCAGGGTCAAGAACAGGGCAAAGGCGAGAGTTGCCGTCAGGAAGGGCGCGAAGATGACCACATACTGACTCAACCGGGTAGGGAAGAGCAGATTGGGCAGGATGCCGCCGGCCTGCGACTGGAAACCGAGGTAGAAAGGCAGATAGAGGCCGATGCCGAGCAAGCCGAGCAGTGCGCCCAGCGCCAGGCTGCGTCCGAGCACAACGCCATCCACCGCGCGGCGCTGCTGGGCCAGGGCCGCGCCCACCGCCACCACCGTCAGCGCCAGGTAGATGGGGAAGTCCCAGGTGTTGAGAAAGCTGAGGCCGCCCAACACCAGGGCGTAGAGCAACACGCCCAGGCTGCCCAGGGGAAAGAGCGTTGGCAAGGCGGACACCAGGCCACGGAAGGAAAACGCCTCACCGTTCCCGGCGGTCCCCTGCCCGGCGCTCTGTGCCGCGCTGAGCATCAGGTTGAGGGCCAGGCCGATCGCCATGATGACGAAGGGCAGGGCCAGCACGTGCGGGTGCATGTCGCCCAGGATGAAGCTGAAATTCGGAAATTCGTCAATCACCTCGACCGTGTTGCCCGCCAGGTCACGGTCATGAATGACCCGTGACGCGTGCCACCACCACCAGTATTCGCCCACGTTCCACTGGCCGGTCGGTGCGCTATCGGTCATCTCTTTGATGTCCAGGGCCTGGATCGCTTCCGCGGGCACGATGCGGTTGTGGTAGGCAAACTCCAGGATGCCCTGCTGATTGCCCATGACGACGACGAAGACAGCCGCCAACAGCCCGGCCAGCACGCTGTTCCGCAGCGAGCGGGTGCTGGCGCCGGGCAGCAGGGCCACCAGGTTGTACCCCACGCTGAAGGCGCTCACCACAACCAGGGCAAACCAGGTGGCCAGACCCAGGTTGAAGCTGAACGCGGGTGTCAGCCCGCTGAGCTGGGTCAGCACGGCGAGCATGACATAGCCAAAGTAGTAGTAGCTGATGCTGTAGCCAGACAGCCAGGCGTCCAGCGGCGGAAAGCGCTCACTGCGCAGCACGCTGTTGAGGAACATGAGTTCCATCGGCTTTTCGGTCGCGGAGATGGCAGGATCGAAGGCCCGGTAATAGGCCAGGATGGCAAGAGCCACGGCAAAGAGCACTTCGGTGATGAGGATCAACCGTCCGTGCTGGCGCAGCCAGGCCAGCATGGGGGTGGCGCTGGCGTCACGCCAGAGCAGCCAGGCCGAGAGGCCGGCGACGAGCAAGAGCGCCAGGATGATGCCGCCCAGGCTGTTGCGCAGGAAGCCAAAACTGGCGCCCAGCCACAGCACATAGGTGACAAGCAGCAGGCCAAGCGGTTTCGCCAACGCGTAACCGCGGTCCGGCAGCCGGCTGCACAGGCGCCAGGTCAACGGCAGAGTCGCCAGGGCGATGAGTTGGACAACGATCCAAAATGAGAGTACAGCAAGCATGATACCCCACAATGGACTTCCACAGTCTGCGAGCCTGCAGAAGTCTGCGATTGAGTCTGCGAGATCGGTTCAGCGCAGGGACGCGGCCACGGCCAGCATATCTTCGGGGCTGAGGGACTGGCTCAAGATTTCGATCATCACGTCACCCTGTTGCCAGACCAGTTCACGCACCGCGGCATCCTGGCTGGGCTGACCGAGGGTGAGCAGCAGCGCGGCGCGACCGTTTACCTGCACCTCCTGCGTCGCGGTGACATCCACAGAGTCGAAGCGCAAGGTGCGGATGCGCCCCGTTTCGCCGAGCGCCACGCCGAACTGGCGCAGGGTCAGGTCGAAGCCCACGCGCGATGCGCCGGCGGCCCGGTAATCAGTTTCGATGTACAGCGGCTGTGGGAACCAATCGGGCATACCGGCGTATGAGACGGCCGAAACGCCCTGCAGGGTGTAGCCGGGCGGCAGCCAGGCCGGTTCCAACAAGGGATAGGGCACGCGCGCGCGCGCCGTGTCCAGGTTAGCCAGATTTTCCGCACGGGCGCCGGTGTACTGCGGCCCTGTGCGCAGTGGGTCCGGCGACACATTGACCCGCACATTGTGCGCGGCGCCGTCGCCCAGGTTAAGTGAGGCCATGAGTGCGGCCATAGCACGTTGGCCTGGCGCCGTGAAGAGCGACAGAGCCAGCACGGCCAGCGCCAGCGCCGTCGCGACGCGCAACCAGGGCCGGGGCGACCAGATTCGTTGCAGGCGCCCTGCCGGCCGCGGCGGAGCGGCGGTCAGCCGGCGCACGCGCTGCGTCAACGCCAGTGACGGCGGCGGCAGCGCGGCCGCCAGGTCGGTCAACTGACGCGCGGTGAACAGCAGCGGCTGCAGGTCTGCGTCGGGTTGCACGTCGCTCTCCCAGACGGCTTCCAGCGCGTCGGCCGCGGCCCATTCGGCGTCGCTCATCGGTTTCTTATCATCCCTATCATCCCTGCGGGCAAACATCATCAACCTCGCATGTTGGTGTGGTAGTCACGCAGCTTGTGCAGGGCACGGAAGACAATGACACCGACGTTGCTGGGGGTCAAGCCGGTTGCCTCAGCAATCTGCACGTTGCTCAGTCCAGCCACGAATTTCAGATCCAAAATTTCCTGCTCACGCGGGGGCAGCGAGCGCAGGGCTTGCAGCAGAAGCTGCACCTGCTGCTGCTGAACCACGACCTGGTGAGGATCAGGCTCAGACGACGGAAGCGCAACCAGGAAATCGAAGTCCACCGTGAGCGTGTTGCGATTGGCCCGGCGCCGGAAGTGCTGCGCCAGTTCGTTGTGCGCAATGCGAAACAACCACCCCGGAAACGCCGCCACGTTGCGCAGTTGCTGACGTTTGGCGAAAGCCTGTGCGAAGGTGGTGGCGGTCAGCTCTTCAGCCAGCGCTTCGTCACCCACGCGTACGCGCAAGTAGTTGAGCACACGCGGTAGGAATTCCTGGTAAAGCGCCGCAAATTGGTCGCGTTCCAGCGGGTCGGATGGTGTTGACAGTGCTCAGTGCCTCCCCGGTCGGCGTCAGGTAAATAGATGCGTTCAGCGCGCCGGCATTACGCGCAATGCGCTCAGGGCGCCAGGTAGCCCATGAATGAATTCACGGGCTGCTACAACAAACCTGCCGAGGCAGGTTGCCGCCAGCGCAACCCGCTTGAGCGGGTTTGACGTATCAGGCGCCGAATTCATTCGGCGCTCAGGGCGCCAGGTAAATGGTGACTTCCTGGTTGCGATACGCCACGGAGAGCAGCCCTTGCTGGGTCATCTGTTCGAACTTGGCGATGCCCTCCGCCGGGTAGACCGTGCGCTCCAGATGGCCCACATAGATGTAGCGAATGTTGATGCGCTGAATCAGATCCTGCGTGCGCGCGATGTCCGCGGTGGTGAAGAACTCACGCGCGTCATTCTCACGCGGTCCCACCAGGAAGCTGTAGCGCTGCTCGCCCTGGTGCGCGCCGAGGAGGCTGGGCAGGCCGGTGAAGCTGGCGACGCGCATGCCGCCTTCGCGGTAGTAATCAATGCGCCCTTCCGCGACCACCGGGTTACCCTTGACGTTATCCAGCAGCCATTGAATGGCATCGTAATCGTACTGCAGGTGAATTTGATTGTTTTGATCCGGCCAGGTGTAGACGCCGACCGTCATGAAAGCCATGCCATCCAGGGTGCCGATGGCCGGGCGCGTGCCGGGGAAGCGGTCATCCACGCGGCGCGGGGTGCCGATGAGCGGGAAGACCAGCACCGAGGCCATGAGGACCACGAAGATAGCGCTCCAGGCGACGCGCCAGCCCGCGCTGAAGCGTTTGTTCAGCGCCTCCCACAGGGTGGGCAGGGCCGCGGCCGCGCCCAGGCCCAGCAGGACCCAGACCTGGGTGTAGAACTTGAACAAGGTATTCATGCGGTAGAAGTCGCCCACGGTCTTGCCATCGGCCGAACAACCGCACAGAAAATCCTTCAGGAAGACGAATTCGGCCCCAAAGGCGACCAGCAGGCCGGTGAAGATCAGGAGCACGTTGAAGGTGCGCTCCGGTGTGACATCACGACGGAACAAGAGCAGCCCGGCCACGAACAAGGGCAGCAGCAGCAGCGTCGGCACCCAATAACCGAGCAGCGCCAAAGCCACGGCAATCAGGGCCATGAGTGCCACGAAGAGGCGCCCAAAGAGGTACGCGGGCGCGGCCTGTTTGACCAGCACCGCATGCAGCGTGGCGACGCGCGGCGCCAGGTCCCATTGATCGGCCATGATGCGCAGCCAGCGCACCAGCGCGGGTGAACGCGCCTGGGGTCGGTCTGCTCATGGTCGCGACGGCGCAGCTCGACAATCAAGTAGCTGATCGCCAGGAAGGCGAAGAAGCCCCAAATCTGCAGCCACTTGCCCAGATCGGTTTTGCCTTTGACCAGGCCAACGCCGCTGCTGCCCACCGCTTCGTAGTTCTGGAAGAAGGGCAGATAGAAACCGTAGGCCAGCGCGGCCACGGCAGCCGTAAAGAAGAGCAGCAGCCATACCCGCACACGACCGGTTGCACGGTAATCGCGAATGATGAAGGCCAGAACCGCAACGCCCAGGTAGGTGGGCAGGTCCCAGGTGTTGATGGCGGCCAATGCGCCGATACTGAGCGGGATGAAGATGAACGAGAGAAACGTGCCAGCGAGGTCGCCGCTCATCCCGGCGCCGTAGCCGGCCACCAGGTTGAGCGCCAACGCCAGGAACAGGATGGTGAACGGCATGCTCATCATGTGCGGGTGCAGATCGGCAAAGAGGAAGCTCCAGAACGGGAACTCGTTGATCGTCCCAGGCAGCACGCGGCTGGGCGCCCACCAGTCGAAGCCCGACAGGCGGCCGCCGGTGGTGAGGAGATGGAGCGCCCCGGACACGGCGCGCACGAGCGTTTGCAGGCCGGGAATCTGGCTTTGGAACGGCGTTTGGGTCTGTTCAGCCAGACGGCGCAGCACTTGCCCCATGGCGTCCAGGTTGCCGATGACGACGACGAACAGGCTGCCGGCCAACCCGGCGCCAATACCCTGACGCCAGAATGGCCCGCGGCGGTTGGCCGCCGCGGGCGCCAGGTTGTAGACCAGCGAGAAGGCGCCGGCCGCGGTTGCGGCAAAGAGCGTGGGGACAGCCAGGTTGAAGGCGACCGACGGCGCGATGCCGGTCAGCTTGATGAAGATGCCCACCAGGAAGTAGCCGTAGTAGTAGTAGTTGATGTAACCACCGGCGAAGTAGGGATCCAGGGGCGGCATCCAGGTGCTGCGCGCGGTGGCGTTGAGGAAGGCGAACTCCATGAACTTCTCGCCGCCCTGCCAGGGTTGCCACAGGTCAGGGTTGAGCATACGAATGACCACGAAGAGTAGGAAGGCGCCGCCGAATACCGCCTCGCCAATCAGCAGCAGGCCGCGATTAGCGCGCACAAAGGCGCGCATCTCATCACGGTTGCGGCGCCAAAGGACGAGGGAGAGGAGGGCGATGAGGATCAGCGCGGCGCCAATGGTCAGCAGATTGTTGCCCACGACCGGCAGGTGCATACTGGCGACGATCCAGACCAGCCAGCCGGCGAGCAGCCAGCCGAGCAGCCGCGCGAACAGGTAACCGCGGTCGCGCAGATGGCGAAAGACGCTGAACGCCAGGGGCCAGGAGATGAGCTGAATGAGCAGCAGCGCCAGCCACCAGACGATGATGGCGATGGGGGTCGAGTTGGTCGCCAGGCGATTCCAGCGCAGATCGTAGGGCGCAGGCAGTTCTTCACTGGGACGGTCGAGCAGCAGGGTCTTGCCGCTGGCGCCTTCACCCGCGGGCGCGGCGGCGGGCGTGGTGCGACCCTCCAGGCGATCGAACAACAGCGACAGCGCTGATTTGCTGCCGGTGTAGCCGGGGATGGCGCCTTGCCAGCTATCGCCCAGTTTGTCTTGCCATTCGGCATCGGTCAGGGTCGCCACTTTCTTGAAGACGATCGGTTTGGGGTGATCGTAGACGGTGAAGCTCTCATCGGCGTCGTCATCGTTGAATTCGACGGGGCCGAGACGCGGCCGTGACGGGAACTCCTGCACCAGTTCGAAGCCAAGTTCGCCCTGGAAGAGCAGATCATAGTAGCGCGTGGTCATGGGATAGCGCTGGGGCAGGCGGGGAATGGAGCGGTAGAGGCGATTGGTGGCCAGAACAATATAATCGGCCTCGTTGACCATGCGCTTGATGGTTTCGAACTTGGCCTGCGTATCCTCTTCGTAGTTGGGCAGGTCCGTAACGCGGTAGCCATAGGCGCCGCGATAATAGCCGGCCGGCTTCTGCAAGTCCTTGGGCAGCGAATCGTCCCAATGTTCGGCCAGAATGACGCTGTTCTGCGGCACATGCTCGTAGATCCAACGCGAGGCCGCGATCCACGAATGTGAATGGCCGTAGACGCCATTGACGAAGGCCAAAGCCCACACGGCCGAGCCGATCAGGACGAACAGGCCAATCGTCGGCGCCAGCCAGGCCCACCAGGGACGCGGCTCAACAACTTCCTGAACGTCTACGGAGTCGCCCTCGCTGCGCCCCACCCATGCCGATACATCCAGTGCCGCGTCCTCGTGATTGGCAGCGGGAATAGAGTCGCGCGCGCGGCGGTAGACCTCGATCCAGCTTTGACGACTCCAGATGCGTTCCAACAGCGCGGCGCCCATCAGGCTAAAGAACGGCAGTAAGGGCAGCATGTAGCGCATGAATTTGACCATGAACAGGCCGGTCAGCGCAAAATAGGGCACACACCAGGCCAATAGAACCCATTCGGCCGGGCTGGCGCGACCGGCCAACGCCCGCGCCAAAGCCCAGGCCAGGCCGATGAAGGCGAGCAGGCCGAGCGGCCACCCCATGCCCCAGCGGATTTGCTGCTCGATGTTGTAGATGAAGGGCAGCGTGCCGCGATACTGGCGGGTGTAGGGGAAATCGGCATCGCCGCGCACCATGGCGCCCTGTTCGTCAATCACCGAGATGCGATAGTTGGGCCAATCAATGACCGCAAAGGGCGAGGTCACCGCAAAGACAATCACCGCCACCGAGAGGGCAATCAGGGCCAGGCCGAGCGCCTGGGTGAACTGATTGGAGGCCAGCGCAATCTCGTAGTCTTCGCGCACGCGCACCGGCTGGTTGCGGCGGGCCGCCATGACGGACCAGTAACGTGCCCCCGCGCCAACAACCAGGGCGGCCAGAATGGGCAGGGCGCTGAACTTGGAGGAAACCGCGGCGCCAGCCATGGCCCCGGCCAGCAGCGACGCCGACAGATTGCCATCCTGCGCCATGCGCACGCCACCGTAGACCGCGCCCATGATAAAGAAGGCCGCCACCGGATCAAAGGCGTAGAAATGGCTGAGTTGGATGGAAGTCACGGTGAGCGCGGCGAAGGCGGCGCCCAGGAGAGCGGCGCGTGTGCTGTAGATGCGCCGACCGATCAGGAAGATGACATAGACCGAGCCGGTGTCGAAAAGAGCCGAGAGGACGCGACCGAGCAGATTGAGGCCGTCGTAGGTGTTGGCCGCCACCAGCCAACGGATGATCTCGCTTGGTAGGCCCAGGCCGGTCAGCGCCTGACCCGCAGCATGGACGAGCGCGGCTGTGGCGGTCAGGATATACAGCGGCAGATGGCCGTAAGCAAAATGGCGCACCGCGCGCTGCTCCGGATTCCACAACGGGTTGAACGGCGAGCGCCGCGGGTCGAGCGCCTCGGAGATGTGGTGCGGCATGTGCATGTCGCCGGCCACCATCACGATCCAACGTTCGTCCGGATGCGCGTGCTGGTAGTCATCCCAGTTGTTGTTGTAGAGCCGCAGCGCCAGGGCCGCGACCAGCACCGCCAGCAGCAGAAAGACCTGCATGGGAGTCAACTGGGCCTGGCGCCCGTTATCTTGAGTTGGAGCTGTCGCAGACAACATACCCTCCTAAATTCAGTCTTCGTCCAGCTTGAGGACCGACATGAAGGCCTCCTGTGGTATCTCTATCTGCCCCACCATCTTCATGCGGCGCTTGCCCTCTTTTTGCTTTTCCAGCAGCTTGCGCTTGCGCGAGATGTCGCCGCCGTAGCACTTGGAAAGCACGTCCTTGCGATAGGCTTTGACGTTGGCCCGGCTGATGATCTTCTTGCCCAGCGCGGCCTGAATCGGCACCTCGTACTGCTGGCGTGGGATGACTTCCTTCATCTTGCTGACCAGCCGCTGCCCTTTTTGGAAAGCCTGATCGCGGTGAACGATGACCGACAACGCGTCCACGGGAATGTCGTTGATGAGCACATCCAGGCGCACCATATCGGCCACGCGGTAATCGTCGAACGCGTAGTCCATGCTGGCATAGCCACGCGTGCGCGCCTTGAGGTCGTTATAGAAATCAACCAGGATTTCAACCAGCGGGATGTGGTAGGTCAGCAGGACCCGGCGCTCGTCCAGGTATTCTTGATTCACGAACTCGCCGCGGCGTTTTGTCGCCAGGTCCATCACCTGGCCGATGTATTCCACCGGCGCGAAAATCGTGATCTTCATCCACGGCTCGCGAATCTCTGCGATCTCGCTTTCAGGCGGCAGCTCCACCGGGTTATCCACCAGGATCTCGCTGCCGTTGGTCTTGGTCACCTGGTACTCCACGCTAGGCGCGGTAAAGAGCACGTCCAGGTCGTATTCACGTTCCAGGCGCTCCTGGATGATCTCCATGTGGAAGAGGCCCAGGAAGCCGCAGCGGAAGCCAAAGCCAAGCGCCTGGCTGCTCTCCGGCTGGAAAATGAGCGAGGCGTCGTTGAGCTGCAGTTTCTCCAGGGCGTCGCGCAGCAGGGCATAGTCCTCCCCGCGTGTCGGATACAGGCCCGCAAACACCATCGGCTTGGACGGTTCGTAGCCGGGCAAGGCCGCGTCAGCGCCGTGCAGCCAGGTGGTCAGGGTGTCGCCCACGCGGCAATCGCGCACCGACTTGAGGCCGGTGGCGATGTAGCCCACCTCGCCGGCCGACAGTGCGCCGATCGGGATCATGCCGGGGCCAAAAATACCGACATCCAGCGGCTCGACCCGCTGACCGCTCGACATGATCTTGAGGTTCGGCCCCAGGCTGTACGAGCCATCGAACACGCGTACATAGGCCACCACGCCTTTATACGTGTCATAATGGCTATCGAACACCAGGGCGCGCAGCGGCGCGCTTGCGTCACCTTTGGGCGGCGGCACATGCTTGACCACCGATTCCAGCACGGCGGTCACGTTCAAGCCCTCTTTGGCCGAGATGCGAATGACGTCATCGAGCGGTGTGCCGATCAGGTCGCCGATTTCTTGCGCCACCTCGTCCGGTCGCGCCGCGATCATGTCAATCTTGTTGACGACCGCGATGATCTCCAGATCGTGTTCCAACGCGAGATAGAGATTGGCCAGCGTCTGCGCTTCGATGCCCTGGCTGGCGTCCACCACGAGCACCGCGCCCTCACAGGCCGTCAGTGCGCGCGAGACCTCGTAGGAGAAGTCCACGTGGCCGGGTGTGTCAATCAGGTTGATCTCGTACGTCTGGCCGCTGCTGGCCGTGTAACTCATGCGCACGGCCGATGCCTTGATGGTGACGCCTTTCTCGCGTTCCAGGTCCATCGAGTCCAGCACCTGTTCGGTCATGTCGCGATCGGAAACCGTTCCGGTCAGTTGCAGCAGGCGGTCGGCCAGAGTGCTCTTGCCGTGGTCCACATGCGCCACGATGCAAAAATTGCGAATCAGGGATTGTTCCATAGGGGCAGATTGTACACGACAAAGCGGAAAAAGTGCAATCTGATCTCCGCTCAACAAAAGGCGGCCCATCAGTACGACGGACCGCCTTCTGTGTTCGTTACGTCAGGGCACGGGGACGCCCTGGATTAGGTCGCAGCGCGTGAATCAGACCGTGCGACGGCGCCAGGCCACAGCCCCGGCCGCCAGCAGCAGGGCCAGCGCAGCCGCCATCGTGCCGTAGGGCAGCGCGGGCGTGGTTGTGCCGACATTGCTGAGCTGCACCGCGGTGGGCGTCGGCGGCTCGCAGGTGATGGGTGTGTAGTTGACCGCGAAGTCATCCATGTAGATGCCATCAGCCACCACGCCGCTGTCCGAGGTGACGCGCAAGCGCAGGGCCACGTTGGCCTGGTTGTCGAGCATCGGCGAGGCGACCGCAGTCTGCGCCCAGCTCTGCGACACGCCATTGAAGCGAGCCAGGTAAGATGGGTTCCAGGTCGTGCCGCCATCCAGCGAATACTCGAGGTAGGCGTAGTCGTAGCCGGATTCGAGGGCATGAGTGAACCAGCCGGAGACCGAGATGTTCGTCTTGCCGGTCAGGACGATGTTCGGCGACTTGAGCCAGGAGTTCATGTTGTTCGGATAGACGCCGGACGGGCTGTCGTGCCAGGCATGGGTGGGGCTGTACGACATGTTGGTGACCTGCGCCCAGAAGTTCTGCGTGCCGCCTGTGGTCCAGCCGTTGACGCCGTTCTCGAAGTTGTCGAAGAAATAGGCGGTGGGCGGCTGCGGGCTGCCGGCCAAAAGGCTGAAGTTGATTGTGTACGGTCCCTGGGTCGAGGTCACAGCCAACTGGAAGTTGATCAGCGTACCGCAGAGCACAGTGTCAGCTACCGAGAAGACATACGGCGTATTGTTGTTCGCGTTGCCGCCGGCCAGGATGTTCGGGTAGGCGGAGGTGTTCTGCGAAACGCTCACGCCGGCCGTCGAGGTCGAGAGCACGGCGTTGATGCCGGTGCTGGTGGTGGCGCCGTCGTTCATCAGGTTGACCAACATCTGCAGGTTGGACTCGCCCGGTTCGGGGACGCTGTTGCCGTTGCCGCCGCTGACCGCGGAAGAGTTGTAAGCCAGGTGCGGCACCGGCGCCAGGCCGATGTCGGTGGTGGTGGTGCCGCCGGCGCCGACCGTGCGGCCGGTGACGGTCGCCGAGGTGGGATAACCAGGCAGCAGCGGGCCGGCCGTGATGTCATAGGTGCCGGGAACCACGTTGACGCTGTAGTTTCCGCTGGCGTCCGTCGAGGTGGTCATGGTCTCAGGGCCAACCACAGTGACCGGAGCGCCGGCGATGCCGGCATTGGTGACGGTGTTGTAGACGCGACCGTTGAGCGTGCCCAGGGTCTGTCCGCAGGCGGCGAACTTGAACGAACCGATACGGGTGTACCAGTTGTTGCCGCTGACAGGCAGGTACTCGCCGGCGAACCAGAAGGTGCAGTCATCGGCCGGGTCGAGGGTCAGCGAGAAGTAGTCGCCCCAACGGCTGATGCCCGTCTGCGAGCCGGTGCCGTTGATGAGCACCGCTTCGTTCTGCGGTAGTTGGCCCAGGCTTTCACCCAGGCGGCGGCCTGCGTAGCGCAGAGCGGGGAACATGCTGGCGCTGGAGACGCTGTAGCCCACGGCGGCATTACCGTCCTTGTCAGCCGCGATGCTGGGCATCCAACGGTGATTGCCATCGCCCAGCGCGTAGGTGCCGGACTGATAGACATTGGTGGCGGCGCCGGGTGCGCGCACTTCGTACCAGCGCACGGACGCCTTGCCGGCCACGTCCACGGTGTGCGAAGCCCACAGCGATTCGTAGGAGCCCATGTTGCGATACTGCAACAGGTTCATCAAACGAAAGCTGAGGGTGTCGAGGAGGCGCGTGGTGCCCTGCTGCGGAACCTGATAGGTGACCGGTTCGAACGCGCTGATCGGCAGGAGGGTCGGGCCGGTGAAGGTAGAGTTGGCCGGCGTGACCCAGTCCACATGGAACTTCCACATCTTGAGCAGGTCGGGCGGCGTGGCCGACAGCATGTAGTTGGGTGCGCCGGCGGGCGGGGCGGTCGTGCCGTGATAGTTGGCTGGCAGCAGCGCATCGCAGGTGGCGTCGGTGCAGGTGTCGAAGTGGACTTCCTGCAAGGCGCCGCCGGTAATCATCTGGCTGCGGTTCAAGGCCCACACGCGCACACCAAAGCCGGTGCCGATCTGATCGAACATGTTGGCCGTCAGATACCAGCCGTCGGACCAGACGCCCATCTTGGGATAGTCGTTCAGGTACGAGGTGAAGATGCCGGTGTCCGCGCGCAGCGCGTAGAAGTACCAGCCGCCCGCAACCGGGTCATTGGTCTGGGACACGGCGATACACTGGTAGTAGGGGCCGGTGGCGCCGGACCAGGCAAAGTCGGTGACAACCCAGCGACCGACCGTTTGATCGTAGAGAGCCTGGGGATCACCCTGGTTATTGGCATCGCACGGCGTGCCGGCCGGGCCGGGGAAGAAGGTGTTGAAGGTCACTGCGCTGATCAACGCGCCGGTGGTCTTGTTGTAGATACCCACCGAGGTGTTGACGCGTCTCGACGTAGTGATTGGGGCCAATCGCGCCGTTGACGTCGGGCGGCCAGCCGGCGCCATTCGCCGGAAAGGTCATGCCGTTGAAGTTCATGATGGGGTTGGGCATCTGCCCGGCGCCGGGCGAATCCTGCACATTGGGGTTCAGGGCCGCGGCCCACGTCGCCGCCGATTGCTCGGACGGCGTCAGGCGCAGGGGAAACTGCTGGTTTGGCGCAGCCTTGCCGTTATTGCCCTGGGGCAGGTCGCGCATGTCGCCATTCCAGACGGTGGGGTAGCTCGTCTCGCCGGCGAACGGCCCGTAGATGGGGGAAGAGGCAGCCGGGCGCGACGGTGCGCTCGCCTGCACACTCGACACGACTATGCCCAGGAGCAACCCCAGGATAGCCAGCACGTGTAGAAGACGCTTACTTGGCATGTGAACTCCTTCCAAAACTGAAAAAGAAATAGAGAGGCGGTGGGGGACATCGGGTGGCAGTCGGTGTTTGCAGTATAGGACAAGAACGCCAATGCGTCAACTTGAGGAGGGGGTGTGGAGAGAGAGGATTGGAGGTTGGAGATCGGAGATTGGAGATTGGAGATTGGAGATTTACGTGGAAGGCGGGAGGCTTCTGGTTTAAGTGAAAGATGAAGGGGGAAGGGAGAGTCACGCATCACGTATCAAGTACGCATTTTGGCGTAATCAACGGCGTAGAAGGGGTGCGTGGTTTGCGCAGCGGAAACCCAGAGGCGTAACCGATGCGCGGGGATGGGCACGGTGCTAGACTGAACGCGTCAGAGTAATGGAATGCAGTAATGGAATGGAGGATGAAGAACACACCATGATGACGACGATCAAGACGTTCGGAGTTCATTTGCTGCGCCTGATGATGGCGCTGATGATCTTGGCAAGCGGCGCCGGCCTTGCCCTGCTGTTTGGTGAGCGCGAGAGCCGGGCGCTCGATCAGGTTTCGTCACCGCAGGCAATGACGCTGCCCGCGGCGCAGGTGCAGCGGCTGACCGCCAGTTCCAGCAGCGGCCAGATGATGGCGGCGGCCGTTGCGAGCAGCGGCGCAAGCTCGGAGCTGTTTTTCACGGCCGATGGCGGCCACACCTGGCTGAGCATGGGCAGCCTGCCGGCGGCGCAGATCAGCGCGCTGGCGCTGGCGCCTGACGGCAATTCGGCCCTGGCCGCGGCCGGCAATCGCCTCTTCCGCGCCGATTTCGCTGCGCAGACCTGGCGCGAGCTGCCGCTCGCCTGGGCAGACGTGCAGGCGTCCCAGGCCCAGATCACCAGCCTGGCCGTTGACCGCCTGGCGATGGCGCGGGCTTCAGACCAGGCGCGCGACCTGGCGGTCTTCATCGGCAGCACTGAGGGTCTTTTCTACTGGCAGGGCGACGCGCTGACCGGCCCTGGCCGTGGATTGCCCGCTGGAACCGCGGTGGCGCAGGTGCATGTGACCAACGCCAACGAGGCGCTGATCTTCGCGGGCGCCAGCCGCGGCCTCTTCGTGCTCGATCGTGAGCTGGCAGACCCGACCGGCGACCAGGGCGATCGCTGGCTGCGCATCAGCAGCGTCTCGGCGCCGGTGCATGCCGTGGTGGAAACCGATGGCGTGCTGCTGGCGGCCACGGGCAGCAACGGCCTCTACCGCAGCCTGGACCGCGGGCGCAGTTGGCAAAATCTGTCCGGCGCCCTGGGCCTGCAGCCCGGCGTTATCCTGGATGTGACCGCGCTGGCGGCCGATCCGGCCGAGCCGGGTGTGGTCTACGCGGCTACCGGTTTCTGGGTCGGCAGCAGTCAGATGCACTTCGCGCCGGGCCGCGTTTTCATCAGCATGGACAGCGGCAGCCGCTGGCAGCCGATGCCCGGCCCGAACGGCCAACCGCTGCAGTTGACCGCCCGCGTCACTGCGCTGATTCCGGCCGTGGACACCCCGCTGAGTGTGCGGGCCGTGACCGACCAGGGCATGCTCAGCCTGACCCTGGACGATGCCGAAGCGCTGCTGAGCCAGCTCGCTGATGGCGACCCGGCGGCGCAGGCCTGGGCCGCGCTGGGCCTGGGCATCCTGGGCGATCCGCGGGCCACTGAGCCGCTGCTGACGCACCTGGCCGGCGACAATGCCCAGGTGGGTTTTGCCGCGGCGCGGGCGTTGGGGCGCCTGGGCGACGCCGCCGCCCTGCCCAGCCTGCTCGCATTCCAGGTGAGCGCCGATGAGATGGTGCGCGTGCGTGCGACCCTGGCGCTCGATCTCCTGCACACCAGGGCAGCCGCCCCAACCCTGCCGCAGGTCGCGGCGGTGAATTGAGAATTTCAGACGAAGAAACTCACTCCCAGAATCCCCGGCCCGCCATGCACCACGATGGCTGGCGGCACATCGAAGATCGGCAGCGGTGGCAGGTTGAGCGGGCCGCGCAACTCCTCGGCCAGGGCCAGCGCCTGCTCTGGCACATCGGCGTGCATCACGCACAGATGGCCGCTGCCATCCCGCGGGATTTGCGTCAACACCAATTCCTGCAGGCGAGCCAGCGCGCGCTTGTGGGTGCGCTCCCGTTCCAGCACTTCGACGCGGCCATCACGCAGGGTCAAAATGGGTTTGATCTGCAGGACGCTGCCCAGCAGAGCCTGTGCGCCGCCAATGCGGCCGCCTTTGGCCAGGTATTCCAGCGTGGCCACCAGGAAGTAGAGGCGACAGCGCGGAATCAAGCCGGCCAGGCGGGCCTCGATGACATCCACCGTCTCACCGGCTGCGGCCATCTGCACCGCCAACTGCACCAGGGTGGCCAGCGGCGCGGCCACCACCCGCGTATCAAGCACACGGATGTCCGCGCCGGGGAACTCCTGGCGGGCGGTCAGCGCCGAACGCACCGTACCGCTGATCTCGGACGACGGATGAATGCACAGAATCGGTTCGCCGGTGGGCGCGAGGCGCGCGAACTCGCGCACGAACAGCTCCGGCGGCGGCGCGGCGGTCTTGGGCAGGGTGCGCTCACTACGCAGGCGGCGCATGAAGGTCGCCTTGTCCAAGTCCACCCCTTCCAGGAACGACTCCGTGCCGAAATTGATCACCTGCGGGATGATCGGAATCCCAAGCTGCCGCGCCAGGGTCTCCGGCAGCGCCGCGGTCGTGTCGGTGATGATATGAACCATGATGTTACTCCAAGAGGCGAATGTATTCGGGGGGAAGGGAGCCGAATGAATCGGGGCGAAGACCACCGAATGAATCGGGGCGAAGACCACCGAATGAATTCGGCGTCTGGTATGAAAAACCTGCTGAAGCAGGTTCGGGGGGGGGATGTTGATTCGTTGAGGCCGAATGAATGCGGGGGCTGGATGGATTGCCGAATGAATTCGGGCGAAGACCACCGAATGAATTCGGCGTCTGGATGGAAAACCTGCTGAAGCAGGTTCGGGGGATGTTGATTCGTTGAGACCGAATGAATGCGGGGGCTGGATGGGTTCAGGGCGAAGATTACCGAATGAATTCGGACGAAGACCACCGAATGAATCGGGGCGAAGACCACCGAATGAATTCGGGGCGGAGGCCACCGAATGAATCGGGGCGAAGACCACCGAATGAATTCGGCGTCTGGTATGAAAAACCTGCTGAAGCAGGTTCGGGGGGGGGATGTTGATTCGTTGAGACCGAATGAATGCGGCGTCTGGATGGATTGCCGAATGAATTCGGGCGAAGACCACCGAATGAATTCGGCGTCTGGTATGAAAAACCTGCTGAAGCAGGTTCGGGGGGGGGATGTTGATTCGTTGAGGCCGAATGAATGCGGGGGCTGGATGGATTGCCGAATGAATTCGGGGCGAGTTTTGGGGGGTTAGAATGCCGGTTCGTCGAGAACGTCATAGGTGGGCGATGGTTCGCGCAGGGCCGGCGCCGGTTGGGACGCGAGCGATGATGGTAGGTCGTCAGGCCCTTCATCAAACTCCGAGTAGTCATAGGTTGGCGATGATTCGCGCAGGGCCGGCACGGGTTGGGACGCGGGCGATGATGGTATATCTTCAGGCCCTTCATCAAACTCCGAGTAGCGCTCCAGCCAGGCGATGGCGGTGTCCAGGCGATGATGCTCTTTCTGGTTGCTGACATACGCTTCGGCATCGGGCTTTTGCCGCTGACCCAATGTCAGTACGCCGTAGCCGCGCTGCCAGCCGAAATGCACGGCAAGCCCCTGCTGGTTGAGATCGTGCGAAGAGGCGCCTTTGAGATGCTTGACCAGGTCGGCCACGGAAACGTGCGGCGGGATGGCGACGATCAGATGAATGTGATCGGTCCAGCCGTTGATGGCGTACACAAACACGCCCAACTCCGCGGCTTTGTGAACAATATACGCGTACAAACGCGGCTCGATGTCCGGCGTAATCCATGGCTCACGGTTTTTCGTGGCCCACACCAGGTGATAATACGTGCGCCAAAATGGCATATGCTGTCCTCCCACATCCTTCATGATCGAACGTCCGCGGCGCCGTGAGGTGAATCCATCCACTGCACCCCACGAATCTGCCGCCCAACACCCTCAACAACACCTCACCCCTACCCCCAACACCCCCTTGCATCGTTTTTTCGCAACGAAGGTTCAAGCCCCCCACCAACCTGCTTCAGCTTTCGGTACCAGACGCCGAATTCATTCGGTGGCTTGCATCGTTTTATCGCAACGAAGGTTCAAGCGCCACCAGACGCCGAATTCATTCGGTGGTATCAGACGCCGAATTCATTCGGTGGTATCAGACGCCGAATTCATTCGGTGGTATCAGACGCCGAATTCATTCGGTGGTATCAGAATTCATTCGGCCGTATCAGACGCCGAATTCATTCGACGGCTCCCACGCCTCCTGGGCCAGAATTCAGCACTCAGCACTCCAGCATTCAGAAATCAGAAACCAGAAGCCGCCAGGGACACAACCACCCGAACGCCGACATTATAGTAGAAGAGGTCGGGCACGTCCCAGCTGCGCACCGCACAACGAGCGAACCTGGGATTACCGCCCCAGGAACCGCCCCGCACCACGGGGAATGGTTCCTGCCCGGAATACAGTGAGTTCGTCCACTCCCACACGTTGCCGCTCATATCCCAGGCGCCGGTGGGGCTGGCGCCGCTGGGGTAGGTGCAAACCGCGGTGGCGCCGATCCCGAATTTTGCCTTCCGGGTCATTGGCATCCGTGTTACAATGCACAGAGTCGAACGGTCCGCCCCACGGATACTCCCGCCCGTCGGTTCCCCGCGCCGCCCGCTCCCACTCCATCTCCGTGGGCAGGCGCAGCGCATACCCCGGCAGCTTGAGCAGGCGCCGGCCGTCAGCCAGGCGCAGTTCCGTGAGCTGACGGTCCAGCCAGGTCGCGTACGCCTGCGCCTCGAACCAGGTGATGCCCACCACCGGGCAGATGGGGCTGCTGCGCTCGCGGTCGTCCCAGGAATAGGGTTGATCGCGCAGCTCCGACGGACGCTGCGCGAGATGCTCTTTCATCCTGTCTTCAGTGGTTCCTTCGTTTCGTACGTCCCCGTGCGCCAGGCCCAACCGTCCTGGCCCCAGAACTCCGGGCGCTCGTAGCCGTGATCCTCCATGAAGCGCCGGTACTGCGCGTTGGTCACGGGGTACCGGGCAATCCAGAAGCGCTGCTCGATGCGCCGTTTCTGCGGCGGATCGCCGTAGAGGAACTCCCCGGCCGGCGCTTCCACGAACGTGTCCAGGTCGTCCGGCTGCCAGTGCAGGCTGCCGAGTAGCAGCCCGGCCTCGCGGCGCAGACGCGGCGCTGTCACGGCGCTCTGCATGGTCGAAATCAGCGCGGTCACGGCCTTGTCCCTGCTGCCTGGCGGCACCCCGCCCGGCCAGGCGTCGAGCACAGCCGCGCCGGCCAGCACCACCGCCTCGCCCGGCGCGCCGATGGGCGTCGCCAGCAGCCCCTCGACCACTTCGCCGGCCACGCGGTACAACTGCTGGATCAGGCCCAGGTAGCCCACGGTGAGCAGCGCCACCTCGCGCCAGGCCGCATCGCCCACATGCTGCGCCAGGTAGTCCACGATCGGCCGGCAGTCGCCCTGCCCGCGCAGGGCCAGCGCGACGGCCGCCAGGTATTCCTCGAAGGTCAGGTGCATGAAGCCGTACTCGCCGGGGCCGCGTTCCAGCAGCAGGCCGGCGTGTTCATGCACATCGTCCTCGAAGCGCCGCGCCGCAGCCTCGGGGTCGGTGTCCCCGCGCTCGCGGTAGATCGCCTCCAGGCGCCGGCGCACCTCCTCGCGCTTGACCAGCCCCACGCCAGGGCTGGTTTCGTGCATCCACAGGGCCAGCGGCGCCAGGATGCGCAGCGTCTGCACGGCATCCAGGTCACGCGTGGGCGGCCGGCCCAGGCCCCGCGTGCGGTTCCAGCTCGAAATCAGGGTCTTGACGTACTGATCGTACAGCTCGATGCGGCGCTCCGGCAGGGTGACGCCCTGGCGCTGCATGAGGGCCAGGATGGTCAACAGCAACGGATTGGAAGCCAGGTCATGAACGCTCGGATTGCGCTGCACCGCGTCCAACAGGGTCTGGCGTTCACGCGCGGCGTCGTCCCGCGCCACGGCCGTGTCGCCCGAAGCCTGCTTTTCCAGGGTGGCGGTCCAGCGTTCGATAAACGCGCTGATCTCGTCATTGTCGAAATCCACCAATGTACATTCGGCCAGGCCCGGCGCGGTGGGGCGCACCGCGCGATAGCCGACAATGCGGCTGCTCAGCACGAACTTGTTGCCGCGGCGGCGCTGCGCGGTGTAGAAATCCACCACCTGCTGCACCACGGTGTGGCGCAGGCCGGTCTCCTTGACCTCGTCCAGGCCATCAAGCAGCACCAGCGCCTGGCCTTTGTCCAGCGCCTGCTGCAGCAGCGCGGCCACCGGCAGATCCACGCCGATGTCGTGAAAATAGTTGGCGATGTAATCGTCCAGGCGCACGCTGCCGGCGGCCAGGGCGTTGGCAAAGCCGGAGAGGGGCGCCAGGATCGGCAGGCGGTTGCCCAGACCGATAGCTGGACCGTGACCGAGCGCCAGTTGCAGCGCCAGGTATTTGAGGAAGGTGGTTTTGCCCGCGCCCGGATCGCCCAGGACGACCAGGCCATCGTGCGCCTGGATCAGGTCGAGCACCGGCCGCGGCTCGCTGAGGTGCCCGGTCAGGTTGGCCTGTTCGTCCGGGTTGAGCGGCCGGCCGGCCAGGCGTAGGTTGCGGCGCCAGGTTTCACCTTCGGGCAGCTCCAGCCGCGCCTGCAGCGGCACGTAGAGATCGAGCAGCGGCAGCTTGAGCGGCACACGGTCGCTGACGCCCATGCCCTTGAGGCTGAGGAACTGATGACGATCGAGCACGTAGGCCAGGTAGGCATCGCGGGCCGGCGTCAGGTCGGCCGGTACGGGCGGCAGGACGGGCGGTTGGCCGGTGATGATTACCGGCGCGTGGAAATTGTAGCTGTCGCGCCCGCTGAACTGACCGCCGCTCGTCACGTTACCGCCCACAATGGCGCCCTGGGATGACACGTTCGAGGTTTCGGTCGCGGGCGGCGAGGCGTCAGGCGCCTGCCTGGGTTGGCGGCTGAAGAAGAAGGTGGCCAGCAGGCTGAGGGCCGACAGGAGGGCCGTCACGATGGCGAGCAGCGCTTCGGCGCCCTGGATGAGGTCGCTGTTGGCGCCGATGAAGTTCAGCAGCGGCGGCGCCCAACGGGGCACGGTCAAGGCCAGGACGGCCAGGAGAATGGCAAGCAGCAGGAAGAAGACGATTCGTCGACGCATGATGCACCTTTGCGGCTAACGGTCACGACGTGAATGCGGTATCTGAACCCACCGAATGAATGCGGGGCGAAGACCACCGAATGAATTCGGGCGAAGACCACCGAATGAATTCGGGGCGAAGACCACCGAATGAATTCGGCGTCTGGTATGAAAAACCTGCTGAAGCAGGTTCGGGGGGGGATGTTGATTCGTTGAGACCGAATGAATGCGGCGTCTGGATGGATTGCCGAATGAATTCGGGGCGAAGACCACCGAATGAATTCGGCGTCTGGTATGAAAAACCTGCTGAAGCAGGTTCGGGGGGGGGATGTTGATTCGTTGAGACCGAATGAATGCGGCGTCTGGATGGATTGCCGAATGAATTCGGGGAAGCCACCGAAGAATTCGGCGTCTGGTAGGAAAAACCTGCTGAAGCAGGTTCGGGGGGGGGATGTTGATTCGTTGAGGCCGAATGAATGCGGGGCGAGTTTTGGGGGGTTAGAATGCCGGTTCGTCGAGAACGTCATAGGTGGGCGATGGTTCGCGCAGGGCCGGCGCCGGTTTGGACGCTAGCGATGATGATAGGTCGTCAGGCCCTTCACCAAACTCCGAGTAGTCATAGGTTGGCGATGATTCACGCAGGGCCGGCACCGGTTGGGACGCGGGCGATGATGGTAGGTCGTCAGGCCCTTCATCAAACTCCGAGTAACGCTCCAGCCAGGCGATGGCGGTGTCCATGCGATGGTGCTCTTTCTGGTTGCTGACATACGCTTCGGCATCGGGCTTTTGCCGCTGACCCAATGTCAGTACGCCGTAGCCGCGCTGCCAGCCGAAATGCGCGGCAAGCCCCTGCTGGTTGAGATCGTGCGAAGAGGCGCCTTTGAGGTGCTTGACCAGCTCGGCTACGGAAACGTGCGGCGGGATGGCGACGATCAGATGAGTGTGATCGGTCCAGCCGTTGATGACGTACACAAACACGCCCAACTCGGCGGCTTTGTGAACAATGTAGGCGTACAAACGCGGCTCGATGTCCGGTGTAATCAACGGCTCACGGTTTTTCGTGGCCCACACCAGGTGATAATACGTGCGCCAAAATGGCATGTGCTGTCCTCCCATCCTTCATGATCGAACGTCCGCGGCGCCGTGAGGTGAATCCATCCACCGCACCCCGCCCGTGAATCCATCCACGGCAACCCACCCATGAATCTCTCCACCACAACCTCAACGACACCTCACCCCTACCCCCAACACCCTCTTGCATCGTTTCTTCGCGACGAAGATTCAAGCCCCCCACCAACCTGCTTCAGCTTTCGGTACCAGACGCCGAATTCATTCGGTGGCTTGCATCGTTTTATCGCGACGAAGGTTCAAGCCCCCCACCAACCTGCTTCAGCAGGTTTTCGGTATCAGACGCCGAATTCATTCGGTGGTATCAGACGCCGAATTCATGCGGCGGTACCAGACGCCGAATTCATTCGGTGGCTTGCATCGTTTTTTCGCGACGAAGATTCAAGCCCCCCACCAACCTGCTTCAGCAGGTTTTCGGTATCAGACGCCGAATTCATTCGGTGGTATCAGAAACCAGAAGCCGCCAGGGACACAACCACCCGAACGCCGATTATTGTTGAAGTCGTCGGGCACGTTCCTGTTGCGCACCGCACAACGAGCGTTCCTGGGAAAATTGTCCCAGGAACCGCCCCGCACCACGGGCATGCCCTCGGCTTCTGGCTCGTTGCGGCCATCGGCCGGCCGGTAGGGGTAGGGCCGGTAGCGCGTACGTGTCCATTCCCAGACGTTGCCGCTCATGTCGAGCAGGCCCGCCGGCGTCGCGCCGGTCGGGTACATGCCCACCGCCGTGGGCCGGCCGATCGCCCCCTCGATGTTGGCTCGCTCTGCATCCGGCGCCTCGTTGCCCCAGGGGTAGACGCGGTCATCGCCGCCGCGCGCGGCCTTTTCCCATTCCCCCTCGTCCGGCAGGCGCACCACGTAACCGGCCGGCAGCTCCGGCCACTGGCCCGCACCCGCCCCGCCCGCCACTGCGCATCGAGCCAGGCCGCGTAGGCCATCGCCTCGAACCAACTGATGCCCATCACCGGCCGGTTGGGCGTGCGCACCTGGTCGCTCCACCACAGCGGGGTATGGCGCTGATCCGGCGTGCGCCGCTGGATCCACTCACGGACATCTTTGTTCTCCGCCTGGCTGTCCCACGTGCCCTGGCGCCAGGCCCAGCCGGTCTTGGTCCACAAACGCTGATTGCCATACCCATCGCCTTCCACAAAGGGCTGGAACTGCGCCACGGTCACCGGGTAGCGCGCCATCCAGAAGTGGTAGGGGATCGTCAGCGGTTTGTGGTCGTGACCCAACTCATCTTCCCAGGAATCCTTGTCCCCCTTGCGGCTGCCCATGACGAACGGCCCGGCCGGTATCTCCACGAAGCCTGCCCACGGCTCGGCCTGGCCGCGGAAGCGCACCGGCAGGCCCAGCCGGCCCGGATCGAAGCGGGGATCGCCGAGCTGGCCGAGCAGGTCGCCGGCCTCGGCCCGTTCAGGTGCGGGCAGCCGCCCCCCTTCGACCAGGGCCGCCAACCAACGCCGCACGCGGCCCAGCACCGCCTCGTAGACGCGCTGGCCGGCCGCTTTCTCCGGCAGGCGCAGCTCCCTGCTCGCCTGCCCGGCAATCACAGCCAGGCGCCAGGCAACCTCCTCGGCCGCAGGGTCGGGATCGTCGGGCAGCAGCGCGTTGATCAGGTTGACCGCGTCGCCGTAGCCGCCGCGCTGCTTCTTGCCCGCGCCCAGCACGAAAACCTCACGCCACCAGGCCGGGTCCGCGCTGAGCAGACGCACGAGCTGCCCGGCCGCGTCCGGCTGGCTCAAAACCAGGCACGCGGCCAGGTACTCCTGCAGCGAGCGATGCACGAACGCGTAGACCCCACTGCGCCGCTCGATCAACAGGCCGGCGCGCTCCTGCAAATAGCGCAGCAGGACGTCGGGCGCCACCTCGCCCAGCAGCGGCTTGAACGCAACCAGGATTTCGCCTTCGCTGATGTCGGCCGCCTCGCCATCCTGCCCGGCCGCCGCGGCCTCGCGCTGGCGCTGATGAACGGTGAAGGCCAGCCGCTCCAGCGCCTCGCGCACGCGGGCCTCGCCCACGCCCAGCACCTGCGCAATGCCCGGCTCGATCATGGGCTGACCGTCCGGCCTGCTGATTTCGCGGCCGCGCTGCCAGCGCGCCAGCAGTAGCTTGACCGTCTCCTCGTACAGGTCGGCGCGATCTTCGGGCAGTTGGCCCCAACTGCTGTGCAGCGTTGCCATCAGGGTCAGCAGCAGAGGTCGTGAGGCCAGGTCGGCCAGGAAGGGGCGCTCCTGCAGCGCGGCCGCCAGGCGCTCCCCGCGCTGCTGCGCGGTCGCGGCATCCCAGCCCAGGTCGGGCGCCACGGCCTGATACCAGCGGGCGATGAAGCGCTGCACCTGGCGCTCGTCGAAGGGCGCCAGGGCCAGGGTGCTGAAACGGGGCAGATGCCAGCGTGGGTCGGCATAGGCATAGGGCCGCGCGGTCACCAAGACACGCGTGACCTTGGGCAGGGGCGCGAGGAAGTCCCGGATCGCCTGCAGGAGCACCTCACGCCGGCGCTGCGCCTCCGGCACCTCATCCAGCCCGTCGAGCAGGATGACGGCCGGCTCTTTGAGCAGGCGCTGCTGCCAGGTCTCGAACGCGCGGTCGCCGGCCGTCTCGCCCAGGCGCTGGCGCAGGTCGTCGCGCAGCGCGGCCCAGATCATGGCCGCCGCGCCCTGGCGGGCGTCGAGCGGAATCTGGCGCGCGGCCACCTCCCGCAGCAGCAGGCGCACCGGCAGCGCGTCGGCCAGCGCCTGGGGCAGGGCCGGGCTGTGGGTCGCCAGCAGATAGGTCAGGTAGTTGACGAACGTGGTTTTACCGGAGCCGGCGTCGCCGGTCAACACGATGCGGCGCTTGGTGGCGACCGCGATGGCCTCGAGCAACGGCGTGCGGTCCCCCTCTTTGCCGCGCGCCAGGTGCAGGGCCAGGCTGCGCTCGTCCCGCGTGCGCTCGGCCGGAACCGACACCACGTCCAAATCCACATACACATCAGCCAGGAGCACGGGCGACTCGCCGCTGCTGCGCACGAACTCGGTGTCAATGAGGCCCAGGGGCAGACGGCTGCACTCGGCCGCCAGGCTGCGCAGGTACGCGGCCAGCAGCACCTCCACCGGTATCTGATCAGCCGGCTTGTCAGCGTAGAAATTACTGATGTAAACCCGCCACTGGTCGCGGCCGACGAAATCGCCGGCCGTCTGCACATCCCCGACCACGAGCGCGCCGCCCGCGGTCTGGATGAGCATCTGCAGCTCGGCGTTCAATTCCCGGCTCTTCTGTTCGGTGATCTCATCGCCCAGGACGCTGCGCAGGGCTTCGAGCTTGAGCAGCTTGTCCTTGAGGTCGGCCACGCGCTTGCGCAGGGTTTGCATGTGCGAGGCGACCGCGGCCGCGGGCTGCGTCCCCGCGCCGCGGAAATCGAAGAGGCCGCGGCGCCGCGAATAGAAATTGGGCGCCTGCGCCATCACCTGGCGCCAGGCCTCTTCCGTTACCCAAAAGATCAGGCTGTGCGGATAGTCGCTGAAGGCGTCGCGCTGCAAGTCCAGGTAGCCGAAGACCGCGGGCATCGCGGCTTCCAGGCCGGTGAAGGAGATCACCAGACGCTCGGCCTGCACAGCCGGCGGCAGCGCGTCCAGGAAAGCCAGGGGATTGGCATGGCCGGCGTCGAGCGCCACATCCATGAGAGGCACGGAGAGGCGCAGCGCCAACTCCTGGCGCATGCGCAGGCGGCCGCCCTCGCTGTCGTAGAGCGCAAAGGCCCACGCCCCCCGTTCGCTGACATTCAGCAGCGTCACCAGGCGCTGCAGCGTTTCTTCCAGGGCAGGGTTATCGAGCATAGGATACCTCATCCCGCGGCCATCCTTTCCTCCCCCCTCTCCTCTCCGCTGCGCGGAGAGGAGAAGGGGCCGGGGGATGAGGTGAGGCCGCACTGCTAATGCCGGTCGCGCCCCACAAAATCGCCGCCGGTGCTGACATCCCCATTCACGATCGCGCCGCCGCCGGTGTTGACATCCCCCAGCACGACCGCGCCGCGACGCAGCCGGCCGCGGTGCGCAGCCGCCTGCGCCGGGTTGAGATCCCCCACCAACTCGATCAGGCGCGCCACCTGCTGCCGCTTTTCCGCGTACTCCAACAGATGTTGGATCTTGGCCGTGCGCGCCATGCCTGTGCTGAACTGATCGTACACCGGCCGGAAATGATCGAAACAGAGGGTCGTCAGCTCCTCGTCGGAGAACGCGGCGTTGAGCAGGGCGCGCAACGCGGCTATGTCGAAGTCTGCGCGGCGGGGCGGGGCCGGCGGTGGGTTGGGCGCCGGCGGCGCTGAGAACGCCAGTTCGTTGAAGCTGCGGCCCGCGTGCTGCAAGGCCAGGCGGTTGAGGCCATCAATGACCTGCGCCCGCTCTGCGCGCAAGGCTTCCGTATCGCCAAAGCGGCGGGCGCTGCGCATGTTTTCAGTCAGCCGCTGCTCGTAGAGCAGGACATCCCCATAGTCAGGGTGCCCGCTGCCCAGCGCAGCCCGCAGTTGGGTCAAAGCCTTCTGATACGCATCGAACATGTCAGGCATCGGTATTCCCTTTCGCGTCATTGGATCAAGCTGCAGCGCGCCAGGCGTGGATCATCTCTACATGTTCGGCGTAGTGCTCGTAGGTCACCGCCGCGATCCAGTTGCGCATGTGCTTGTACCTTGCCAGCCACTCGGCCGGCATGCGTTGAATCATCGCCAGCAGCGCGGCGCGCGTCGTCAACAGCCCGCTGCGCACCTCCGCCAGCGACTGCTCCTGGCGTTGCGCGTACTGCTCCGCGTTCCAGGCGTCTATGTCGTAACGTCGCGGCTCCTTGACCCCGGCGATGATCTGACGCGCCATGTCAGGCAGCACGTTCAGCGTCTCCTCCTGCCAGGAACAGAGATGTGCGGCCACGTTTTTCAACGTCCACTCCCCGGCCGCGCCCGGCAGCAGCCAGTCCGCATCGCTCAACCCCTCGACAGCCGCCATCAGCGCCTGCCAGCCCGCATCTTCCTGTGCCAAAATTTCCTCGTGTGTCATCTGCCCTCTGCCCTCAGCGTTCCACTGGCAACAGCGCCACGGCCAGCGCCTCATCAATCCGATCCACCGGCACAAAGGTCATAGCCTGGCGCACATCGTCCGGCAGGTCTTCCAGATCGCGCTCATTGCGCTTGGGCAAGATGATCGTGGTCAGCCCGGCGCGGTGCGCGGCCAGCACCTTCATCTTGACCCCGCCGATGGGCAGGACGCGGCCGCGCAGTGTCACTTCGCCGGTCATCCCCACATCACTACGCACCGGCCGGCCGCTGAAGAGACTTGCCATCGCCGTCACCATCGTGATCCCGGCCGACGGCCCATCCTTGGGCACCGCACCCGCGGGTACGTGAATATGCACATCGGTCTGCTCGAACTTATCCGCGTCCACCCCCAGCGCGGCGGCCTTGGAGCGGACATAGCTATGCGCAATCTGTGCGCTCTCGCGCATCACATCGCCCAGTTGCCCGGTCAGCGTCAGACCGCCCTTGCCGCGCATCCCCGTCGCCTCGATGAAGAGTATGTCGCCGCCCACCGCGGTCACCGCCAGGCCGGTCGCGATGCCCGGAATCTCAATCGCCTCGCTCGCCTCTGATTCGAAGCGTTCGCGCTTCAGATACTCGCGCACGATCTCTGGCGTCACCGCGATGGCCTGCACCTCGCCCGCGGCAATCTTCACCGCGCTCTTGCGGCAAATGGCGCCAATCTGGCGTTCCAGATTGCGCACGCCAGCTTCGCGCGTGTAATCCTGCACCGTCTTGCGCAGCGCCTCCTCGCCAAATGTCACCTCGCCTTCACGCAGACCATTGGCTCTGATCTGCCGGGGCACCAGGAAGCCCTGCGCGATCTTGATCTTCTCACGCTCGGTGTAGCCATCGAGTTGAATAATCTCCATGCGGTCACGCAGCGGCGGTGGGATGGTCTCCAGCGTGTTGGCCGTTGTGATGAAGATGACGTCGCTCAGATCGAAGTCCACATCCAGGTAGTGATCGCGAAACGCATGATTTTGCGCCGGGTCGAGCACTTCCAGCAGCGCGCTGCTTGGATCGCCGCGCCAATCGTTGCCGATCTTATCCACCTCGTCCAGCATGAAAACCGGGTTGCGCGTGCCGGCGCGCTTGATGGCCTGGATGATGCGCCCGGGCAGCGCGCCGATGTAGGTGCGCCGGTGCCCGCGAATCTCCGCCTCGTCACGCATCCCGCCCAGGCTCATGCGCGTGAACTTGCGCCCCAGCGCGCGCGCAATGCTCTGCCCCAGGCTGGTCTTGCCCACGCCCGGCGGCCCCACGAAGCAGAGGATGGCGCCCATCGCCTCGCTGACCTTCTCCTCCTCGCCTGGCTCCGCGCGCACGCCGCGCTCCTGCACCAGTTTGCGCACCGCCAGGAACTCCAGAATGCGGTCCTTGACCTCTTGCAGGTCGTAGTGATCCTCATCCAACACCTGGCGCGCATGGACAATTTCGAGCTGATCCTCGCTCAGCTTGTTCCAGGGCAGCTCGATCAGCCAGTCCAAATAGGTCTTGATGACCGAATGTTCGGCTGCCTGCGGCGGCATCCCGTCCAGGCGCTTCAATTCACGCTGCGCTTCCTTCTTGGCCTCTTCGGGCAGGCCGGCATCCTCGATTTTCTGGCGATAGTCGCTGACCGCACTCTGACTCTCGTCCGCCTCGCCCAGTTCCTTCTGAATCGCACGCAGTTGCTGGCGCAGGTAATACTCGCGCTGCGCCTTGTCCATCTCCTCACGGGCCTCGCTCTGGATCTTCTGGCCCAGCGTCAGCACTTCTTTTTCGCGCGTCAGATGCACCATCAAGGCGCGAAACTTATCCTTGACATTGTCCATCTCCAGGATCTTCTGACCCTCGGCCATTTCCAACCGGGAGTTGGCGGCAATCAGATAGGCCAGGTAGCGTGAATCCTGCACTTGATCGAGAAACTTGCCCGCGTCCTCCGGCATGTTGGGCGAAAGCGCGATCACTTCCTGGGCCAGTTCGCGCAGGCTGCGCTCCAGCGCCTCCAGCTCCACATCTTGCTGCACGATGTCGGGCGCCAGGGCAATATAGGCACGCAGGTAAGGCTCCGCGCCCAACCAGTATTCGACCTTCAGGCGCTCCAGCCCCTGCACCACCACCTGCAGTGTGTTGTCGGGCGCGCGCACCACGCGGTGAATCATGGCCACGGTGCCAATCTCGAACACCTGGCCGGGCAGCGGCTCCTCGACCGAGCCATCCTTCATCGAAACCAGGCCAATCAGCCGGTTGCCTTGCAGGGCGTCCTCGATCAGCTTGACCGAGCGCGGAACCCCCACCACCAGGGGGAGAACAGAAAACGGATAGGCCACCGTATTGCGCAGTGGCAAGATGGGGAGATCACGTGGAATACTTGCCACGCGATCGTTACTATCGTCCGGTTGCATAAAACTCGCCATGATCGTCTCTCCTAATCTCGAAACTTTTTCCCGACTCAGTCATGAGGCGCCCCCTGCCTTGCGCAGGTCGGCCAATTGCTTGAATAGTTCCATTTCACGCGGGCTGAGATTGCGCGGCGTCGTCACCTGCACTTCGATGTACAGATCGCCGCGCTGCTCGTCGCCTTTGACCAATGGCATCCCCTGCCCACGCAGGCGAATCGTCTTGCCATTGGCCGTCTCCGGCGGAACAGTAAGCATTACCGGCCCCGTCATCGTCGGCACCTGCACATTGCCACCCAGGATAGCCGTATACAAATCAACGGGTGCCTTCGCGACCAGATCATCCCCGCGCCGTTCGAACACCGGGTGTGGTTTGACTGCAATCTTCAGATAAAGGTCACCCGCGTTCCCACCGGCCGTTCCCGCACTGCCCACACCGCTGACGCGCACCCGCGAGCCGGTCTGCACGCCTTTGGGAATATGCACCTCACCTGTGCTGTTATCGTCACGCTGCAACAAGCGCGTCGTGCCGTTGAACGCCTCTTCCAGGGTAATTTCCAGCGTCTGCTCAATATCCTGCCCGCGGCGCACCCGGCTTTGGCCGCGGCCTGCACCCGCAGCAGGATTTGTGCTTGATCTGCGCTGGCCCGCACCGCCAAACAGCGATTCAAAGAAATCCGAAAAACCGCCCGTACCCGCGCTGGCGTACATTCGCTGCAGATCGTCCGCAGTGAATTGTTGCGTGGTCGCGCCGCCCTGGCCAGGCCTGGCCCACTGTGACCAGTCAAAACCACCGGGACGGCCACCAGACTGCTCGTACTGCTGCCATTGTGCGCCAAAACGATCGTACTTGGCCCGCTTCTCCGGGTCAGATAGCACCTCATGCGCTTCGTTGATGTCCTTGAAGCGATCTTCGGCGCGCTTGTCACCGGGATTCAGGTCAGGGTGATGTTCGCGAGCCAATCTGCGATAGGCTTTCTTGATGTCCTTTTCGCTGGCCTTGCGGTCCACACCGAGAATATGATAGTAATCTCTGGGTTGCATGGCACACCTCCCTCTCTGTGACGTACACTGGTCGGTCCTACTGGCTGACCCGCACGCGCGCCGGTCGCAGTAGAGCGTCCTTGTCGCAATAGCCGGGGCTTATGACCTCCACGATCATGCCTGGCTCCGCTTGCCAACGACATGGATTATACTCGAACATCGTGTCGCCTCCTAGTTGTATTCGCCCTGACCACTGTAACCCCCTTGCATAAGAAAAACGTTGGAAAACTGAACGCCCTCTGCCCTGTTCAGAATTCAGCTTTCATCATTTAGCATTTCCCCGTGACCGCCGCCGCCTAGAAGTCGTCAAAGGGATCAGAGATTGAATAAATTCGCGGTACCGGCAGCAGACAGGAGGGAGTAGACATGCAACGAGTCATCATTACCGGCGGCACCGGGTTCATTGGTGCGCCGTTAGCCCGGCAGTTGGCCGCCAAGTATGAAGTGGTGGTCCTTTCGCGCAACCCGGCGGCCGCGGGCAGCCTGGGCAATGGGGTGCAGGTTGTGGCCTGGGATGGTCGCACGGCGCAGGGCTGGGGTCACCTGGCCTCTGGCGCGTTCGCGATCATCAACCTGGCCGGTGAGAATCTCAGCGCCGGGCGCTGGACTGC
The DNA here is from genome assembly GCF_016704685.1 of Candidatus Amarolinea dominans. Taxonomy (NCBI): domain Bacteria; kingdom Bacillati; phylum Chloroflexota; class Caldilineae; order Caldilineales; family Candidatus Amarolineaceae; genus Candidatus Amarolinea; species Candidatus Amarolinea dominans. The sequence continues at coordinate 62,773 of NZ_JADIZS010000080.1, forward strand.
GGCGCGCAAAGCCGCCATTGTGAACAGCCGCCAGCAGGCTGCGCAGGCAGTGCTGGAGGCGATCAGCCAGGCCGAAGTCAAGCCTGCGGTACTCGTGCAATCTTCGGCGGTTGGCTATTACGGCCCGCGCGGCGATGAAAAGATCAACGAGAATGAGAAACCGGGCAGCACTTTCGAAGCCACGACCTGTGTGGCGTGGGAAAAAGCCACCGAGGCCGCCGAAGCCCTGGGCGTGCGCCGGGTCATCATCCGCACCGGGGTTGTGATCGAGAAGCGCGGCGGCGCCCTGGCCCGCATGGCCCTGCCATTCCAGCTTTTCATCGGCGGGCCGGTGGGCAGCGGCAAGCAGTATTTCCCCTGGATTCATCTGGCCGACGAAATCAACGCAATCCAATTTCTGCTGGAAGACCCGCAGGCGCGTGGCGTCTTCAACCTGTCTGCCCCCAACCCGGTCACGATGGGGGAATTTGCCACCGCCCTGGGCAAGGCGCTGGGACGACCGGCGTTCATGCCCGTGCCTGGCTTCGCCTTGCAGCTTCTCTTTGGAGAAATGGCCGGCATCCTCCTCAACGGCCAACGCGTCATCCCCAGCCGCTTGCAAAAGCAAGGGTTCAGATTCCAGTATTCCACCGTGGACGCCGCCCTGTCAGCCATCTATCAGACGTAAAACGAGCCATCCGCTCCGGTCCCGAAAGGCGGCGCTGGTCAGTTGACGAGCGTAAACTACGAGGGATAGCGTCGGTCGCTTGACCGCTGCAAACCAAGAGGCGTGCAAGAGGCGTACAATGGGAACACAACGGATATCCGGCTGGCGCCTGCTGGGCGCCAGCATCACCGCGATGCTTTTTGTGAGCCTGAGCCTGAGCGGCGCGGAGACCACGCCATCCCGCGCGTCCGACCCGCGCATGGAGAGTTTGCGCCAGGCTGTTCTCACGGCCTGGGCCACCCCAGACGCCGTCATCACCGAGATCGAACGTCGCGACGCCTGGGCCTACGGCGCCCTGGTTGACACGCAGGAAGACGCGTTCATCACCGGCGAAGGCACCCAGTTCGTGGCTCAGTGGCGTGACAACGCCTGGGAGGTGGCCTTCGAGGGCGCCACCGCCCTGCGCGCCCTCTTGCCCAACGTGCCTGCTGCGCTGTTGCCGGTGGCCAGGAAATCCAGCCTCGATTATTCCAGCCTCGACCCAACCGCCCCGTTGCACGCATCCGCCAACACACCCCAGGACTCCAACTACAAACTGCCCTGGCCGGCCGGGAATACCTACTACATCACCCGCGCTTGGGCCACCGGCGCCTGCAACCACGGCTCTCACGCCGTTGATGTCTCCATGCCCATCGGCAACCCCGTCGTCGCCATGCGCAGCGGCATCATCATGGTGGCCGAACAGGTCAGCAGCGATTGCGGCTGCACGGCCGGCAATGCCAGCAATAAAATCATCATCCGCCATATCCCCGACGACGACCTCTACGACTGGTACGCGCATGTCGGTCACGGTACGATCACGGCGCAGGCCGGTGATTATGTCGAGCAAGGTCAGGTCCTGGCGCTGAGCAATCAGATTGGCTACACCTGTGGCAGCGGCACATGCGCCGCGGGCACCTGCAACCTGGGGAATTGCTTGCCTGGCCCGCATCTGCATTTCCATGTGGAAAACGGCTACGGCGAGCGCATCTTCATCAACTTCGCCGACGCCGGCGTGATCCAGGGCTGCACCTGGGTGACGTCAGGCAATGACGATCAGTCCCTGCCCACGGTGCGGCTCACCGGTGGCCCCAACGCCCAGACCTGGGTCAACAGCAACCAAACCATCAGTTGGAGCATCGAGGATGAGTCAGGCGTGTGGGGCTACAGCGCAGCCTGGGACGCACTCCCGACAGGTCCGCCGCCCGCCGTCCTGCAGACAACCGGCCTGACCGACTTCAGCGGCCTGGCGCCCGGTCAGCACACCCTCAACATCCGGGCCTGGGACCTGGCGCCCACTCGGCACGAACGCCTGGCGGAGTTCGGCTGGTTTGGCTTCGACCCCATCCCGCCCACCGCGCCCGCGATCGCGGTGGATTGCAGCGACCATGGCCGGCTCCCTGCCCGCGCGGCGTGTCGTGATCCGCAGTTCAGATGGCGCAGCGTGGAAGAACATTCTGGGCTGAGCGGTGCGCAGGCCGGCTACCGCTTCGCCTGGCAGCGCGAGGGCGAGCCGTCTCAGTTCAGCGCGTGGCAAGGCAAAGACAACTACATGCCGTTGCTCGCCGAGCCGGGGCTGTTCCGACTCGATGTGCAGGCGCGCGACCTGGCCGGCAATGAATCGTCGCTCAGCAGCCTGGCCTATCGCCTGGGTGATTACGCCTGGGATGATCGCAACGGCAACGGCATCCGCGAGTCGGGCGAACCAGGCATCCCCGGCGTGCTCGCCAAACTCTACCCCAACACCAATTGCAGCGGCGTGGCCGTCGCCGCCTACACCACCAGCGCAGACGGCTTGTACCTCTTCACCGACCTGGCGCCAGGCGCTTACTGTGTGCAGATCAATGAAGCGAACTTCAACCCTGAGGGAGTGCTGGCTGGCTGGCAGAGCAGCCCCCAAGACCAGGGCGATGACGACACGCTCGATTCGGACGGCGACGTCAACACCCATCAGGCCATTGGCGCCGTGGCCGCCAGCAACGTGACCCCAGGCCTGGACTTCGGCTTCTGGCGCGCGGGCTGCCTGGGCGATTTCATCTTCCTGGACCCCAACACCAACGGTTTGCAGGATGGCTGCACCGACCCGGCCGACCCGTTCAGTTGCACGGAAAGTGATGGCATCGCCGGCGTCCCCATTCACATCAGCGGCCCCGGTGGACTGACAGTCACCGTCGTCAGCAGCCTTGAGCCACCCGGCCTCTACCGGTTCGACCAGCTCTTGCCCGGCGCCTACACCGTGGCAGTTCCGTCCAATCCGCTGCCTCACCTGTGGTTGACGACGCCCGCCGAGCGCACTGTCACCCTGGCGCCGGGCGCCTGCGAACGCCAGCTCGACTTCGGCTTTGTCAGCCCCACCGGTCTGGCCCTGCAAGACCTGCAATTGGCCTGGGTTGGCTCGAATGCCTGGATCACCTGGCAGACGCTGACGGAAACGGGCGTGACCGGGTTCGACATCTATCGGGCGCGGGCGCCCCTGGCCAACCGCACCCGTGTCAATGCGACGCTGATTCCAGCGCATGGCCCCGGTCAACCGTACAGCCTGGAAGACACGACGGTTTGGTCAGGCGCTGTGGCCTGGTATTGGCTGGTGGTGCAGCCCAGGGGAGAATGGCTTGGTCCCTGGCGCTTGGACGCCCGCACAAGCCGTCAGATCTTTCTGCCGCTGCTGCTGGATCAGATACCCTGACGCAGCGCCTTGTTGCCGTTTTGTCGGTTGTCTGTCCTTGACAATCCCCGCGCTGTCGCCTATACTCAGCCTGTCGTCGCCTGAGCAGGCAACGGCAAAATAGATGACAGGCCATGAACGGTAGTAGTAGGTCAACGTCCAGAGAGCAGGCGGTTGGTGCAAGCCTGCACGGCGCCGCGGCGTGCGCCTCAAGACTGAACTCGACCGGGAGCCGCACAGATGATGAAGCAATGAAACACGCTTTCTAGTCTGCGCCGCAACGCCAGCGTTAACGGGCGCTTGAGTGAGTGTCACACCTGGGCTGCCCTCCGTCTTACACACGGCAGCGGCAAAACCCATCGGCACTAATCAGGGTGGTACCGCGGAGCGTCGCTTCGTCCCTGCCAGGGACGAGCGACGTTTTTTTATTTCTATGCACAGGGCAGCAACCAACTAAAGATCGGAGAACGACCATGAATGCACGTTTCACGCCACAAGAGATCGAGCCAAAATGGCAGCAGCGCTGGGATGCATCCGGCATCAACCAAACCCATGAGCTGACAGGAGCCGCCAGCGCGAGCCGGCCCAAGTGGTATTTCCTGACCATGCTGCCCTATCCATCCGGCGAGCTGCACATCGGTCACTGGTTTGCCATGGCGCCGTCGGACGCGGCCGCCCGTTTCAAGCGCATGCAGGGCTACAATGTCTTCTTCCCCATGGGCTTCGATGCCTTTGGCCTGCCGGCCGAAAATGCCGCCATCAAGCGCGGCATCCACCCGGCGACCTGGACCATGTCCAACATCGAGCGGATGCGCAAGCAGTTGCGTTCGATGGGCGGGATGTTTGCCTGGGATCGCGAGGCCATCACCTGCGATCCTGATTATTACAAATGGACGCAGTGGTTCTTCCTGCGCCTGCACGAGGCCGGGCTGGCCTATCGTGCCTTCGCACCGGTGGACTTCTGCCCGAAGTGCAACACCACCCTGGCGCGCGAGCAGGTCTGGGGCGACGATCGCCACTGCGAACGCTGCAGTACGCCGGTGATCAAGAAAGAACTGAACCAGTGGTTCTTCAAGATTACCGACTACGCCGAAGAATTGCTGGATTTCAGCCGCATGCAGTGGCCGGAACGCGTGCAGGTCCTGCAAACCAACTGGATTGGCCGCAGCGAGGGCGCACGCGTCATCTTCCAGGCGCAAGGCGGGGAGCCAATCGAGGTCTTCACGACCCGGCCCGATACGCTGTGGGGCGCGACCTTCATGGTGTTGGCGCCGGAACATCCGCTGGTTGACACGTTGACCACAGATGCCCAGACGGCCGCGGTGCAGGCTTACCGTTTCCAGGCCAGCCGCCAAAAAGAGATCGAACGCCTGGCAACCGACCGGGAAAAGACCGGCGTCTTCACCGGCGGCTTTGCCACCAACCCGGTCAACGGCGAACGCATCCCCGTTTGGATCGCCGATTACGTGCTGATGACCTATGGCACCGGTGCGATCATGGCCGTGCCCGCGCACGACGAACGCGACTTCGTCTTTGCCAGCAAGTTCGGCCTGCCCATCATCCCGGTCATCGCCCGGCCGGACGGCGTCAGCCGGAGCGTGGCCTGGAAGGATCATGTCAACGCCAGCTTTGCGGCCGCGTTGACCGCGGCCGACATCGCGTTCGAGGAAACTGACGACGCGTATCACGTCACCCTGACGCCCGCACAGGTGGACGCCTACCTGGCCCTGGCGCAGCGGGCCAAGACACCGGGCAAGTGGCTGGACGTGGCCGGCAGTCGGGCGGCCTTCGTTTTCGACGACGCCATCGTCGAGTTGGACAGTGTGGCGCATGACCAGGAGATCGTGCGGCGCTGCCAGGCCATCGCCCCGGCACGTGCGGGCCAGGCGACCATCGCCATGCAGTTGCTGCAAGACAAGGCGTTCTATCAGGATGTGCTGTTCCATGACGCCTACGGCACGATGATCGCCTCTGGCGCCTTCAGCGGCACGCCCGGCGATGGCGCTAAAAAGAAGGTCAGCGCGTGGCTGGCGCAGCAGGGCATGGGCAAGGCGGCCGTGAATTACCGCCTGCGTGACTGGCTGATCAGCCGCCAACGCATGTGGGGCACGCCGATTCCGATCATCCACTGTGCGCAGTGCGGCATCGTGCCGGTGCCCTATGCTGACTTGCCGGTACGCCTGCCCGCCGATGCGGAGTTTCTGCCCACCGGTGAAAGCCCGTTGAAGTTTCATAAAGGTTTTCGCTACGTCACCTGCCCGGAGTGCGGTGGGCCGGCCGAACGGGAAACCGATACGATGGACACCTTCATGTGCTCATCGTGGTATCAGTACGCGTACGTCACGCCGTACCACAAGCGCGGCCAGCCGATTCAGCGTGACGATCTGCCGTGGGACGCGGCCCAGGGCGCCTACTGGCTGCCGGTGGATCAGTACACCGGCGGCATCGAGCATGCCACCATGCACCTGATGTACACGCGCTTCTTCACCAAGGCCCTGCGTGACATCGGCGTGGTCAACTTCGACGAGCCGATGCGGCGCCTGTTCAACCAGGGCATCATCCTGGGCGAAGACGGCGAGAAGATGTCCAAGAGCCGCGGGAACGTGGTGTCGCCGGACGACCTGGTGGCCAAGTATGGCGCGGATGTGGTGCGCGCCTATCTGATGTTCATTGGCCCCTGGGACATGGGCGGCCCGTGGAACAGCCGCGGCATCGAAGGGGTGCTGCGCTTTGCCCAGCGCGCCTGGAGCGTGGTGCTGGCGCCGCCCGAGACGCCGACAGCCGCGGGCAACATCAGCGAGCTGCGGCGCAAGACCCATCAAACGATCCAGCGGGTGACGGAGGACATGGCCGCGTTCAAGTTCAACACCACGCTGGCCGCGCTGATGGAGTTCAACAACTACCTGATCAAGGTCAGGGAAACGACCGTCTACGGCAGCGATGCCTGGCATGAGGCCATCCGCAGCCTGATCCTGCTGCTGGCGCCGGTGATGCCGTTCATCAGCGAGGAGTTGTGGGAACGCGTCGGCGGCGCCTACAGCGTCCATCAGCAGGCCTGGCCCAGCTTTGATCCGGCCATCGCCCGCGCCGAGCTGATCACCCTGGTGGTGCAGATCAACGGCAAGGTGCGCGAGCGTATCGAGGTGGCGGCCGACATCAGCGAGGAAGGCGCCCGCAGCGCCGCGCTGACCAGCGAGAGGGTGCAGAAGTGGCTGGAAGGCAAGCCGGTGCGCAAGGTGATCTACGCGCCGCAGAAGTTGGTCAACATCGTCGTTTGACTCGAGACACCGGGTTTCTTGCAGAAACCCGGTGTCTGTCACTCGAGACGCAGCGTCAGCCGATCAGCGCGGCTTCGATGGCTTCGCTGATCGTGCGCACGCCGATCACTTCGATGGCAGCAGGCGCGCCGTCGAGCTTGCGCTGCGAATTGCGCGGGACGATGGCACGCTTGAATCCGAGCTTGGCCGCCTCACTCAGGCGCTTGCTGAGATGGCTGATGGTGCGCAGCTCGCCAGACAGCCCCACCTCGCCCATCAGGGCCACATCGGCCGCCACCGGCACGTTCTTGTAACTCGACGCGATCGCCACGGCCACCGGCAGGTCGGCGGCCGGCTCCTCCACGGTCAACCCGCCCACGACATTGACGAACACGTCCTGGTCAGACAGGCGCAGGCCCACCCGTTTGCTCAGCACCGCCACGAGGAGCAGCAAACGGTTGAAGTCAATGCCGTTGGCGGTGCGCCTCGGCATGGAAAAGCTGGTCGTACTGGACAGGGCCTGCATCTCGACGAGCAGCGGGCGGGTGCCCTCCACCGTGACCGCAATGGCCGAGCCGGCAGCATTGGGCATGCGTTCAGCCAGGAACACCTCCGACGGATTCGTCACTTCGCTCATGCCCTGGCTGCCCATCTCGAACACCCCCACCTCATCAGTCGCGCCAAAGCGGTTCTTCACCCCGCGCAGCAGGCGATAGGTGTGAAAGCGTTCACCTTCCAGGTAAAGCACCACATCAACCATGTGCTCCAACACCCGCGGCCCGGCGATAGCGCCATCTTTGGTCACATGCCCTACCAGGAAAATGGGGGTGTTTTGAGCCTTGGCCAGGCGCACCAGGGCGGCCGCGCTCTCGCGCACCTGGCTGACGCTGCCGGCCGCTGACGAAATGCTGTCGGTGTAGATGGCCTGGATCGAGTCTACCACCACCAGGGCCGGCTGCATGGTCTGAATGTGCGCCACCATGCTTTCGACCTGGTTGTCAGCCAGGACGAAGAGCGTCTGATCGGCAATACCCAGGCGTTCGGCGCGCAGTTTGATCTGCGCGGCCGATTCTTCACCGGAGACGTAGAGGACGGGGCCGCGCTGGGCCAACATGGAACACATCTGCAGGAGCAAAGTGCTCTTGCCAATGCCGGGGTCGCCGCCGATCAAGACGGCCGAGCCGGGCACGATGCCGCCACCCAGGACCCGGCTCAGTTCACCCATGGGCACGGGGATGCGCGCGTAGCCGTCAGCCGGGATGTCGGGCAGGGCCTGCGGCGCGCTGTGTGATGGCGCCAAACCGCCGCGCCGCCCGGCCGCCGGCTCAGCTTCCAGTGTGGTTTCGACCAGGGTGTTCCATTCACCGCAGTCCGGGCAGCGCCCCATCCACTTCGGGGCGGTATTGCCGCACTGCTGACAGATAAAAACGGTCTTCACTTTGGTGGTTTTTGCCATGGTATGGTTCCTTGTCAGGTCAGGCGCAGAGGGCGCTTCTTGGGCACAGGCCCGCGTCGGTCGCGGCGCGGTGTGCGCCGATTCACCAGGTTGAGCAGGGCATTGGTGATGTCGGTGGTGGCCTGCGGTCTGGCCATGGCCCGGCGCCCGCAGCGACATGGCCGCCAGGCCGGCGTTGCCCGGCGTCAGCCAGCCACGCACGATGCGGCCGATCTCCTCCGGCTCACGGCTGAAGGCGCCGATGCCATTCTCCACCACGTAGGTCACATTGCCGGTCTCTTGTCCCTCGATGAAATCACTGAGCATGATGGGACGCCCGACGATGCAAGCCTCGATGATGGTGCCGGGGCCGGCTTTGGTCACCACGCAATCACTGGCGGCCATCCATTCAGACATGTTGCGCACAAAGCCCTGCACCACCACCGGCAGCGGCCAGTCCTGGCCGGCCAGTTCGGCGCGCAGCTTCTCGTTGCGCCCGCAAATGACCGCGACTTGCCCGCCCACCGCGCTCAAGGCTTGCGCCAGCGCGCGCGTGATTTCGGCCAGAGGCCCCATGCCTTCGCCGCCGCCGATGACGAGGGCCGTGGGACGGCCTTCCGCCAGGTTGAGCGCGCGGCGCAGTGACGCCTGATCTTGCCCTGGCGCGCCGAAGCGTGGGTTGACCGGCAAGCCCAGCAGGCGCAGGCGTGACCGCGGCACCCCGCGTTGCAGCCCCAAGTCGTAGAGAGCCTGACTGCCCACTGTAATCAGGTCTATGTCCGGGCAAAACCAGGTAGGATGGCCGCCACCGAGATCGGTGACGACGGTAGCCGCCGGACAATAGTTGCCCGCCGCATGCAGCAGGCGCAGCGGCATATGGTTGAGGAGCGGGTGCACCGAGATGTACAGATCAGGGTGCTGGGCGCGCAGGTAGCCGCCCAGGGGGCCGCGCAGCAAGGGCAGGAAGGAGCGCTGGAGCAGTTTCCAACGCCAGGTCGCTTCGGGCAGCCACCAGCTCAGTTTCCACAGGGAGGGCGCCCTGGTGACGACTGGCGCATAGGCGTGACGCACCTGGTTGAGCGGCCAGAAGGTGTGATTGGAAAGCAGGTCAGCCACCACCACCTCTACCGAGTCACCGCGCTGCTGTTTGATGACTGCGGCCAGCGACTCTGCGGCACTGCGGTGACCGCCGCCCGTGTCGGACATACCGATAAGAATTTTGAGCAAGGCTAAAATGCCCCTTCACCGAGAATAACGCGAGGGATGGTCTTGAACAGGATCTTGAGATCGAGTCCGAAGGACCAATTCTCGCAATAGAATGTATCGAGGAGCACCATTTCTTCGAAACCAACCAGGCTGCGACCCGATACCTGCCACAGGCCGGTGATGCCGGGCGAGGCTTCCAGGCGCCGCTTGTGCCATTCTTCGTATTGCGCCACTTCTTCGGGCAGGGCCGGCCGTGGCCCCACCAGGCTCATGTCACCCTTCAGCACATTGAGAAACTGCGGCAATTCATCCAGACTGGTACGGCGTATCAAGCGCCCCACACGGGTGGTGCGCGGGTCTTCTTTGATCTTGAACAGCGGTCCGTCGGCCTCGTTGAGTGAGCGCAGGCTGTCCTTCTGCTCCTCGGCGTCCACCACCATCGAGCGGAATTTATGGACAACGAACGGCCGGCCGGCCCGACCGATGCGCACCTGGTTGAACAGCACCGGGCCGGGCGAATCGAGCTTGATGGCGATGGGGATGAGAAGCCAGAATGGCGCCGCCAGGGTCAGGGCCAGGATGCTCACCAGCACATCCAGCAGACGCTTGACCGCCAGGTTGAAGCCGGTGATGGCAACGGGTTGCATGCCGATGAGCGGGATGCCGTTGATCTGGTCGAGTTGCACCCGTCCGAGCATCAGGGCGAACAGATCGGGCACGATGCGGGGGCGCACGTTGGCCTGTTGCACCTCCTGCACGACCTGCACGATTTTGCGATGGGCATGCCAGGGCAGAGCTACGATCACCTCATCTATTGGCATAGACTTGAGCACATCCTGCAGCGAGTCGAGGGTGCCGAGTCCGCGCAGGCGTCCGAGGGCGGTGTTGCTCTTACCAGGGTCGTCATCCAGAAAACCGACGATTTCATAGCCCAATTCCGGCTGCGCCACTACGCTGCGCATTACCATGCGCCCCACTTCGCCGGCCCCCACGATGAGCAGGCGGTCCACGCCAATGCCGCGGCGGCGCAGGCGCCAGAGCCAGGCCCGAAAGACGATGCGCGAAACAATCAGAAAGACAGGGATGAAGATGCCGGTGTAAACGTAGATCAGGCGGGAATTGAGCTGCGGCCGGGTGAAAAAGGCAATCGCCACCATGATGATGATGGCGGTAGCCGTACCTGCGGTAATGCGATAGGCCTCTTCGACCAGGCTGCTGTCACGCCGAATGTCGTAGGCGCCGTCCACGCGGTAGGCGAAGAGCAGCAAGAGGGTCAGGATGAGTGCGAAAGGCAGGTAGGCATCGAACCGACGGTAGGTGCTGGGGTCAAGATCGCGCAGCCATTGCAGCTCATAGCGCAGGTAGTAGGCCACGCCAAACGCGGCGTTGATCAGGAAGACATCTGTGACCACCAACAGACGGGCGAAGCGACGGCGGAGCGCTGGTGTCATGGGGATCGCTCCATGCCGGGCGGCAGGCCAAGGGCTTCACGATAAACGGCAACCGTTTCCTCGGCACAACGTCGCCAGGAGAATTGGGCGGCTTGACGCACCCCGGCCGCGCTCAAGTGTGCGCGCAGGTCCTCGTCGTTCAGCAGGCGCACCAGGGCAGCGGCTAACGCATCTACATCGGTGGGATCAATCAAGATAGCGGCATCTCCCGTCACTTCGGGCAGTGACGAGGTGTTCGATGTGATGACGGCTGTTCCACTGGCCATGGCTTCCAAAACCGGTAGTCCAAATCCTTCGTAGAGGGATGGATAGACAAAAACAGTCGCTGCCCGGTACCACCAGGGCAGTTGAGCGGCCGGGACAAAGCCCGGAAAAATCACCCGCGACGGACGATCCCCCCGGCCCAGGGCCGCAGCCTGGGCAAAAATCTGTTGGTAATACCAGCCTTTGCTGCCCGCAATCACCAGGCAGGTGTCCGCATTCAGGTGCGCACGAGCCTGCGCAAAGGCGGTCAGCAGTCGTTCCACATTTTTGCGCGGCTCCAACGTACCGACAAACAGGATGAAACGGGCAGGCAGGCCGTGCTGACGGCGGAATGCTTCGACCGCAACCGGCGTGGCCGGCGCAAACTCCTCACTGACGCCGTTGGGAACGGCGATGACCCGCGCCGGGGGCAGTGCCAGCCAATCAATCAGCTGGCGCCGGGTATTTTCCGAGGCGGCAATGACCCGCACGGCTCGCTGCGCCGACAGACGTGTGATCAGGCGCAGGTAGACACGATGAAAACGTTTCAACGCAGCCGCATGATGCACGAAGGTCAGGTCATGCACCGTGATGACGGTTGGACACGACGCCAGCAGGGGGCTGGCATAGACGGCGCCGTGCAGCAGGTCCAGGCGTCGCGATGCCAGCGCCAGGGCGCTCTGCTCCCAGGCAATACGCGCCAACGGGCGTCGCGTTGACCAGGCCGGCCGTGCAACCGCCATGCCTGGCGCCGCAGAAAAACGCCGGTCGCCGACAAAGGCACGCAGGTGCAGATCGGGGGCCGCGGCGGGCAAATGGCGCAGGAGCTGCGCGTTATAATTGGCCACGCCCGCGCTGCGATAGGTTTCGTCCAGCGCCAGCAAGAGTGAATTGATGCCAACAATCGGCACAGGGTTTAGCCTAAAACCGGGGTCAAAACCGGGCGCCGGCCGTCGGCCCCGGGGTGGGTGGCGCAGCGTCGGTCAACATTTGCTGGTAGACAGCATAGGTCATGGCCGCAATTTTCGCCTGTGTGTAGTGGGCCAGAACGCGCGCGCGTCCCCGCCGGATCAGATCGTGCCGCAAGGCAGCATCTTGCTGTAAGCGCCGGAGATGGTCGCGCAGGGCGGTCACATCACCTTCGGGGAAGACCAGCCCGGCATCGCCGATCACGTGCGGGATCTCGCCGCTGTGAGCGCCGATGACCGGTACGCCACAGGCCATGGCTTCGATCAGCACCCGACCAAATTGCTCCTTCCAATTCGAGACGGTGCGCGAGGGGAGCACCAACGCGTCCAGTGCGGCGTAAAAATCAGGCATCGCCGTGGATGCCAGGCGAGGGATGAAGGTCACACGGCCGTCCATGCCCAGTTGCCGGGCCAGCGCGGCCAGGGCGGCCTGTTGGCTCCCGCTGCCGGCCAGGCGTACTTCGCTGTCCGGCAACGCGGCGGCGGCGCGCAACAAGAGGTCAATCCCTTTCTCTGGCACCAGGCCACCGGCGTAGCCGATCACGAAACGGGGAGAGGGCGGGCGCGTCACCGGTCGAAAGATGTCGGGGTCAACCCCAAACTGCGGCACCAACGTCGCCGGCCCGCGATAGCCTTTGCGCTGCAAGATGCCAATGGCTTCGGCATTGCCAGCCAGGGCATGGGCCACATGTCGAAAAACGTAGCGCTCGAACCAGCGAAACGGAGGAGGGTACGACCGATACAGGTTCTGCCAGGTGAAGAAACAGGCCGGCGTCCCCTGGCGTTGAGCCAGCCAGACGCCTTGCAATGTCGCCAGGTTACACGGCTCTTCATCCATATGCAGCAGGTCGGGCTGCAGAGCAGCCAACTCCCTGGCCAGGCGGGGGTAGAAATGCACATGGAAATGTCCGTCGAAGGCCAGCGGCGTTGCCAGCAGTTGATAGCCGGTGACGTGTACACGTTCCAGGCGGGTGTAGCCTCGACTATCGCGCCAGCCAGGAGGCGCCAGGACCGTCAACTGCAAGCCCGGCAGCCGAGCAAGTTCTTCCAGTTTGCGCTGATAGGCGCCAACCACCACCGCCTTGGAGACCATCACAACATGCATGGTCGGTTAATGTGCGTAGAGCCGCTGCCACAGGGAGACGACTCGTTGCTCCAGCTCTTGCCATTCGGCCACGTCTTGCCAGATGGCATCGAGCGTGGGCGCTTCCACCTGCGCGTTCGCCAGGGCGCACGCCTTGGCAGCCAGCTCGTTCGGATGTTTGACCTGGTAGTGCCGCCGCAAATTCAGCAGACGCCAGCGCATCAACTGATAATCGGCCCGCATGAGCACCGACGTTTGGCGCGGCGGCTGCGCATACTCTAACCCGACGCGGGCCAATAAGACTTCGATCATGGGTGATGTCACACCAATATCCAGACCTCCCTTGATAGAGTTTTGTGTCCACCGGCGCGATTATAGCCGAAGAGTGCAAAAATCTCAAACTCGCTCACAAACCCGTCGGATGGTCGAGCCACACCGTCTGCAGGGGGAAGCGCGCGGCCAGATGACGGGCCAACGCCTGCAGGCCAACGGTCTCGGTGGCATAGTGGCCGGCATAGATCAGGTTGATGCCCAACGCCTGTGCCGTGTAAAAGGACGCGTGCGAGGTTTCACCGGTCAGGAAGGTGTCGGCGCCCAGGGCTTGAGCCTCGGCCGCCATGGGGGCGCCAAAACCGGAGACGATGGCTACCCGGCGCACCTGTGCGGGGCCATACGCATGCACCAGTGGGGCGACGCCCAGCAGCGCCCCGACCTGGGCCACCAGGTCGGCGAGCGTCAGCCCGGCCGGCGCGTCACCCAGGACGCCAATGGGGGTGCCGTTGGCGTCGCCCCACCACCGCGTGACCGTCACAGCGAAGAGGCGCGCCAATTCTGCGTTGTTACCCACCTCCGGGTGGGCATCCAACGCCAGGTGCGCGCCGTACAGTGACAGGCCGGCCTCGAACAGGCGGCGAACCTGTGCGCCAAACGGGCCGCGCAGCAGTTGTTCATGCCCCCAAAACAAGCCGTGGTGAACGATCAAGAGCTGCGCGCCTGCCTGCACCGCGCTCTCGATGCAGGGTAGGGCCGAATCGGTGCTGAAGGCCACCGTGGTCACCTCATCGGCGCCGGCGTCAACCTGCAGGCCCTGCGGGCCGGAGTCCTTCACCTGCTCGATGCGCAAAAAGGCATCGAGATAGGCGATCAATTCGCGCTTGACCACTGCTTGCCTCCTGTCGGTACCTCCCGGTACCAGTACCTCCCGGCACCAGGAATCTTCTCTCGGTCGTATTCTTTTGCGGTTTACGGTTGTTTCGTGGTAAACTCGCGCCGACCTACGGGCATCATAGCACAACTTAGCGTTGATTGCCATTCTCCATGCCCGCCCATCAGGAAACCGGCTTCAGCGCACAGATCAACGTTGATGGCCTTTCTCCCCTTATCACTGATACGTTACAAGAGAGAATCGTGCAAACACAACCACCATCACCCATCTCAGCGCCGTCTATCTCAGCACCGTCTATGCGCGCTTGGGGCGTGTTTGGACTGCTCAGCCTGGTGTGGGGAGCCTCGTTCCTTTTTATCAAGATTGCACTGGCGGAACTGGGGCCGTTGACGCTGGTTGCCTTGCGCGTCGGCTTCGGCCTGGTCTTCCTGCTACTGGTGCTGCGCTGGCAGCGGCTATCGTTGCCGAGAGACCCGCGACTGTGGGGGCTTTTAACCGTGGCCGGCCTGTTCAACACCGCCGTTCCCTTTGTCCTGATCGCCTGGAGCGAGCAAACCATTGACAGCGGCCTGGCCAGCATTCTCAACGGCACCACGCCCCTCTTCGGCCTGTTGATCGCGCATCTCGTGCTGCACGATGAACGCATCACCGGCGCCAAGTTGATCGGCGTCATCATCTCTTTCATCGGTCTGATCATCATCGTGGGACGCAACCCAGGCAGCGGCTTTTTCAGCAATGTCCTGGGCGAACTGGCGGTCATCGCCGCATCGCTCTCGTACGCATCAACCTCGGTCTTCGTGCGGCGCTTTCTGCGCGATCAGCCAACCACGGTGTTGGCGATCGGGCAACTGGCTTCGGCCGAGGTGTTCCTGCTGGCCGGTATCCTGCTGGCCGAATGGCCGCTGCGCCTGCCCACCCTGCCCATCACCTGGCTGTCGGTCCTCTGGCTGGGCATCCTCGGCTCTGGGTTCGCGTACCTGCTCTATTTCTACCTGATCAAAGAGATGGGCGCCAGCCGCACCACGACGGTGACGTATGCCATTCCGGTGGTTGGAGTCCTGCTCGGCGTGTTGGTGCTGCATGAAGCGCTCGAAGGCCGCGTGCTGGCCGGCGCCGGCCTGGTCATCGGCGGGGTTGTCATGGGCAATTGGCGGCGGGCCGGTCGCTGAAGGTCATATCCGCCATTTGGCGTAGAGAAAAATCGTATGGGCATCGGATGCCCGCGACAGCGCCAGCGGGCATAATAAGGCCAATCGAAGCATGCTGCGCCGGCAGCGCACATGCTTCGGCTTTTTTGTGCCTGTTCAGGCAGCCAGCACCGGCGGTTGAAACCGCAGCAACCCGATTTGTAGGGGCGCACCGGCGGTTGAAACCGCAGCAACCCGATTTGTAGGGGCGCACCCTTGCGGTCACCCACGCTCGAAGAGCAACAGCGAAGAGGAGAGGCCAAGATGAAACGAGTCAACAAACGGACGGTAATCGCGATGGGCCTGCTGCTGCTGGCCCAGGTGCTGGGCGCCTGTGTACCGGGCGCAGAAACGGTGCGCAGCACGCCAACGGCCGCGCCCGACAAGCAGGTGTCCACCCCAATCCCGGACAAGAATACGCTGCCGGCGGCCGCCACGCTGGCGCAGCAGACGCTGGCCACCGCCTTGGGCGTGACCGCCGCCGATGTCAACATCACCTCGGTGGAGGTCAGGCAGTGGCGCAATGGCTGCCTGGATCTGGAACAACCCGGTGAGATGTGTACGCAGGCCATCGTGCCGGGCTACCTGGTGATGCTGGAAGTCAACGGCCAGGCCTATGAGTATCACACCGACATGAATGGCTCAGCCGTGCGGCCGGCCGCGGCCACCGTCAACCCGGCGGTGAGGGCCGCGCAGCAGGCGCTCGCCAACAGCCTGGGCAAATCGGCCACTGAGATCACAACCGTGGCCGTCGAACCGATCACCTGGCGCAACGGCTGCCTGGAAGTGGAGCAGGCCGGCGCCGGCTGCAGCGAGGCCCAGGTGTCCGGGTTCAGAATCATGCTGAAAGTGGATGGTCGAACCTACGAGGTGCGCACGAACCAGGACGGGTCGCTGGTCGTACCGGTGCCGCCATCCGACACCGTGCTCGTCTGGCATCGCGAGGGCGGCATTGCCGGCTTCTGCGACGATCTGAGTATCACCGCGACCGGTGTGGTCAGCGGGGGGAGTTGCAAGGGCAAACAGGGATCGAACGCCCTGCATGTGAGCCTGGACGCAAACCAGCAACTGCAACTGTTGACCTGGCTGGCGCGGTACAGACCGATTGACTTTCTCATGAAGGACCCGCCCGTGCCCGACGCCATGCTGCAGACGTTGACCTTCAAGGGGAGTGGGCAAACGACCGCCACGGAGGCCGACGTCAACGCGCTGCTGGCCTGGGTCAATGATGTCTATCAGACGCTCAAGAGCACCCTGCCCGCCAGCACCGGCAAGTTGACGCCCACGCTGCAAGCCCAACCGACCGGCGGCGCACTCTCGAGCCAGGTCAAACTGCACGGTGAGAATTGGCCCCTGGGCCAAAAGGTCAACATCCACCTGGCCTCAGCCACCGTCGCCTTCGACGCCACGCAGGTCGTGGCCAGCAGCGTGGTGGGCGGGTTTGGCGCCTTCGATGTCAGCGTGACGGCGCCGGCCACCTGGCCCAATGGCGCGGCCGTCTCCGATGCCACCCTGACCTGGATTGCCTCCACGCCCGATGGTGGGATCAAGGCGACGGCTGAGTTTTCCGTCACCCAGTAAGCAAACGAAGTCAGGCTTCGTGGTGCATGGGCCAAACCATGCGCAGGTCAGTGCTGGCTGTGACCGTTGCGCAGAACCGGTGAATCACGTTCATGTAGCCCTGGAACTGATCGCGGCGAATACTGTGACCCGCCTCGGCAAAATGGATGATGCGGGTCTGGGGCACGGAGTCCTGCAGGGCCGCGGCCTGGCGCGCGCTGACCAGCGCGCCCAGCGCCGGCTCCGCGGTCATCAACAGCACAGGGCATTGGACAGATGCCAGCAGGGCCGGCCAGTTGATGTTGAGCGGCGCAAGGCGGTTGAGAGAATTGAGATGCACGCGCAGTTTGGCCGCGGCCCAGGGCTCGAACTCAGCGCTGGGCCAGTTAGGTTGGTGGGCGCGCTGCGCCGCGATGATCTCCGGGGCTGTCTGCTGCTGCAAGCCCACAATCCAGGCGCGGGTCTGCCGCTGCCACTCCTCGCCAAACGGCGGCACGCAATCGTCGGCCCACCAGGGCGGCGGGTCCTCAAGCGCAATGGCGCCCGGCAAAGCCGGATAGCGACCGGCCAGGGTCAGCGCGGTCAGCGCGCCCATCGAATGGCCCACGATGATGGGGCGCTGCAGCCCCAAGCCCTCGATCACACCGGCCAGGTCAGCGGCCTGCTCGAGCGGGCCATAGTCCCCATCAGGTGCATCCGAGAGGCCATGTCCCCGCGCATCGGGCATCACCACATCGTAGGCCATCGCCAGCTCCTCAGCGACGGGCGTCCAGCACAGCCCGTCATCAGAATAGCCGTGTGCCAGCACCAGCGGCGGTTTCGCGCCGCCGGTACGCGTGACGTGCAGGCGAATTCCATTAGTTTGGATAGTGTCGGATTGCCAGGAAGACATCGTCAAGATCCTTTTTCCGTCTTCAGTGATTTGCTCAAGAATCGCCTTGTAATCAATCGGGCGCGGTGGTTGGTGCGGGCTTGACGCGGAAAAAGATCAGGCGGTCTTGCAGGGCCAGGCTGCTGATGACGGCCACCAGGGCAGGCGCAATCAGGAAGAGCAGGATGGTGGTGACGCCACACAGGAGCACGATGAACGCCAGCGCCAGGAGCAGGACCCCGGTGAAGATGGGGCTGGCAAGGGCCAGGTAAAGCGCGTTGCGAAAGAGCGGCCAGATACGCAGGTCCTGTTCGATCAACGCGGGAAAGAGATAGAGTTGAATGGCAAACCAGGCGACTAACATATAGAGTATCACCACCGATAGGACCTGCATCCACTGCGGGAATCTTAGTGGCGGAGCCAGGTAGAAGAAAAAGCCGGCCACGAGGACGACCAGCAGCACCAGGCTGATGCCGCTGATGATCCAACTGCGCACGAAATAGAGACGAAAGCCCTCCTTGAACAGATCAAAGTTGACGCGACGTTCGGTGGCGATGCGGTGGGCCACATAGTACAGCCCCGCGGTGGCCGGCGGACCAGGGATGATTAACAGCCAACACACCCAAACCAGCAGGCTGAGGATCGCCAGCAGCAGCATCTCCTCATAGCTGGCCTTGAGTCCCAACCAGGCAATGCGTAGTGGACGTGTCATGCGCCGGGCCTATACCTTCCCGCCGGGCGCCAGGCGCAGGCGAACCATCAGCCACGGCGCAAGCCAGAGCATGGCGATCCCCACGATGGCGTAACGAATGAAGCGCATGATGTCGGTGTGGGGCAGCGCGGCGCTCAGCCCCAGGTAGAAGGTCAGCAGCACCACAAAACCGACCAGGAAGCGCAGCAGGCGCTGCACCGGCGGCCCGCTGACGGCGAAGCGGACGGTTTGCGCTTCCAGGGGCAGGGCGATGCCGGCCCCGCACAGGAGGCCCAGGGCGCGGGCGCTGGTTTCGGAGCGAGCCAGGAGGAAGATCAACAGCGGCAGCAGCGCTCCCACGGCCACTTGTTGCAGCCAGGGCCAACGCGCAACAACCGGGGAAACCCGCGGCTGCAGCCAGACAAACAAGGCCAGCAGGACCAGCCCGATCAGCAGGCCGCCCACGACATCGTGCGGAAAGTGGATGCCCAGGTAGAGGCGCGAGAACGAAATCAACAGCACCAGCGCCGTCGCCCCGATCCAGAACCAGGTGCGACGTACGGCCAGGGCCAGGTAGCCCCAGAACATCAGGCTCCCCTGCGCATGGCCGCTGGGAAACGCGTAGCTGGTCTCCGTCACCAGGACTTCCAGCCGCGGATCGAACGGCCGCGGCGTATGGAGCAGATCTTTCAGAAAACCATTGCAGAAGTCATAGCCAAAGAAGAAGAGATAGGCCAGGCGCACAGCCAACTGCTTGTTCAGGCACCAATACAAGAGCGGAAAGATGAAGAGATAGAAATTGTCGCCATGCAGTTCGGTGATGAAAAGAAAGAGCGCGTTCAGTGTGGGAGTGCGCGCCTGTTGCAGCGCCAACAAAAACTGGGTACCCCAATCATTCAGACTCAGAAGCCAGTCGGTCATCAGTTCTCCTCTCAAGCGACAATCTGCCAGGATGTGCCCGGCAGAGGCATAGACATTGACTTGAAAATGGCATCCCCGCCGCGGGTCTCACCTCACCCCTGACCCCTTCTCCTCTCCGCGTGGCGGAGAGGAGAAGGGGCCGGGGTTGAGGTCGTCCTCAGCCGCCGCCACCGCCGCTGCCCTGGATGCCGCCCTCGGTCATCTTGCGCGCATCCAGCAGCTCATCGGCCTGTGCTGCGGTCAGGAGACCCTTTTCAACCACCACGTCCTTGATGGCGCGGTTGGTGGCCAACGATTCCTTAGCCACGGCCGCGCCATTCGCGTAGCCAATCACCGGGTTGAGCGCGGTGACCAGGATGGCGTTCTTGGCCAGCCAACCCAGCGCCTTCTCGCGGTTCGCTGTGACCCCCACCACACACTTGCTGGTGAAGGCATTGACCGCGCCAATCATCACATGCATCATCTCGAACAGGTTGTGCGCGATGATCGGCATCATCACGTTCAGCTCCAGTTGGCCGGCCTGCGCGGCCAGCGTGATCGTCAAGTCGCAGCCCAGCACGTGGAACATGGACATGTCGAGCATCTCGGCCATCACCGGGTTGACCTTGCCTGGCATGATGCTGGACCCAGGCTGTACCGCCGGCAGGCGAATCTCATCCAGGCCGGTGGTCGGCCCGGAGGAGAGCAGGCGGAAATCGTTGGCGATGCGGATCAGGTCTTGGGCCACGGTGCGCAGGCTGCCGCTGAAGTAGACGTTGTCTCCCATGCTCTGCATGGACTCGAACAGGTCATCAGAGGTGAAGAGCGGCTGGCCCAACAGATCGCTGAGCGCGGCCACCATGCGTGCATGATATTCTGGATGGGCGTTGAGGCCGGTGCCGGTGGCAGTGCCGCCGATGCCCAGGCGGCGCAGGGCCTCGGCCGCCTGCACGATTTTCTCACGGCCGCGCTCGACGGCACGCGCGTAGGCGCCAAACTCCTGCCCCATACGCACCGGCACCGCGTCCTGCAGATGCGTGCGGCCCGACTTGACGATGTCGTCGAACTCGCGCGCCTTCTGGCGCAGCGCGGCCGCCAAATCATCCAGGGCCTGGAGCAACTCCGGCAGGCGCCACAGCGCGCCCAGGCGGATCGCGGCGGGGATGGTGTCGTTGGTGGACTGCGCCATGTTGACGTGGTCGTTCGGGTTGACCGGTTTCTTGGGGTCGGTCAGCGCAAAGCCGAGCAGTTGGTTGGCTCGGTTAGCCAACACTTCGTTGATATTCATATTGTGCGAGGTGCCGGCGCCGGCCTGGAACGGGTCCACCACGAAATGCTCATTCAGTACACCCGCCAACGCCTCGTCGGCCGCCTGCACGATGACATGGGCGCGCTGTTCATCCAGCAAGCCCAGCCCGTGATTGACCACGGCCGCCGACCGCTTGATGGCGACCATGGACCAGACGAAGGCCGGGTAGGGTCGCATACCGCTGATCGGGAAATTGAGCACGGCGCGCTGGGTTTGTGCGCCATACAACGCGTGGGCCGGGACTTTCATCTCGCCCAGGGAGTCTTTTTCGATTCGAAACGCAACATCAGACATCGTTTTGTCTCCTCATTGAGCACAAAAAATTTACGCCAACTTCATCCAACGAAACAATTCACGGTAGATGGTACGCCCATCCGGCGTTGTGCTGTGCGCCCGCGCACGCAGGCGCGCCTCCAGGTCGGCCGGGTCGGCGATCTGGCTCTTGTGTTGCAAAATGGCGGCAATTTTCAGGTCGAACACCTCACTGATGTCAACCTCATGATTGCTCTCGTGCGGGCCGGCGATAAATACATGGGGGACTGTATGCGGCGCCAGGCCATCGGCTTCGTGCTGTGGAAAATTGAGGCGCCCGCGGGCGACGGGGAAAACCGCCGCCAGGGCCGCTTCACCGGCTGCGCGGTGATCCGGGTGGTTGATGCGAGAATCACCGATGTAGTAGGTGGTCGGGTCAGGCAAGATGACGGTATCGGGACGATGCAGGCGAATTTGCCGCACCAGGTCTTCGCGCAGGCGCATGTCGGGAAACAGCTCACCGTCGCGGTAATCGAGAAACACAACTTCTGCGACGCCCAAGAGAGCCGCGGCCGCGCGTTGTTCGGCCATGCGCAGGATGGCCAGACTCTCCGGGGTCATGTCAGGCATGTCGCTGCCCTTGTCGCCGCGCGTGATGACGACGTAGGTCACCTGACAGCCGGCATGCGCCCAACGTGCCACAGTGCCGCCGCAGAAGAATTCGGGGTCATCAGGATGCGCCATGATCACCAGGGCGCGTTGAGGCAGATGCTCGCTCATGGTTCACCAAAAAAGAACCCCTGCTGGCAGGCAGAGGTTCCCAATCTCAGAATGATGTTTTCGATCTCACCGCCACGGATGAGCGTTATTTGCCAACGGCTGCGTAGCCAGGCCCATCTATGAAGAACTTGGCGTTGATCTCAGTGGACGCAAAATACTGCGGCTCCAAGTCCTCTTCTGGGCGGATGGCATCAACCGGGCACTCCGGCACGCAGGCGCCGCAGTCAATGCAGGTGTCGGGATCAATGTAAAACCAGGGCCATTCTTCTTCGGGTTGGCCAGGAACAATGCACTCGACCGGGCAGACTTCTGCACAGGCGCCATCACGAATACAGAGGTCAAAAATCACATGCGTCATGAATTGATTCTCCTTCTTACACGCAGAGAATACAGCGAATTTGGGATTTTCCATAGCTTGCTGCACACGTACCGTGTTTGACAAGCGAAGCTACGGTCATTTTACATGACTTCTGACAAGATGTCAATTGCACAAATCACCCGCGGCCATGACATTGCTTCCGTTTCGCTCCGCTTTGTGCTACAATCGGGCCGCTCTCGTGTCAACACATGGGGTGGAATCTGCCACCCCAAAATGGTAAATTCCACCCCAGCATGATGGATTCCAGCCCGGTTGGAGGATTCTATGTGGCAAGACTGGTTATCCCAGCGCCGGCGCAAATCGCCTGTGGCCGCCGCACAGCAAAACCCTGAGCGACCGCGCAGCGGCAACCGCCAGCCCCTGACTCTGCGTCTGCACGCGGAAACGGCTCAGACGGCCGGACGCCTGCAAACCATGAGCACCGACGTGGATTGGAGCCGCCAGCCATCCATCTACAAGCTCTACCCAACCGTCGCCCGCCTGGCCCTGACCGAGCAAATTGACTGCGACTTTCCTGATACCCTGGAGGTCGTGCAGCGTTTGTCGCCCCATGCGGCCCTGGCGGCGCCGGCCGCCTGGAATCTGGAGACGCTCTCGCGTCTGTGCTACTATGCTTATGGCCCCACCGCGCAACAGGCGCTGCCCGGCGCCACGCTGACCCTGCGCGCGGCGCCCTCGGCCGGCGCGCTTTATCCTGCAGAGCTCTATCTGGCGCTGCGCGGCGCTGCCGGTGCGCGCAACGGCGTCTATCATTACGCGCCCGGTGAACATGCGCTGGAACTTCTGCGCCCGGCCGATTGGATCGCCTGGCTGGCTGACGCGGCGGCCGAGCTGCCGGCCGTGGCAGAAGCGGATGCAGTCTTCGCCATCTCCAGCCTGTGGTGGCGCACCGCCTGGAAGTATGGGCCGCGCGCCTACCGCTACTGCCTGCAGGACTGCGGTCACCTGGCGGGCAACGTCATCCTGGTGGCCGCGGCGCTGGGCTACACCGCCACCGTTGTCTACAATTTCGTGGATGAACCGGTCAATCGCCTGGTTGGGCTGTCATCGGCGCAGGAAGCCGTGCAAATCCTGGTGGCAATCCGGGCCGATCGGGCCTACAGACCCCCGCCACGCGGCGCGCCCGACCAACCGGCGCCCCTCGCGCTTGAATCGTTGCCGCCCATGCAGCCGGACGCCGCCGTGGATGCCATCCTGCCCGCGGCCGGCGCGACGGCGCTGCGCGAGCCGGCCGCCGTGCAGGCCCTGCGTCGCTGCCCGGCGGCGCTTGTGACCGAAACAGAACACCGTCAACTGCAATCGCCTGACCAGGCGCCCCTGCTCAGGCCAACGGTGCCGGTGTCCCTCTGTCAATCGCTGTTGGGGCGCCGCTCATCGCATCAGTTCAAGCCGGCGCCTCTGCCAGGGGATGCACTCAGCGCCATCATCCAGGCCCTCGACGTCGCGTATGCAACCGACAGCGCCCAGGGCGCGCTCGAACTGGTCATGATTGTCATTCGAGTGGAAGGGGTGCCGGAGGGCGCCTATCGTTACGATGCGGCCAGCCGCGGCCTCATCCTGGAGCGCGCGGGCAACCTGTCTGAATGGGCCATGCACCTATCGCTCGATCAGGCTTTCTGCGCCGCCGCCGGCGCGGTGATTTTTTTCGCCGCTGACCTGGGGAACCTGGTGCAACAGTGCGGCGATCGCATCTATCGCAATCTGCACCTGGAGGCCGGCCTGCGCGCCGAGGCTGCCTACCTGGTCGCGCACGCCCTGGGCGTTGGCTGCACCGGCATCGGCGCCTTCTATGACCTGGAAACCGTGCGCTTCTTCAACCTCCCGGAGACAACCGCCATCATCTATGAGCTGGCGATCGGTACGCCAGCCTGAGATCAATCACGAGCAAAGAGAGGTACGATCAATCAGTATGAGCCAAATGGACACGAACCCACCCATCCCCACACGCGCGATGGTTGTCTACGCCCATCCCGACGACCCCGATTTTAGCATCGGCGGCACGGCCGCAGCCTGGAGTCAGGCCGGCGCGGAGGTGATCTACGTGCTGATTACCAGCGGCAATTCCGGCAGCCATGTCGAAGGGATGACCAAGGAGCACCTGGCGGCCATCCGCGAGGAGGAGCAGCGCGCGGCCGCGCGCGAATGTGGCGTACACGAGGTGGTCTTCCTGCGCTACGATGATGGCACCTTGCAGCCCACCCTGGGGTTGCGCAAAGACCTGGTGCGGGTGATGCGCAAGTACCGGCCCGACACGGTGGTCTGCGGCGACCCGATCGCCTTCTTCTACGGCAACTTCTACATCAACCACCCGGATCACCGCGCGGCGGCTGTGGCTACCCTGGAAGCAGTCTTCCCGGCCGTTTCCATGCCGCTGGCCTTCCCTGACCTGCTGGCCGAGGGCTATGAGGCGCACAGCGTGCGCGAGGTGTGGGTCACCGACAGCACGCTGAAAGATACGATGGTGGACATCAGCGGCACCCTGGCCAACAAGATTGCGGCCCTGCGGCAGCACAAGAGCCAGGTGGAAGGATGGGACCCCACCGAGATGGTGACCGCCTGGGCCAGGGAGGAAGGGGAGAAGGCCGGGCTGGTCGCCGCGGAAGGGTTCCGGCGCATGATCCTGGGGCGTGAAGAGAAGCCGCCGGTTTCACCGGCCGTCGGTACACCAGGCGACAACCCCGTACCCGCATAGGTCATCACACCGTAGGTCACGCCTCCGGCGTGGCGACGTCGTCCGCGGCTGAGCACGCTGTCTTCCCGCACAAATTCGGGACTCCCGACCGCTAAAGAAAAAAATCCGTGTTGATCCGGCGCCAATTCCAAAGCACGCGGATCAACACGGATTGATTTTTCTGGCTCCGCACGCCGCATTTACTGGCAGGCGGCGGTGTTCCAGCGCGTGAGAACGGCCTGGACGTCCACGATGGTGGCGAGACCATCATTGCTGCCCAACCCCGCCGCGCTGTTGACATCAAACTGGGGGTAGGTCTGGCCGTTGACCGTGGAGTCCCGCCACGCCTCAGCCATGAGTTGAATGTCGCGCACGTCTACGGCGTTGCACGAGCAGTTGACATCGGCCCACGTGCAGGTGGGCGCAGAGGGCGCGCAGGCCGACACGCTGGTGTCGTCAAGGTAGAGCCAGGTCGCCAGTGATTGATCGGTGGTGATGTCCGCAAACAGGCGCAGCGTGCTGCCCGCGGAACCGGTGAGATCGAGCGTCTGGAGCTGCCACACTCCTTCAGGGCTGGTGTTGCTGCCGCTATAGACGGTCTGCAGATCGTTGCCGCCGGCGTCCTTGATCTTGACGCGGAAGAAGTCATACTGCGTGCCGGTATTTTGCTCCTGGGTGCGCATCTGCCACCAGAGGCTGAGCGTGGCGGTGTAGCCGGCCGGGATGCTGAACGGTTGGTAGAGCGAATCGGGCGTGGGGCCGATGTTGTTATAGCCGCCCAGGCGCGCCGCCCACGCGCCGCTGTGCGGATAGATGGTGGCGCCATCGTCCAGGAACGGCCCCTGGCGGATGACAGTCTGTGTATTTTCGGTGCTCCAGACCCAGGGCGGGCCGCCGGGCGGGTTGCTGCCGCTCTCGAAGCCATTGTTGAGGAGCAGTTCCTGACACAGGTTGGCAACCGTGGTGAACGTACGCGGCGCGCTGAATGCGCCTTCACCGCACGCGCCCACGGTGGCGACGCGCCAGGTGTAGTGGCCGTTGGCGTTGAGCAGGCCGTTGGGGATGGCGAAACTCGTCGCGCTCACCGTCGTATCCACCAGCGGGGCGCCGGTGAGGAATGGATTGTCGAAGACCTGCACATGATACGCACTGGCGCCGGCCAGGGCCTGCCAGGAGAGCGTTGCCAGCACGCCGCTGTTACCGCCGTTGGCCGGCGACAGCAGTGCCGGCGCCGCCAGCAAACCGCTGACCACATTCAGGCTCAAATCGGTGTAGTAGCTGACAGCACCGCTGGCGCCGGTGATGCGGACAGGATAGTTGCCCGGCTCCAGGTTGGGCGTCACGTTGAGCGTCAGGCTGGTGCTGCTGCCCGGCAGCAGGGATGAGGCGCCAAAGTTGGCCGTGATCTCCGGCTGCAGGTTGCTGGCGCTCAGATTGACGGTGGGCAGGAACTCGCGAATCTGACCGATGCTGATGGTGGATTGCGCGCTGCCGCCGGCGCAGACATTCAGCGCCTGCGGCGCGGCGGCGATGGTGAATGTGGTCGAACCGGGCAGTTCATTGAAACGCAGCACGAACAGCCCGCGCTCGATGTCGGCCAGGATGATGTGACCGCTGGGCAGGAAGGGGGTATTGCCCCAGTTGCCGTTGAAAGCCGTGGAATTGCTGCCGGGATAGGTGTCGAAGTAGCCGGTGAGCACCGGCGCGGTGGGCGCGCTGATGTTCAGAATCTGCAGGCCGTTGCGGTAGTCCGATTCATACACAAAGTTATCGCGGATGTAAAGATTGTGGTCAATCGTCTTGTTGGCCGCCACATAGGTGCCGGCCAGTTGCGGGCTGGACAGATTGCTCACATCGAAGATGCGCGTGGTCATGTTGGGCACCAGGTTGTTTTGCTCGTCCAGTTCATCGTCCTGGTAGATGTACTGGAAATTCGGCGTCAACCAGCCCTGGTGCGAATAGGCCAGGCCGGTGTAGGTGGTGTGCGACAAGAGAACCAGCGCGGCCTTGTTGGTGACATCCACAATGTCAATGCCTTGCGCGCCGGTGTACAGGAACGCGATCTGGCGATTGGCGTAGGTGGGATGGTTGGGCGGGTAGGTGACGATTTGGGAATCGTGAACGTAGCGCGTGGACCAACGCCCCACTTCCACCGGATGGATCGGATCGGTGTGGACGTCCAGGATGATGAGGCCGCCGTTAGCCAGGTTGGAACCGTTCAGGTAGAGATAGCCATTCTGTGCATCAATGCTGAGGGTGTGAATGGTGCCCAACCCGTTGCCGGTGTAGGTGTTGACGAGCGCAATGCTCTGCGGCAGATCGCGCAGGTCAATGATCTGCATCCCCTGGCCAGACGCTTCGGTAGAGATGTAGGCAAACTGATTGTAGGTTTTGACCTCGCGCCAGGTGCTGCTATAGCCGGGCACGAGGCCGACTTCCAACGGATTGGCCGGGTCGGTGATATCCACCACAGCCGTGCCGTTGCGCACCCCAATGACCGCATACTCACGTCCATCGGGCGCCAGGTACTCCCAGATATTGGATGCACTGGTGGGGCCAGAACTGAAGGCGTTCAAGGGCATCCAGGACAACAGGTCCACGTTCAGGCACTCGAAGCCGCTGATCACGCCGCCGCCCGCCGGGCAAACCGCCACGGCGTGCGGGCCTTCAGCCAGGTAGGCGCGGGCGCCGTCCACGATGGCCGCGCGTTCCGCGTCGGTGAGCGGGGTCGGTTTTTCGTCGGTCAGCCCGTCAGAGCCACGCTGAACCGCGGGCGTGGGCGCGCTCCAGACTGTGGGCAAGACAGACTTGGGCCGGTTGATCAGCGGCGGCCGGCTCGGATGGGCCAGGGCGCTTGGAACCAACCCGGCCCCCAGCAGACAGAACATCAAGAGTAACAGACAAAAACGGCGCAGGCGGGCACGAGATGGGACGATTGCACGAGTCATCGGTCGGTTTTCCTTTCTGAATTGAACCCTGGCACACGGTTGAGCCGTTGGCACGGCTGGGGATTGCAGAGGCCGCTATTGTAAGGGAAAGGCCCGTTTCTGTAAAGTGGAGAAGTTTCCGTTTCGTCAGCACGGAAGGATTGCCCGGTTGAGTTGTCAAGCGCGCAGGGGAATTCAGGCCGTAACGTTGTCGCGCCACGCGCTCGGTGCGGCGACGCTGTCCAGCAGGGCGCGGCGTCCGAAGGCCATTTCCACCAGCGGCAGGGCGCTGCGCTGCGCGTCCCAAACTTCTACGGCCGGGTATTCGTCGGCGATGAGCGTCAGGCGCAAGTAATCATCGCCCCAGGTCACGCTCACGTCGTCCACGGTGGCGTTGCGGCCGCGTTCCAGGTATTCGGCCAGGCGCAGAATGGCGGAGAGGCGCGTCAGCAGAATGTTATCGCCGTCCTTGAGAAGCGGCGCGAACTCCAGCGGCTCAGGCTTACCCTTGCGGTGAAAACGGGTCAGCAGGGCAATCAGCGCAGTCTCGCGCGAGGTGAAGCCCGGCAGGCCGGCGTTGACGATCAGCGTCTGCGAATGTTTGTGATGATCCTGATAGCTGATGATGGTGCCGATGTCGTGCAGCAGGGACGCCGCGTCCAGCAGTTCGCGCTCGGCCATGCCATAACCGTGCAGCGGGATCAACTGCTCGAAGATGCGCCGCGCCAGGTAACGCACATGATTGGCGTGTGCTTTCTGATAGCTGTAGGTGCGCGCCATGTTGAGCACGCTGAAGCGCCGCACGTCCGGAATCACCGGATAGGCAAAATGCTGCCAGAAGTGCTCGAAGAAGACCCCTTCACGCAGGCCGTTGGCCGAAACGGTCAGCTCGTTGACCTTGAGGCGTTCCATGATGGCGCGGATGACCAGTGCGCCCGGCAGGATGATGTCCGCGCGGTCGGTGCGCAGGCCGGGGATCGCCTGGCGCTCGGTCAGGGGCAGCCTGCGCAGCAGTTCGATCGTCTGCTCCAGCGAGGCCCGGCGCAGGGTGAAGCCGTGCAGGGTATTCAGCGGGTAGGCCTGGCGAGCCGCTTCGATCTTGGCCAGGTTGCGGATGGCGCCGCCCAGGCCAATCAGCGGCCCACTCCCCTTGCCCAGCCAGGTCACGCTGTCCAACTGGCGGCCGATCTCGGCCTGCACCGCCTCGAACTCAGCCGGCTTGATGGGATCGTTCCTGATGAACCCTTCGGTCAGCGCCAGGGTGCCGAGCGTCAACGAGACGCCAGCAAAAAAGCGGCGGTCGCGCACCTCGCTGATCTGCGCGCTGCCGCCGCCGATGTCCACCACGAAGCCCTGCGTGAAGGCAACCTCATTGAGTGCGCCCAGCACCCCGTAGCTCGCCTCCTGTTCGCCGCTCAGGATGCGCAGGTCAAGCCCCACCTCGCGGCGCACCTGCTCGATGAAGGCCGGGCCATTGGCCGCTTCACGCACGGCGCTGGTTGCCGTGGGCAGGATAATGTCCACCTGCGTGCTGTCGCAAAAGCGCTTGAACAGCCGCAGGGTTGCCAGGGCGCGCCCGATCGCTTCGCGGCTCAGGCCCTTCTTGCTCATGCCCTGGCGCAAACGCACCACCTCGCGAATCTCGTCCTGTTGATGATAGGAAAAACCGGGGATCGCGTTCATGACCACCAGGCGCGCGGTGTTGGAGCCGAGGTCAATGATCGCCATACGCTGCGACTGGACTATCCCCATGCTGTTCCTCGCGGTCTGCACCCGGCCAGGCGCCAGGCGGTGCTCACAGAAGGCTTGCGGCGGCCTGGGTCAGAACGTAGACGGTCACCCCGGCCACTTCGCGCAACACGTAGAACATCTCGGCCGCGGGGCGGTAAGAGATCGGCGAGGTGCGCGTGGGCGAAGCGGACGGCTCCAAACCCAGGCCGAGTGCCATCAGCTTCAGTCGTGTCATGTGAAACGGGTCGCTGACGAGGACGATGCGACGCCAGCCACGCGCCTCGAGCAGTTCCGCGACGTTGCGCAGGCTTTCCCACGAACTGGCGCCGCCTTCTTCGCTCAGGATCGCGCCAGCCGGCACGCCCTGGCCCATGGCGTAGGTGCGCCCTACCCCGCCTTCGGTGAAGCGGGAATCGCGGCCGGAGCCACCGGTTGTCACCAGCACCGGCGCCACCCCCTGATTGTACAGGCTGATGGCATGATCCAGCCGCGCGGCCAGCACCGCCGACGGCCGGCCGTTGTACTGTGCCGTGCCCAGGACCACGATCGCATCAACCGGCCGGGCCTCGTCACGGCTGGCCTGCCAGGAGATGATCAGCGTCAGGCCCACCACGTAGACGGTGGTGAAGACGCCCAACAGCGCCATCAGATTGCGGACCAGCTCGAACACGCGTCGCCCAAGCAGGGGTTCAGAGGGTGGTGGCATCAGATGATGCGCAGTTCGGGGTCTGGCTGCATGGACATGACGCTGATGCGCGCCGCAATGGCTTGCGCGAGTTGGCGGAAGGCCTGACTCTGCGGTGAGTCGGGGTCAACCGCCACAATCGGCTGGCCGACATCACCGCCGCTGCGGATGGCGGCATCGAGCATGATGCGGCCCAGGAAGGGGACGCCCAACTGCCGGGCCGCCGCTTCGCCGCCGCCGCTGCCAAAGACATCGCCGGCCATATTCTCCACGATGCCCAGGATCGGCACTTCGAGCTTGCGGAAGGCCGCCAGGCCGCGCACCGCATCCGACAGGGCCACCTGTTGCGGCGTGCTGACGATGACCCCGCCAACCAACGGCACCGACTGCGCCAGGGTCAATTGGGCATCACCGGTGCCCGGCGGCAAGTCAACGATGATGTAATCCAGGTCACCCCAGTTGACATCGGTGAAGAGCTGGCGAATGGCGCTGTGCAGCATCGGCCCGCGCCAGATGAGCGCCTCGCCAGCCGGAACCAGGAAGCCCATGGACATCACTTCCACGCCATAGGCCACCGGCGGCGTCAGCTTGTTGTCACGCGGGCTGGGCATGGCATGCACGCCCATCATCATCGGCACATTGGGGCCGTAGATATCGGCATCCAGAATGCCCACCCGGGCGCCCATCTGCGCCAGCGCCACGGCCAGGTTGACCGCGACCGTGGTCTTGCCCACGCCGCCCTTGCCGCTGCCCACCGCCAGGATGTTCTTGACCGGAATATCCAGCTTGCCAGCAATGCGCCGATCGGTCCTCACGTTGGCGTCGAAGTTGACCTGCACCTGCGCCACGCCCGGCAGCGCGGCCACCGCGGCCGAGGCCTCACTCTCGATCTGCGAACGCAGGGGGCAGGCCGGCGTCGTCAACACAATCGTAAATCCGACCTCCTGGCCCGCGATCCTGATGTCCTTGATCATGTTCAACGTGACCAGGTCCCGGTGCAGTTCCGGCTCTATGACAGCGCTCAACGCCCGTAAAACATCTTTCTCCGTCACTTGATGATTCTTACCAAACATGTCCTTGTCCTGGGCTTGTCAAGAAACAACTTCCTGTTCTTGTCCGCATTTCGGTCAGGAAAATGCGGGAACCTATTCTTTCTTTGACAAGCCCTTAATTCAATGCTGAAAGTTGAACCTGCTGCGCCACCCGACGGCCGATTTCCACCGCATAATTGGTGCCCCGATCCCAGGGGTAGACCTGGCTCATGCTGGCGAAGAAGAGGCCGGGGATGGGTGTTTGCAGCGGCGGGATCATGGCTGAGTAGTTGACCGGCGGCACCGGCTGCGCGTAGGTGGCCTTGTGTACCCAGGCCTCGCGCACCCAGTCGGGCCGGAAGTCCGGGTTGATGCGCGCCAGCGCGGGCAAGAAAACCGCCAGCAGTTCCTGATCGCTCAGGCTGAAGTAGCGATGCGTGGGATCGAGGTAGTCGCCCAGGTAAATGATGTGATCGCCGCCGTAATGCGTCGTTTCCATGTAGTTGGTGTGCTCGACCAGCGCCAGGAAGGGGAAACCCTCGGCTTTCGGGATGTTCAGCCAGTAGGTGTCCTGCATCAGGCTGTGCTTCAGCGCCAGGGTCATCACCACCGCGCCCATGCTCTTGAGCTGGCCCAGTTGACCCAGGTACGCCGCGGGCAGGTCAGGCGCCAGGGCTGCCATCTGGCTGGGGCTGACCGTGGCAATCACCGCGTCGAAGGTGTCTTCGCCGCGGTCATGGCTGACGATCAGTGTCCGGTTGGCCGCCGGCCGCACGTTGGTGACGCGGCTATCGAGGTGGACGACCGCGCCCTGGGCCGTGACCCTGGCAACCAGCGCATCTACAAAGGCCTGAAAGCCACCCTGGAAGTAGCCGAGGCGCGGGCTGCGTTTGACGATGCGCGCCCAGAACCAGGCCAGGTTGACTTCCTGGTAGTGATCGCCGAATTTGCCCTCCAACATCGGCCGCCACAGCATGTTGTAACCGCGCGGCCCCATCCAGCGGTCCAGCCAGGCGTGCGAGGTCGTCTGCTCGAAGGCGCGCCAGTTCTTGCCCACATAGCGCAGGTAGGCGAAGACAAAACCCATGCGGAACTTGTTGGGCCAGTCCAGGTGCGGAAAGGCCAGCAGGCGCAAGGGTGAGTCGAAGGCGTAGGGTTTGCCCTGGTACCACATCGAGGTGATGGGGCGGCGGAAGATGAGCAGGTCCTGGCAGCCAATCTCCTGGGTCAGGCGGATGATGTCGCTGTCGGAGGTGAACAGATGATGGTAGAAGCGTTCCAGCGGCCATTGCCAGGTGTCGGCCTTGAAGCCAGAGGCGAGACCACCGGCCACCGGTGCGCCCTCGAAGATCGTCACCGCGCAGCCCTGGCGCGTCAAGTCATACGCGGCCGCCAGTCCGGCGATGCCGGCGCCGATGATACCCACACGTTTTGTGCCAGAGAATTCGTTCATATCGCTCCTCAGACTTCGGAAGTCTAAGATTCAGATGCCACTTGCGCCTGGTCGTTACGCGGCCAGCTTGTCTGCCTCGCCGTCATCAGCAAACGATTCGGTGAACACGCGGCGACGGCCGCTCAGGTAATCGTCAATGTCAACCTGTGCGCGCTGATACTCCTTGAGGAGCTGGCTGTCGCTGCCCTTATACTGGGTGATGGTCTGCACGGCGCACAACTGGCAACCGCGCATGAACTTGTAGCTGCCCGCGTAACACTTGAGACAGCCGTCCAGGCGAATCATCAGCAGCGAAAAGGCCAGGCTATCGGGATCCATCTCGGACAGGGGCGTGACGCGATCCACCAGGACGCGCCATTCATCCCCGCGCAGGTCGCGCAGATGGGGGATCAGCTTGGGTGGAAAAATGATCTCAGCTTTTGGAGCAATCATGGTGCCTCTCCGAATCGTTCTCAGCATTATGCGTCAGAATCGCTTGAGGGGTAAAGAGTATCGAAAAAACGGGCAAAAGTCAAATGATGACATCGCCCCTTTGCCGGGCGCCTTCGGCGTGAAAATCAGGCCGGTGCATACATCAAAAAAACCTTTGGAACCAGCCTGGCTCCAAAGGTTTTTGGTGCGTGATCGGGGGGTTGTGTTTCTAGTCGCGCCGTCCGGCGATGAGCTGATCCTGCAACGCTTTCAGTTCCTCCAGGCGACCAGCAGCCGCCAGCGCGGCCTGCTCGGCCCAGGTGCTTGGATCAGCGCGCAGGCTGTTGGCGGCCAGGATTTCCTTCATGCGCTCCAGCGGCGTCGCGGCGAGCTGCTTGAAGGTGGTAATGCCGGCCGCGCGGAACGCGGCGCCGATCTTCGGCCCGATGCCCTCGATCAGTTCCAGTTCATCCGACCTGGCCGCCATGGGCGTGGGCACAACCGGCGCAGGCGCGGGGTTGGTGCAGGCTCGCCTGCGCGACGCGCGGCCACTTCGGCCTTGCGCGCTTCGATCTCTTCCGGCGTCATGCGCGGCCGCGTCACGTTCGGTGACAGCGCCGGCGCGGCGATGCTGGACGCCTGTTCCACCGGCGCAGCGATGCTGGGCGCCGGGGTTGGCGCAGGCTCGCCTGCGCGACGCGCGGCCACTTCGGCCTTGCGCGCCTCGATCTCTTCCGGCGTCATGCGCGGCCGCGTCACGTTCGGTGACAGCGCCGGCGCGGCGATGCTGGACGCCTGTTCCACCGGCGCAGCGATGCTGGGCGCAGGGGTTGGCGCAGGCTCGCCCGCGCGACGCGCAGCCACCTTCGGCCTTGCGCGCTTCGATCTCTTCTGGCGTCATCTTGGGGCGCGCGGTTGGCGCCACTGCAGCCTCAGCGCTGGCCTCGCCCCCGCGACGCGCAGCCACCTCGGCCTTGCGCGCCTCGATCTCTTCTGGCGTCATCTTGGGGCGCGCGGTTGGCGCCATTGCGGCGCTCGGTGTCGCTTCCGCAGCCGCAACCGGCGCGGCGGCCTTGGCCGCGGCGGCCCTGGCCCTCTCTTCGGCCTGCTTGCGCTTCGCCTCTTCTTCCGCGGCGCGCACCCGTTCTTCTTCCTGGTACTGCGCCGGCCACAGGCGCGCGTAATACTCGATCGGCACCGTCAGCGTCTCTTTGTCGTAGATTAGGCGCGGGTAGCGGTCGAAGGTAGCCAGTTCGTAGTCGTGATTCATCTTGATGGCGTCGAACGGGCAGAACTCGGCGCAAAAGCCGCAGCTCATGCAGATCGAAGCATCAATGTAGAACTCGGCCGGCCGCGTGACCGGCTTTCCCTTTTCGTCCTTGTCGCGTACGATCCAGATACACTGCGGTGGGCAGACCTTGGCGCAGATGCCACAGGCCGTGCAGCGGTCTTCACTCTTGGCTGTGTCCCACAGCAGCATTGGGATGAAGCGGAAACCCTCCGGAATGACGCGCTTTTCCTCCGGGTACTGGATCGTGAACAGCCCCTCTTCATTCCAGGGCTGGTCAATGAACTGCCGGTCGCCGTTCAGGCCGGCATAGCGGCTCGGAATCTTCTTGACGTCGTCGGTAAAGGTGTCAACCAGGTGCTTGAACGTGACACCCAGGCCCTTGAGAATTCCCGATCCAAACATAGCACCCCCAGCTCAGTCCAAAAATGGCTAAATCCACGGCTCAACGCGGCCGTTGGCTAGCGGTCGGTCTCGCCCAGCACGATGTCAATACTGCCGAGGACGATGACCGAGTCAGCGACCTTATAACCCACGCACATTGGCCCCAAGGCGTTGAGGCTGATGTAGCTTGGGGCGCGGATGCGATAGCGCCAGGGGTTGCCGGTGCCATCGCTCACCACGTAAAAGCCCAGCTCACCCTTTGGCCCTTCCACGCGACCGTAGGCTGTGCCTTCTGGCACGCGGATGCTGTATTGCTTCTTGCCGGCCTGAATCTCACCGGACTTGGGCATCTGTTGCAGCACCTGTTTGAGAATAAGCACCGATTGGCGCATCTCTTCGATACGCACCTGGTAGCGCGCGTAAACATCACAGCCATCGAAGCAGGCCACCTTGAAATCGAAGCGGTCGTAGATGGAGTACGGATCGGCTTTGCGCACATCGTAGGGAACACCAGAGGCACGCAAGACCGGCCCGGCCGTGCTGAGGGCCACCGCGTCTGCGGGCGAAAGATAGCCAACCCCCTTGCAGCGCGCCACCAGGATCTCGTTATTGGTCAGATAGTATTCCATCTCATCAATTTTGCGATCCAGGCGCTGATTGATGATCTTGCTGCACTCATCCAGCCAGCCAGCCGGCAGGTCGCGGGCTACGCCGCCGAAGCGCATATAGTTGCACATCATGCGCGAGCCTGACACAGCCTCGAACAGGTCAAGGATCAGCTCACGTTCGCGAATGGCGTACAACGCCGGGGTGAAGAAGGCGCCCAGGTCATTGAGCAGGAAGCCGATGGCCCACATGTGGTTGATGACTCGCGTCAGCTCGACCATGAGGATGCGCAGATAATTGGCATACTCGGTCGGCTGGAACTGCGCGCCCAGCAGCTTTTCCACCGTCAGCACATAGCCAAAGTTGTTCGACATGGACGAAATGTAGTCCAGGCGATCGGTGTAGGGAATGTTCTGGATGTAGGTGTTGCGCTCGCCGATCTTCTCGTGATTGCGGTGCAGGTAACCCATCTCCGGCTCCAGCGCGGTGATGGTTTCGCCTTCCAGGGCCACGAGCATGCGAAAGACGCCATGAGTGCTCGGATGCTGCGGCCCCATGTTGACCACAATGCGCTCGGTCTTCATGTCGGCGTCGTGACCATTTTGTCCAGCCGCGCCGCTGGTCACCGGTGCGCGGAACTGCGTGGCCGGCTGCAGCCACTCCTGCGGATCGAAGTCGCTCGCATAGGCCACATTGTGTGCCCAGGGCGTGCGTGTTTCTGCCCAGGTGTGATGGCCATCGGGATGGCGACTCTTGAACGGCTTCTTGTCGTCCTCGAAATAGGCCTCTTTCCAATCCTTGCGCATGGGGTGGCCGTCGAAGCCCTCCCACAACAAGATACGGCGCAAGTTG
Source organism: Candidatus Amarolinea dominans (assembly GCF_016704685.1). Classification (NCBI taxonomy): domain Bacteria; kingdom Bacillati; phylum Chloroflexota; class Caldilineae; order Caldilineales; family Candidatus Amarolineaceae; genus Candidatus Amarolinea; species Candidatus Amarolinea dominans. The sequence goes on from NZ_JADIZS010000080.1 coordinate 98,900, forward strand.
GGGTGGCCGGGAAAGCGGATGCCGTACAAGTCCCAGATTTCCCGCTCCTGCAGGTCAGTGCCCGGCCAAACCGAGATCACCGACGGCACAGAGGGATCGCTGGCCGGTGCGCGCACGTGCATCGTCACCGGACCGCCGCCCTGCTTGGTGGAGAAGACATGGTACACCACCTCGAAACGGTCGGCTTCGGTGCGGCCCTTGTAGCCCAGGTAGTCTACCCCGGTGACATTGGACAGGTAATCATAACCCGCTTTGTCGCGCAGGTAGGTGGAAAATTCGATCAGTTTTTCACGCGCAACGACCAAATCCCCATTGGGCAACGTTGCGGTCACCGCGCCAGGGACGGCATTGGTCAGGTCGGCGCTGTCAATTGTTCGTGCTTCAGCCATTGATCTTTCATCCTTCTCCGCGCGCGCCGGTCATCGTACAGCGGGCCAGCGCGACGGCTTGACGATCGTCCGTCTACTGCCCGCCTTCTTGTGCCTTGCGCGCCGCGGCCTCGCGACGTGCCTTTTCCATGCGGTCATTGATCTGCTCATCGCCCAGCACATTTTTGCCGGCCGCAGCCCAGCCCGCCTTGCGCTCCGCCAACTTCGCCTGACGAGCCGCCAGCTCTTCGGGGCTGATGGTGCGCGCCACCGCCTTGCCCGCGACCGCAGCCGCAACCGCGGCCCGCGGCGGGGCCGCTTTGACATCAGGCGCAATGGCGGTTAGCGCCGCGACAGGCGCGGCCGGCGCCCGCCTGGCCTGCAAGATCGCCGCAATCGTTTCGGCGTCCTCAGGGCGGAAAATGTCCGGCCCCAAAACCGGCACCAGTGGCATATAAGGCTCGGTCTTACGGTACCAGGGAACCTGGGTGATGGACTGATGCTGAATCTTGTCGAACAGCTTCATGAAGCCGTGCAGCAAGGCTTCGGGCGTGGGCGGGCAGCCCGGCACATACACGTCCACCGGCAGGTATTTATCAATGCCAGAGACAACGTTGTAGCCGTCTTTGAACGGACCACCGCCGGTGGCGCACGCCCCCATCGCAATGACGTAGCGCGGTTCGGCCATCTGATTGTAGATGCGCACGATCTGCGGCACCATCTTCTTGGTCACGGTGCCCGAAACGATCATCAAGTCGCTCTGACGGGGTGAAGGGCGCATCACTTCCATACCGAAGCGGGCCAAATCATAGCGTGCGGCGGCGGTACAGATCATTTCGATGGCACAACAGGCCAGGCCAAACATCAGCGGCCACATCGAAGAGGCACGAGACCAGTTGTAGAGCTTGTCGAGGGTAGTGATGAAGACATTCTGCTGTAGGTCTTGCGGGATTTCGACTGCGGTCGGACCTGACGATGGCATCACATTGCTTCCATTCATACCGGATCCTTTCATCTTGATGCGGATTGACGCGAGTTGACGCAGGTTGACGCAGGTTGACGCGGGCCTCGGCGCAGACCGGGCGACTGTAAGTCGCTGCAACGAGTACAAAGTCCACCTGCGTGGGCCAGGTCCCCGACATCCCCGACATTAAAATGCGCCTTTGCGCTGCATGAATTTGTGAAAATTGTACCAGTCCGCTATCACTTTGTCAAACAATTTGGCGTCCACGTTGTGAGCTTGACTGACCGTGTGAATGAAGGTATCATGCGCTCATCACGCGATGCCTGGGATGGGGTGGCTGGTTTGCGCACAGATTCGACTGACCCGTTGACTCACGAGAGAACCGCGTCGCCCGATCGCCTGACGCGACTCTGGCGCCTGGCCGGATCGCGTCGCACCTTCCTCTTGTTGGTCATCCCCCTCATCCTGGGTCTGGCTGTTGCCTCCGCCCTGCCCCAATTGCCCCAACAACTGACCACCGCGTCGGCGCCAAGAGTCGTCACACCAGACACGCCTGCCTACCAACGCGCTCTGCAGCAACTCGCGGCGCCCTATGGGGTGTGGGGATCGGTCTGGCTGGCGCTTGGCCTCTTCACCATCGGGCAGGCTGCCTGGCTACGCCTCGTGCTGGCCGCCCTTGCCATCCACAACCTGGTACGCCTGGCCGATCAATACCTGCTCTGGATCAACCTACGGCACCCCACCCCAGATTCGCCCCTGCCCCCCAGCGGCCTCGTCATCACCGAGGTGCGTGTGCCCGCCGCGCCCGCGACCGCGGCAGATTGCTTGATGGCCGAGCTGCGCTCGCGCTTTCGCCTCGTGGTCAGCGGAGCCTCGGCCGCCGACGGCGCTGAGCCTGGCGCAAGCCAGCGCATCATCATTCACGCCACGCGCGGCGCCTGGGGCGCCATCGGCAACATCCTCAGCTATCTCGGCCCGCTCCTGGTCATGCTGGCGTTGTTCGTCAGCGAACAGGGCGGCTGGCGCGAACAGGGAATCAACCTGGCGCCCGGCCAAACCTGGCAACTGCGCGCCCGTCCCGGCATCACCCTCGAAGCCAGCGACATCGGCAGCACATCTCACCTCACCGTCACCGTCGGCGGCCAGGCGGACGCGGTCAGCCTGGGGCCGGAGGCCGCGGCCGCGCCGCGTGGGCTGCGCTTGCTTAGCACAGGCAGCGGCCCCGCGCTGCAAGTCACCGTGACCGATAGCAATGGCCGGCCGCTCTCCCTACGACCGCTGACCGGCGGCAACCAGGCCACGCAGCAAACGCTGATCTTCGATCGGGCGCAGATCGAACAGAGCCTGGCTTTGCCCTTGCGCAGCCAGGTTCTACGCCTGGTCTACTACGCCAGCTTGCCTGAGCAAGGCTATGCCGGCCCGGTTTTCCTGGCACAGGCCCTGACGTTGGGCAGCGAGACCCCCGTCTTCAGCACCTTCCTGCAGGAGCACGCCCAGACGGCCGTCACCGACCCCACCACCCAGGACACCTTCCATTTTACGGCCACGCGCTACGTTCAGCTCGCCGCCATTTTCGACCCCGGCCTGCCGCTGGCCCTCATCGGCGGCCTGTTGACCTTCATGGGCCTGCTGCTGGCGCAAAGTCAACCGCCTGCCCGCGCCTGGGCCTGGCTCAATGGTCAGGCTGACGAAACCGCCGCGACCCTGGCCCTGCTCGGCAGCGGACCGTGGACGCGCGCCGAGTTGGCCGCCTTGCAGGACGCCCTGGCCGGCATGGTGGCTAGTGGCACGCCGTTGCACGCAGACACCGCGCCGCGCGCGGCGTCCGTGAGTGACTTCTGATGGGCGCCGTTACCGCGCTGGCCCAATGGGTCGTCTGGGCGCTGATCGCGCTCGCCGTGCTGGTTGGCAGCATCAGCCTGCTGCTCGAACTGTCAGCCGGCCGCCGCCCCTTCCTCGAAGGCTTGTCCGGCCCGGCTCGTCGCGCCTGGCGTCTCAGCAGCATCAGCCTGCTCGCGCTGACCGCCGCCCTGACGCTCAATTTCTGGCTGCACGCGCAGCGCACCGGCGGCTACTGGTCATGGGAACCGGTCATGATCTGGGCGCTCATTCTCTGGCTGCTCCTGCTCGCCTATCGCCGCAGCCGCTTCCAACTGGCGCTGACCCGCGGACAGCTCTCCGCGCTCAGCCTGATCACCCTGGCCTTCTTCCTCATCGAAGCCGGCCTGCTCATCATCGCCCTGACCCGCTGAGTCATACCGGCCATGCCAACCACGCTGCCTGCACTTGCTCCATTCGCGCCGCCGCCTGGCCCCCTCCGGGAGGGCGGCCGCGTGCTGCGCCGGCCCGCGCCGCGCCGCCGCTGGATCGTCTGGCTGCTGGCGCTGCTCGTCAGCCTGCCCGCCTGCCTGCCGCTCCTGCAACCAGGCTTCTTTGCCTCTGACGACGGCCTTTTTCATCTCTACCGTGTAGCTGCCCTGGGTGATGCCATCGGTCAGGGCCTGCTCTACCCGCGCTGGTTTGCCGAGTTCGGCTTCGGCTACGGCCAGCCCGTGCTGCACTTCTACAGCCCGCTCAGCTACTACCTGGCCGTACCCTTCCTGCCGTTCGGCGCCCTGACCGCCACCAAGATCGTCTTCGCCCTGGGATTCATCCTGCCGGCGCTGGCGATGTTCGCCTTTGCCCGCCGCTGGTGGGGCGACGCCGGCGGGCTGCTGGCCGCGGCCGTCTACACCTACTCCCCCTATCATCTGGCCGATGGCCTGCTGCGCGGCGCGCTGGCCGAACACCTGGCCTTCGTCTGGCCCCCGCTCATCTTCCTGACCCTGCTGCCCGGCGACGCCGCCGGCCGCACACCCCGCCGTGAGGCCTGGCGTTGGACATGCCACGCCCTGGCCTGGGCCGGACTCATCCTCACCCATCACCTGACCGCCCTACTGCTGGCGCCCATCTGGGCCGGCGCGGTGATCTGCCTGGGTGGAACATCTGCCCCCGGCCGCCGCATCCTCAGCGCCGCGACGGCTTTCAGCGCCGCCCTGGGCCTGACCGCCTTCTACTGGCTGCCGGTCATCGCGGAGGCCGGCGCGGTCAAGCTGGGCGCGGACCCGCTCTCCACCGGCTACCGCCAACACCTGCTGCCCCTTCTGGTGGGACGATCCCTGACTTATGTCTACCGCCTGGCGGCCGACCAACCCTGGCAGCATGTCCTGGGCCTGGGCTGGCCCCCCTGCGCCCCCGTGGCCGCCCAGCGGCGCCCCTCTCGCTCTGGCGCGGGCCGCCTGACGACAGCCGCCGAATGAATTCGGGGCGAAGGGGCGTTCCGCCGCGCTGGCCTGCGCCGACCGATTTCGCGTCCACGCAGGTGGACGCCCGGCGGAACGCCCACCAGGCGCGATTTCAATCGCTCGATGGCGCCGCACCGCCTGAACCTGCGCCGACCGATTTCGCGTCCACGGCGGTGGACGCCCGGCGGAACGCCCACCAGGCGCGATTTCAATCGCTCGATGGCGCCGCGTCGCCTGAACTCTCGTTTTCGCCGCGCGTCGCCCTCTTCATCTTTGCCGTCATCGCCTGCCTGCTGTCGCTGGTCATGCTGACCGCGCCCTCGCTGCCCCTGTGGCAATTGGCCGAACCGCTGCTGGCCCGCCTGCAATACCCCTGGCGCTGGCTCAGCATGACCGCGTTCACCAGCGCGCTGGTGGTGGGCGCCCTGCCCTGGCTCAGCGGCGGCCGATTGCGCTGGCAGGCCGCGTTGGCCTTGCCGATCGTCATCCTGCTCCTGTGGACCGGCCTGGCCGATCTCCCCTACCGCGTGCTGCCGCGCAGCCCGGCCGAGGTGACGCCAGAACAGATGTGGGCCGAAGATGCCGCCAACGGCCAGGTGGGCGCCACCTGGACCGGCGAGTTTCTGCCCGTGACGGTGACAGAACAGCGCTGGGCATTGGGCCGGCCGCCCGCGCAACCGCAGGCTGGCCCTGCGCCCGCGGCCATCCCGGACATCGTGTTGCTGGCACGCGGCCCCTTGACCTACCGCCTGCTGCTGGACAGCCCGCAGGCGCAGACGATCCGCCTGCACGCCTTTTACTTCCCTGGCTGGCAGGTGCGCGTGGACGGTCAACGCGTGCCGACCGGCGCCAGCGGCGAGCTGGGCTTGGTGACAGCGCAGATTCCGGCCGGGCGGCATATGGTGGAGATGGCCTTCGAAGCGACCCTGCCGCGCCAGGTGGCCGGCGTGCTGACGGCCCTGACCTGGTGGGGCGGCCTGCTCTGGCTGCTGCTGGCCGGAGGGCTGTCATTGGCGGACCGTCGCGGGCTGCTGATCGTGGCGGCCCTGACCCTGGCCCCGCTGCTGGCGCTGGTTCATTTTACGGCCGCCTGGCAGCCGCAGCGCCTGTCCAGCGCGGTGAGCGATCAGGCGCTCCTCATCGGCGCAGATCTGCCCGGGCAGGCGCGGCCCGGCGAGCGCGTGGCCGTCACGCTCTACTGGTTCAACCTGCGCGACACCGATCAGAACTACCAGGTGTTCGTCCACCTGCTCGACGCGGGCGGCGCGGTGCGCGCTCAGCAGGACGGCGCACCGGTTGGCGGCTTCACCCCGACCACCCGCTGGCACCCCAACGAGCTGATCCTCGACCGTCATCTCATCACCCTGCCGGCCGACCTACCGCCCGGCGTCTACGAACTGCGCGCCGGGATGTATCAACCGCAGCCGCTGCGCAACCTGCCGGTGACGCCGCCTGTGCCCGATCAGCGCATTCCCCTGGGAAAAGTCACGGTGCATTGATGCCGACCGCCCAGCCGCGTCCACCCTGGCGCTCACCGCTCCGGCTTCTGCTCGCCGTTCACCTGGCGCTGGCGACCCTCTTCAGCCTGATCGTGCCGCTGGGTGAAGCGCCCGATGAGGCCGATCATTACGCCTATGTGGTCTTCATCGGCACACAGGGCCGGCTACCGGTGGGGCCAGCGATCACCCAGGGCAAACATCCGCCGCTCTACCACGGCCTGGGCGCGGCGCTGACCGCGTGGACCGGCCTCGATTTCGATTTTCTGCGCGCCAACCCAGACGCCCAGCATGGCCCGGATGCCATCTACCCGAACCATTTCATCCATACCCGCCTGGAAGACTTCCCCTGGCAGGGCGGCAGCCTTGCCATGCACCTCCTGCGTTTCTTCTCCGCGCTGCTCAGCACCGTCACCGTCTGGGGCGTCTTTGCCCTGGCGCGCACCCTGGCGCCCGGTCGGCCCGCATTGGCGCTGGCCGCGGCCGGCTTCGTCGGCTTCCTGCCCGGCTTCCTCTTCAGCAGCGGCGCGGTCAGCAACGACAACCTGGCGGCCACATTGGGAACCCTCAGCCTGCTGCTGGCGCTGCGCATCGCGGCCGGCGGTTGGACGCACCGCCGCGGGCTGGCGCTCGGCGTCCTGCTCGGCCTCGGTCTCCTGACCAAGGTCAGCCTGCTGGTGTTGTGGCCGGTGGCCGCCCTGGCCGTCGTTCTGGCGCCGGGTTGGCGTTCGTGGACGGCCAGGCTGGCTGCGGCCAGCCTCAGCCTGGCGCCGGCCGGCTTGATCGCCGCGCCCTGGCTGCTGCGCAACTGGCTCCTGTATCATGATCTCCTGGGCTGGCCGCTGGTGCGCGCCACGGTGGATGTGCGCCAGGGGCCGGTGGATTTCTCCGTGCTGGTCTGGCTGGCAAGCGGCCTCTTCAAGACCTTCTGGGGCAAATTTGGCGCGGCCGGGCAGATCGAATATCCGGCTTGGGTTTACGTCCTGCTCCTGCTGCCCAGCCTGGCCGCGCTGGCGGGGCTTGCGCTGTATGGATTCCGTAAGCCTGGGCAGTTGAACGATGATTTGTCGCAGACGACGCCGTCACGCCGGAGGCGTGACCTACGGTTCGAGCGGCGCGCGCAACCTGGGCCGTTGCCGGGGAGCGATGATTTGTTGCAGACGACGCCGTCACGCCGGAGGCGTGACCTACGGTTCGAGCCACCTGCCTCCGTACCGCCGGATTCATCCGGCGCTGTCCGTCTGGCGGCGCTGCTGGCGTTGAGCGTGGTCCTGTCGCTCGCCACACTGGTGCAGTACACCGGCCTGGCCCTGGGCACCGATCAGGCGCGGTTGCTGTGGCCGGTGATCGGTCCGCTTGCCATCGGCTTCGTGGCCGGCCTGCACGAACTGGCGCGGCGCTTCTGGCCGACCCGCCGGCCCTCCTGGATGCTCATCCCCGCGGCCACGTTTCTGCTGGCCCTGATCGCGGCCCTGGGCTTGATCCGGCCCGCGTTTGGCCGGCCCGCCCTGGCCGCACTGCCGCCGGACGCGACGCCGATCCTCTTCGGCGCAGAGCTGGCGCTGCTCGAGGCGCAGGTGGACGATTCCCGCCACGCGCCCGGCCAGCCGGTGACCGTCACGCTGACCTGGCGAGCGCAGATGGTCCCGACCCAGGACTGGCGCGTCAGCGTGGCGCTGCGCCACCCTGACGATGGCGCGCTGCTGGCCGAACACTCGAACGCGCCCACCCACGGCCGCTGGCCGACCGACCGCTGGCGCGCGGGCGACGCGTTCCAGGAGATCATCATCCTCAACCCGCCGACCGAGGGCGTGCGGCCCAGCCGCTACCTGCTAATGGTGCAGGTGCGCGCGTTCGGCGCGGGGGATGACGCCTGGCTGACCGTGCCGGCCGCGGCCAGGGCGGCGTGCAGGCACAGATCGGGCCAGGCGTCCCCATTGCGCCAACCGACCTGGGCGCAGCGCTCGACCGGGTCGCGACCGCCGGGCTGCAGACGGGCGTCGCGGCCGCGTTCGACCAGGGCATGAACCTGGTCGCGGCCAGCCTGCCCGACCAGATCACACCGGGCCAGGCGCTGACCGTCACCCTGGCCTGGCAGGCCCGCGCGGCGCCGTCCCTCAACCTGACCGCGTTCGTTCACCTGCTGGCCGCGGATGGCGCTATCCTCGCGCAGGACGATCATCAGCCGACCGGCGGTCGCTACCCCACCTCCCTCTGGCGGCCGGGCGAAGGCAGCCTGGAAACCTACATCCTGCACGTACCGGCCAATGCGCCAGTCGGGCCGCTCACCCTCATCACCGGCCTGTACCACGCGCCCAGCGGGCAGCGCCTGCCCGTACTCGATCAATCCGGCCAGGCCGCGGGCAATCATGTGGAGATCACCACGCTGACGATCGCACAGTGATCCCAACATCCTCATCCCAGTAGTTCCAAATGTAGCCTGGTTTTTACCACAGAGATCACAAAGAACGCAGAGAAGTTGCCGATTTGCGTCTGATCTGCCGTTTCTTTGTGTTCACCAACCCCCGCATGTGCTCTTTGTGGTTGAATGTGTGCTACATTTGGAGCTGCTGTCCTCATCCCACCTTGTCACCTGTCCACGCCTGTGGTAACATAGCCTTATCTCGTTGTGCGAGGCAGGTATGCGTTTGTTGTCGTTCATCAGGCGCCGACCACACATGGCGGCTCTGACATTATTTTCCTTTCTCACCCTGGCCCTGACCTATCCCCTGGTCACTCATTTGACCACGCATGTGCCGGGCAGCGCCACTTGGGCGTTCGATGAATACACCTTCCTCTGGAGCGCCTGGTGGTTCAAAACGGCTGCGCTGGATCTGCACAGCAGCCCGCTGCACACCCATCTGCTCTTCTATCCGCTTGGCCTGGATCTGATTCTCTACACCTACAACTTTTTTCATGCCGTGCTGGGCCTGCCCCTGCAACTGGCGGGCAACGTGCCCCTCGCCAGCAACCTGATGCTCTGGTTTGCCACGCTGCTGAGCGGCTACGGCGCCTTCCTCCTGACCCGCTGGCTGTTGCGACCTACCGATAAACGCCAGGCCGCGCCACTCCTTCCCAGCGCTGCTGGCCGGGCTGATCTACGCGTTTGGCGCCAATCGGGCCATTTACCAGGCCCTCGGTCATTACAACATCGCCAGCGTGCAATGGCTGCCCTTTGCCCTGCTCTATTTTCTCAAGGCTGCGCAGGCCGACGGCCGCGCCGCCTGGCGCGCAGCCGTGCTGGCCGGCCTCTTTAGCGGCTTCCTCCTGCTCACCGACATGACCTTTGCCGTCTTCCTGGCGCTGGCGCTGCTGGTGCTGCTGCCCATGCAGCCCCGGCCAAACGCCGCGCCGCCTGCCCGCCGCCCGACCTGGGGACAGCAGTTGGCCCGATTGGCCCTCGCCGGCGCGGTGGCCGCGCTGGTCAGCGGCTATCTGCTGCTGCCCACCGTGCGCGAGATGCTCGGCGGCCGCTACGGCCTGGAGGGTTGGGGCGATGCGCTCAAGCTCTCCAACGACCTGGCGAGCTTCGTCACGCCGGTGGCGCTGCATCCCCTGCTGGGGCAAAATTGGCCGCAGGCGCTGCGCGCGGCTGAAACCGGCAGCGCCCGTTTCAGCGATGTCAACACCGGCTTCGTCGGCATCGTCACCCTGGCGCTGGCGCTCGTGGCCGGCCTGACCGCCCGCTGGAGCAAGTCCGGCCTGGCAGCCTGGCAGGCGCTGGCCGGCTGGATCGGCCTGGCCCTGCTCAGCGCGCTGCTCTCGCTCGGCCCCCTGCTGCAAATCAACGGCCAATGGCGCTTCGGGCTGGACAACCTGCTGCCGGAGGGCGTCACCTTCCCGCTGCCGTTTGCCCTGCTGCACTACCTGCCGTTCATCAACGCCAACCGCACGCCCAACCGCTTCAGCATCCCGCTGATGCTGGCGCTGGCGGTGCTGGCCGCGGTGGGCAGTCAACATCTGCGCACGCGGCTGGCGGGTTGGCGGCCCGGCCGGCCTCTGATCGCGGGGTTGAGCGGTGTGCTGGCCGCCGCGGTGCTCTTCGAGCATCTCGCCTGGCCCCTGCCGCTGACCGACACGCGGCCGCCGGCCGTCTACAGCCAACTGGCGCAGGAGCCGGGACCGTTCGCGGTGCTCTCCTGCCGCTGGGCTGGCGCAACGGCTTTCGTGTCTTCGGCTCCGAAGATACACGCGTGCAGTGGTACCAACATCTCCACGGTCAGCCCATCATCGGCGGTAACGCGGTGCGCAATCCGCCCTTCAAGTTCGACTATTTCGAGCGCCTGCCGCTCTTCCAGGCGTTGACCGGCCTGGAGATGTATCGAACGCCCGCGCCCGCGCTCGATCAGGCTGCCCGCGATCAGGCCGCGGCGCTGATGAGCCTGCTCAACGTGCGTTACCTGGTGGTCAACCCGCCGGTGCCAGGACGCTATCCGTATGTGGACACCTGGCAGGCGACGCGGGACTATGCCCTGCAGGTGCTGCCGGTTGATCCGCAGCCCATTTTCGAGGCCGATGGCGTGCAGGTCTACCGGGTGCAGGCGCCGCCCCCGCCGCTGCCGTTCGAGCTCGATTTTGGCGGCCAGGACACCCTGCCCTACCGCGGCGACCACTGGGATGTGGATGAAGCCGATCTGGCCGGCGCCAGCGCGGTTTGGATGACCGGCCGCCAGACTGAGCTCTTCCTGCCGGTGCAGCCGCAGCCCGGTCAGAAGCTGCGGCTGACGCTGCGGGTCACGCCTTACAGCTACCCCGGCGGCCCTGGGCAAACGTTGGCGGTGGCTTGGAACGGCCGCGCCTTGGGCCAGCGCAGCCTGACGCCAGGTTGGCAGGAGCTGACGTTCGACGTGCCCGATGTCCAGGAGACGGGGGGCAGCGGCCCCAGCATCATCAGCCTGACCAGCGGCTGGACGCAGGCCCCGCGCAACGCGCAGCCGGAGAGCGCCCTGATCGGTGCGACTGGCGTGGCTGCGCCGGTCATCATCGAGGTGCATGCCTTCAGCGAAGCCTTCATTACCCTGATCGGGCCAGAGGGCGAGCGATTCGATGCCTCGGCCGGCCGCCGCGGCATCAACCTGGCGGTGCTGGATGAAAAGACGGGCGCGCTGCTGGACAAGCGCGGCTTCGACACCGCGGCCAACGACTTCGAGGCCGAGGCGCTGACCGCCTACCTGGCGCAGGTGCCGGCCGGGCGCGTGGTGGTGGTTGCCACGAAAGAAGATGCGACGCGGCACCTGACCGCGGCGGCACGCGCGGCCCTGGGGCGTCTGGGGCTGCCGGCCGATCTGGCGGCCGGCGCCAGTTTGGCCGCGGTCGGTGTGCAAGGCGCGGGGAATGGCGTCGGCGCCATAGCCTGGGCGCCCGGCGATGCCTATCTGAAGGTGGGCGGCGACGCCCGGCCGCTGGCCTTCGCCCTGGACTGGGTGCGCGTGCAGTGAGCGTTGTGACTCGATCCGGCGACCTGGCGCTTGCAAGCACGCGCTGGAGTCGCGGCAACCCAGGCAAGGCCCATCCCCGTGGGCTGCGCTTCAGGATGAAAATGCATCCGTGAGGATGAACCATGAGCATGGAAAAACTGGACGAGGCAACAACCAAGTCGGTGGATGGGCCGCCGGCGCAGCGCTGGCTGGCCCTGGCGCTGATGGTCGGCGGCTGGGCGTTGTACGGGGCCACGATGGCGCCGGGGCTGCTGTTCGGCGATTCCGGTGAGCTGCAATTTGCCCTGCCCATCGGCGGCCTGATCCACCCGACCGGCTACCCGTTGTTTGGCGCGCTGGGCTGGCTGTGGACGCAGGCAACGCCGTGGTGGCCCGAACCGGCCACGCGGGTCAACGCCTTTTCGGTGCTGTGGGGCGGTGTCGCGCTGGGCCTCTTCTTCCTGGTGACGCAGCACCTGCTCTTACGCGTCCTCCCCACCCAGTCAACAGGCAGCCGGTGGCTGTGCGGCGTGTTTGCCACACTGCTGTTGGCGGTCTCCCCAACCTGGTGGTCGCAGGCGGTCATTGCCGAAGTTTACACCTTCAACGCGGTGCTGATGCTGGCCGTCCTCTATCTGGTGTTGCGTTGGGCGGCCGCCCAACGCGCCGATCGGGCCACGGCGGGGCGCTGGCTCAACGCCACTGGCGTCATGTTCGGCCTCAGCCTGACGCATCATCAGACCACGGTGCTGTTGGCCCCGGCCGTCATGCTCTTCATGCTGCGCGTGCAACCCGCCATTGCCCTGCTGCTGCGTCGCCTGACGATCCTGCTGCTCTGCGCCGGCCTGCCGTTGCTGCTCTATCTGACCATTCCCTGGCGTGCGCAGTTCACCCCCTACGCCCGCGTGGAATTGAGCAACGGCCATGCGCTGCAACTGTACGAATCGGGCTTCAGCGGCTTCATGCAATGGACCACCGGCGTGCGTTTTGCCGGCGCCTTGCGCACACCAGAGGCTGCGCTGGCGCAGTTGCCCCAGGCGCTAACTTGGGCCAGAGAGCAATTTGGCGCCGCGGGCCTGGCACTGGCGGCCCTGGGCGTGCTCCATCTGCTTCTGCACCAACGCCGCGGCATGTTGACCCTGACCGGCGCGGCCCTGCTGGGCCTGCTCGCCTTCAATCTCTTCTATGGCATCGGCGACATCGCCGTCCTGTACATCCCGGTCTACCTGGTGCTCGGCATCTGGCTGGCGATCGGCCTGGCCGCGCTGGTGCAAACGGGCGCGCGGCTGGCGCGCGGCCAGATCGGGCGACTGCCATTGATCGTGCCGGCCGTCCTGCTCGTGTGGCCTCTCGCGTGGCTGGTCTGGCGCTTTCCCCTGCTTGACCTGAGCCAGCAGAACAAGGCGGCGGTGTGGTGGGAGCAGATTCTGAGTCAACCGATTCCGGCCAATGCCATCCTGGTCAGCAACGACCGTGATGAAATGACGCCGCTCTGGTACTACCAGCTCGTGCGGGGCCAGCACCAAGACCTGACCGGCCTCTTCCCACAGATCATGCCCGGTTCGGGATTTAGCGATGTGGCCCGTGTCGTGGAGAGTGCCTTGAGTCTGGGCGGCGGTCGGCCGGTGGTGTTGATCAAACCGATGCCGGGCCTGGATGTGAAGTTCGACCTGACCGCCACGGGGCAGGTGGTGCGCGTGAATGGGCCGGCGGTGACGCGCACCCCGGAGCGCCCGCTTGACCTGGGCCTGGGCGACGCGTTGCGCCTGATCGGCTATGGCGCCGATCCCAACAATCAATTGCGTCCGGGAGGCGCCCTGGTCGTCACGCTCTACTGGCAGCCGCAGCAAAAACTGGATGCCGACTTCACCGGCTTCGTGCAATTACTCGCTGCGTCCGGCGACAAGGTGGCGCAGGGCAATGATCATCCGGCCGGCGGCGCCTATTACCCCACCAGCCTGTGGCGGCCGGGCGAATTGCTGCGCGATGTCTTCACCGTCACCCTGCCATCTTCGCTGCAGCCTGGCGCCTACACCATACTGGCCGGCATGTACCGCACACACGAGGTCACCGGCGCAGTGCAAGAAATGGCGCCGCCCTGACCCTGGGCAAGATCGGCATGTTACCCGATGTCGCCCGACCGGCCACGGACCCCGAACGGCCGCTGAACGTGGAACTGGGCGATCGCATCCTTCTGCTCGGCTATTCGCTGCGCCGCTCAGATACCGCGCTGGAGGTCATCCTGCAGTGGCATGCCACCCGTTACGTTGACACAGACTACACGGTGTTCGTTCATCTGCTCGACCGCCGTGGGAATATCGTGGCGCAACACGACGGTGAACCCGCGGAGGGGCTGGCTTCCACCTCCATCTGGGTGCCTGGGCAGGCGATCCGCGACGAACACCGCTTGCTGTTGCCGTCCGACATGGCGCCCGGCACCTACACCCTGGTGTGCGGCATGTACGATCAGACCACGCGTGAGCGCCTGATCATCACGGATGGGCCGGTGTCACAACAAGGAGAGAGCCTGTTTCTGCAAGAGGTCACCTTCCTGGCACGTCGAGAGTAGGGGCACGGCCTTGCGCCTGCCCGCTAATATACTGCCTCTGTATGATTTTCCTCATGGCAGGCAGCCGCGATGATGTTAAACTTGTGAACGATCGTGCTGATGGGTGCATCATCCACGTAAGGAATAAAAATTAAATGAGTGTCCGATTTGGTGCTGTAAGGATCCGTCACGAAATAAGCGTCGCATATGACACGCTTGGACACGAAGGAAAGATGTAACAGTCATTTCGTGACGGATCCTAAGTATGCTCAGAATTTGCTCGGAACTGGACAGTTGAAAAATCTTTATTCCTGAATTCGGTACTCACGATTCCCCCGGCCAATCAAAGGGAGAGGTGTATGAAGATTGTTGTTTGCGTCAAGCAGACGCCTGACACGGCGGAATTACCCAAGGTTGATTTGACGCGTGTCAAGTCAGGCGAGTTAGGCGTGACCATGGTTGTCAACCCCTGGGATGAGTTTGCCCTGGAAGAGGGTATCCGCCTGAGCGAGCGTTTCAGCGGTGATGTCACCGCGGTGAGCATCGGCCCGGAACAGGCGGTCGCCGCGCTGCGCACTGCGCTGGCGATGGGCGTTGCCAATGCGGTGCTCTTGTCCGACGAGGCATTCAAAGATGGCGATGCCTGGGCAACAGCCCGTGTCCTGGCAGCCGCGATCAAGAAGAATGGCGCGGCCGATGTGATCGTCACCGGTAAACAGGCGGTGGATGGCAATAGCAGCCTGGTGTCGGTGGGGCTGTCGCGCCTGTTGGGCGCCAACTACCTCAGCGGCGTCACCAAGGTGGTTGACATCAGCGGTGGCAAAATCACCGTGGAGCGCAGCATGGAAGAGGGAAAAGAGACGACCACAGCCACGCTGCCCGCGGTGCTCTCCGTGGCCCGCGAGATCAACGAACCACGCTATCCCAGTTTCATGGGCATCCGCAAGGCCAACAAAGCCATCATTCCGTCCTGGACCGGGGGTGACTTGGGCCTGAGCGCGGGTCAGGTGGGCAAGGCCGGGTCGGTCATGGTTTGGGTTGACATGCGCAAGCCGCCCGCACGCGCGACCAAGTGCGAGATCATCAAGGCCGACACTGTGGAGCAGCAAGCCTCCATCCTCATGGATCGGCTGCTAGCCGATAAGGTACTCTAAAGGAAGGGGGACATCACTATGTCAGTCATGATTTGGGTCGAACAGTTCGAGGGCAGACCGACCAGCACCTCGTGGGAAGTTTTGGGCAAGGCGCGCGCCTTGGCCAGCGAATTGGGCGTAACAACCGGCGCCATTGTCCTGGGCAGCGGTGTGGATGCCGCGGCGCGGCGGCTATCAGCTATGGGGCCGACACCGTTTACGTGTGCGATGACCCCAGCCTGAAATCGTTCCGCCTCAATCCGTACACCGAGGTGATCAAGAAGGTCATTGGCGAGGTCAAGCCGACCATCGTGCTCTTCCCGGCCAGTGGGCGCGGCCGCGACCTGAGCGGTGCAGTGGCCTGCGATCTGAACACAGGCGTTGCGGCCGACGTGCTCGATCTGGCGCTGCGTGACGGGCGCCTGCTGGCGACGCGGCCGATCTACTCCGGCAACATCATGGTGGATGTGGTCAGCAAAGCCGATCCGCAGATTGCCAGCGTGCGCAATCGCGCCTTCCCGGCGCCCGAAGCCAATCCGGGTCTGGTGGGCAAGGTAGTCAAGGTGGCGCCGGTGCTGGCCGAAGGACAGGCCGGGACCAGCGTGAACAGCTTCGAGGTGGTCGGCGGTGGCGAGATCAGCCTGGGCGATGCGCGCATCATCGTTTCCGGCGGTCGCGGCGTCAAGGGCGCCGAAGGTTTTGCGCCGATCAAGGCATTGGCCGATGCCCTGGGCGCTGCCCTGGGCGCCAGCCGCGCGGCCGTGGATGCGGGCTGGATTCCGTACAAGCACCAGGTGGGGCAGACCGGCAAGACCGTGCGCCCCGATCTGTATGTGGCCTGCGGTATTTCAGGCGCCATCCAGCACCTGGCCGGCATGGGGTCGTCCAAGGTCATCGTGGCGATCAACAAAGGACGCCGAAGCGCCCATCTTTTGGCATTGCCAACTACGGCATCGTCGGCGACCTGTTCACGATCGTGCCGGCGCTGACCGCTGAGGCGAAGAAGCGTCTGGGTTAGTCCATTCTGCAGATCGCATCAGAAGAAAGAGCCGGGTTTCTTTGGAAACCCGGCTCTCTTTACGTGGTGTGGCGCAAGAAAACTAGCCGCCGATCGGCGTGGGCGGAATCTTACTGGTATTCCACGTCCGTTCGATCGTGCTCTCATCGCGCAGCTTGGTCAGGAATTCTTCGAACGCCTGATCCTTCTTGGCGCCGAGGGTGCTCTCATCCAGGGCGCGGGCGGGGTCCTTCTCCGTCACCATGATGATGTGATAGCCGAACTGCGACGTCACGATGTCGCTGAACTGGCCGACCTCGAGCTTGAAGGCCGCGTCCCTCGAACTCGGCCACCATGCGCCCCTGCCGAACCAGCCCAGGTCGCCGCCATTGGCGGCCGTGCTGTCGTCGGAGACCTCTTTCGCCACCGCGTCGAAGAGTTCACCGTTCTTGAGCGCGCCAGCGCGGCCTTGATCTTCTCATCGGCTGCCTTCTTCTCGTCATCGGTTGCGGTGTCCGCCACCGAAACCAGGATATGCCGCGTTGATCTGCTCTTCGGTCGTGGACGCGTCCGCGGTCACCATCTCTTGCAGTTTGGTGCGCAACAGGCGACTCTCCGTCAGGCGCGGAACTCGGCCTCGGTCACGCCAGAGGACTGCTTGATATTGTCCAACGTCTCTTTGTAGACACGCTGGTACTCAGTTTCGGTGTACGGGGTGGCGGTCGGTGCAGGCGTCACCGTGACGCTGACCACCTGGGTCCCCGTCACGCCGGCAGAGGTTGTCACCACCTGGGTCGAGGTGATCGTAGCTGGCGTCATGATCGGAGTCGGGGTCGCGTCTGGCTCGTAACCGAAGTTCTTCTGAACTTCCTTCTGCAGGTCAGCGGGGTCCACGCTCAGGCCGCGCTTGGCGGCTTCCTGACGAATCAGTGTCTCATCAATCATGTTGTCGAGCACACTCAGCGCCAACGTCTCCGGACTGCTCAACTGCTGCTCAAGCTGTTGAATCTGGGAGCCGAAGAAGTTGTTTGTTCCGCCTGGGTCGAGCTGTTCCTGAATCTGCTGGTATTGCGCCAGTTGATTCACGAGTAACGCCCGCTCATATTTGACGCGGGCCTGATAGCGGTCGGTCGTGATTTTTACGCCATTGGCGCTGGCCACGGGCGAATTGGGGATCAGGACTAACTGCTGCAGCAGCCCGGTCGCCAGCAGAATCACCACCAGGGCACCGGTAATGCCGACGCCAATCAGAACGCGGCGCTGAAGCTCACGCTCGCGCCGGTTGAGGGCCGTCTGTTTTTTGGTCGGTTCTTTAACCGCTCGTTCTCGCTTTGCCATGCCGCGTGGCGCTCCTGGTCAGAATTAGCCTTGTGTACCGCCGACGTAGGTCAGCAGGGCAAGGTAGCGCGCGTTTGATCGACACCGTCAGTTCGCGCTGATGGCGGGCGCAGGTGCTGGTTTTGCGACGCGGGCGGATTTTACCGCGTTCGGTCACATAGCGGCTCAGGACATCCACCGCCTTGTAGTCAATGAATTGACCTTGTCCACACAAAAAGCGCACACCGGCGACGCACGGCGCCAAAACGGCGTCCGCCAGGGCCGGCGCCGGGCGGCCCGCCATGCGGCCAGCGCGGAGGGCGGCTGCCGCCCGCGGACGACTGCCGCGGTCATCGCCCGGCTCATCCAAATCATCATCTACGATGTCAAAATTCGCAGCCACAGTCTACTTCCTGCTCTCACGGCGGCCCCCTCTCCGAATAACCGACATTTGCCTCGATAAGCGCCCGGAAGTAGTTATTCGGATAGACTAGTAATTGCTCTCTTCTTCGTCGCTGCTGGCATAATCAACTTCGCTGCTGCCGGGGCGGCTATCGAGCATGATCATCTCATTGGCAAACCAACTCGGTGCGGAAGTGCTTTTGCCCGGTTTGGTCTTCCCAATTCCGGGTCTGCGTAAATGCCCTTCCACGTAGACGCCGGCCTTTGCGCAAGTATTGATTACAGATTTCTGCCAGGTTTCCCCAGGCCACCACGTTGAACCATTCGGTGGCCTCGCGGCGTTCCCCTTCGGCTGTCACCCAGGTGCGGGTCACAGTGACGCTAAACGACGTCACGGGTTTGCCGCTGGGTGTGTAACGCATGTCGGGATCATGGCCGATTTGGCCGATGATCATGACTTTGTTCAGACCTCTTGGCATGTGTCTGGCTCCTCATCATCATTGCCCCGTCAATGCCAAACGGAGAAGTACGCTGCCCCGGAGAGGGCTGACGTTCTCAAGGCCGATATGCCTACACCGGCTTGGTGGTGAGCAAGTGGCGCAGCACGTTTTCGTTGAGACGCAGCGATCGTTCAAGCGCTGCTGTGGCCGATGGTAGCAACCGTATTCGCATCAGGATGTAGTTTCCTTCGCGCTGCTTGCGAATGAGATATGCAAGCGTACGGCGGCCCCACAGTTGGGTTTCGATGACTTCGCCACCCGTTGTGCGAATGAATTCGGCAATCCGCTCAGTGAGCGTATTGACACCCTCTTCGTCTAACTCCGTGCGGACAATCATCATCAGTTCGTACTCGTTCATAGAGGCCCGCGGCCTCGCTTTCTATGGGTTTGCCCCGGGTCCGGCCGCGGGCAGAAAGAACGAGGGATTGTGGCCCTCGTGCGAACGAAACTGATTTAGCATAAGGCCCCTGATTTGGCAAAGACGCTCAACGCGATGATGCTCAGCGGGCCGCCGGGCAGGATAGGCCCGCTGCGTTGGCCGGGCCAATTTTGCGGAACAGGGGTAATGTGGTATAGTTTGCACTGTTCGGGGAGTAGCGCAGCCAGGCTAGCGCGCACGGTTCGGGTCCGTGAGGTCGGAGGTTCAAATCCTCTCGCCCCGACACGACGATGGCAACAAGGCTCACCAGTCAAGCTGGTGAGCCTTGTGCATAGGGGACCAGCCACTTGATCAATGGGATGGCATGTGCTCTGCCCACACGTGATTCTCTCCGCTGACGCCCGCGGCGATGGCTATACTCCATGCACGGAGGGTGAAGACCTCGTCATGCTCGATACGCTGAAAAATCTTCTCATCGGTTCCCCGGTTCCCACCCGAAACAACCTCGGCGAGACACGCTTGAACAAAGTGCGCGCCTCTGGCATCCTTCTCACCCGGCGCTCTCGTCTCTCGCCTACGCGAACCAGAAATCTACCTGGCCCTGGTGGTCGCGGGCAGTGTCGGCCTCAGCCAGGCCTGGCCCATCAGCCTGGCGATCACCGCCCTCCTGCTGATCGTGGCCCTTTCCTATTATCAGACCATCCACGGCTACCCGTCGGGCGGCGGTCTTACGTGGTGGCGCAGGAAAACCTGGGTACCTTTGCCCGGCCTGCTGGCGGCCTCCGCGCTGCTCGTTGACTACATCCTGATTTGCCGCCGTCAGCCTGACCGCCGGCCTGGAAGCGACGCCCCGCCGCGCCCGCTCTGTGGCCGTATCGGGTGCCCGCAGGCCCTGCTCATCCTGGCCGTCATCACCCTGGTCAACCTGCGGCGTGCGCGTGAGACCGGCAGCCTGATGACGATCCCGGTCTACCTGTTCCTGCTGTGCTACTTCCCCATGTTGGCCTTTTGGCGCCTGGCGTGTGATCAGCGAAGGGCCTGTCTCACTGGCCGCCACCGCCCCGCCGGCCCTGCAACCGCTGACCTTGCTCCTGCTGCGCGCGTTCGCCGCCACCGTTGCGACCTGCGATGACCGGCATCGAGGCGGTCAGCAATGGGGTGCGCCGGTCTTCGCGCCCCGGCCGCCCAGAACGCCACGCACCCTTCTGGTCATGCCGCGCTGATGGGTGTGCTGTTCGCGGCCAGCATTTGGGACTACGCAATCGTTGGCCGTCATCAGCGGTCCGCAGGAAACCATCCTCTCGGCCCTGGCGCGGTCCATCCCTCGGCACAGGGCCGGCCTACCGGGTCATCCAGGTCACCACATTGTTGATCCTGGCCGTGGCGGCCAACACCAGCTTCGCCGGCTTCCCCGCAATTGGCCAGCGCTGCTGGCGCGACGGTTTCTTGCTCCCGCCAGTTAGCCGGCCTGGGCGACCGCCTGGTCTTTGCCAATGGCATTCTATGGCTGACGCTGATCACCGGCGCGTTGATCGTCGTCTCCCGCGGCCACAGCCATGCGCTGATCCCCCTCTTTGCGGTGGGCGCCTTCCTGGCCTACACCCTTTCGCAGATCGGCATGGTGCGGCACTGGGCGCGGACGCACGGGCGCGGCTGGCAGCTCAAGGCCGCGATCAACGGCTTGGGCGCGGTGACCACGGCCGTCACGCTGTTGGTGGTGCTCCTGGAAAAATTCCGCGACGGCGCCTGGCTGACCGTGATCGTCATTCCAGCCTTCACCTCGGATTCGGGCAATTCGCCACACTATCGCGCGGTTGCCAGCCAGCTTTCGCTGCGTGGCCTGCCGCCATCGCTCAAGCCTTTCCCGCACCGCGTGGTCATTCCCATCTCCGGCATCCATCGCGGCATCGTGGACGCGTTGGGCTTTGCGCACTATCGCGCAGGACATCACCGTGGTCTACGTGGAGCTGGAGCCAGGCATGGGCGCATATCCAGCAAGAATGGGAAGGCGTGGTGGCCGGATGTGCCGCTGGTCGTGGTGCCATCCCCACCGCTCGCTCGTGGGGCCGCTGTTGGACTACCTGGACGCGACCGATAACGAGCACCATGACGGGCAACTCGCCGTCGTCATCCTGCCCGAATTCGTCCCGGCGAAACGCTGGCATGGCATTCTGCACAACCAGACCGCCCGCCTGCTCAAGGTCGCGCTCCTCTACCGCCGGCGTCGGCAAGGCTTCCAG
Organism: Candidatus Amarolinea dominans; assembly: GCF_016704685.1. Lineage (NCBI taxonomy): Bacteria > Bacillati > Chloroflexota > Caldilineae > Caldilineales > Candidatus Amarolineaceae > Candidatus Amarolinea > Candidatus Amarolinea dominans. Next base: position 119,945 of record NZ_JADIZS010000080.1, read on the forward strand.
CGCGTCATCATTGACGTGCCCTATCACCTGCGGCGCTGACCGTCCGGCAGCGCTGACCTGAGTGAAGTCTCGATGGCGCGTTGAATTTGGATACGACACCCCAGACGGGGCGTGTGACGCCGCTACCCTAACTTATCGAGTAGAGACTCCCTGTGCTATAATGTTCACCACAAGCATAGAAGAAGCCGATTAATCGGCTTCTTCGAGGAGTAGCATGATGAACGGTAACGGAATGGTGGTTCAATTGACGTTATCCCCCAACAGACTGAGTTGTTGAGCGTCGTTGCACACACGCAACGACTCGCACCGGTTGAAGCCATCGAGATAGCATTGACAGAATGGCTGGAAAGACAAGTTCGTCTGGATAAAGCACGTCAAGCCATGCGCGAGTTAAGTCATGGTCTGGGCGAAGGGTCGGGTCACGACGTGGCGCGTACACATGACACCTATCTCTACGGCAGGCCGGCCGCATGAACGCCATCTTTGTGGACACCTGGGCCTGGTGCGCCATGACCGATAAAGCAGATGATGATCATCTCATTGCACAGTTGACCGGTGAAGAACTCCTGGACCGGGGGCACACCTTCGTTACCACTAACTTCGTGCTAGATGAAGCCATCACACTGATTCGTTACCGGATCGGCCATGCCACCGCTGTGCAGTTTTGGCACAAGATTCAGCAAATGGCTATGGGCGATCTGTTGAACCTGGTGCGTGTCACTGCCGCACACGAAAATGCTGCCTAGGTCATCTTCGAAAAATACGCCGATCAGGAATTCTCATTTACAGATTGTTGTTCTTTTGCTGTTATGCGCGCTATGAATCTTTCTCAAGTTTTCACCGCTGATGGCCACTTCGCCACAATAGGGTTCGTACGGATCCCGTAAGTTACCACGATGGCTGGCTCTCTGGCGCTAATCTCGGCGGCAAGGATTGATTGCGCTTGCGCCCAGTGACACTGCCCGCAATCCTTCACCAAGGAAAAGGCATGAACGGAAATAGCTTCATCGCGTGGCTGCTGCGTTCTCCCCTGAATAGCTTGCTCAGCAGCAACACCCTGCTCATCACCATGACCGGCCGCAAGACCGGCCTATTGATCACTACGCCGGTCAACTACGTGCGCGACGGCGACCGGCTGTGGGTCATCTCCAGCCGTGACCGCACCTGGTGGCGCAACCTGCCGGCGGTGCATCGGTGACTGTGCGCGTGCGTGGTCGTGACCTGCGCGGCATGGCCGAGGCGCTGCTGGAGCCGGAAGTGGTTGCTGCTCACCTGCCCACCTATCTGCGGGGCATGCCTATGGCCGCGCGTGTGGTAGGCGTGCGGCCTGCGCCCGGCCAAGCCGGCGCCTGGCAGCCGGAAGACCTGGCCCGCGCCGCGGCCACGCGCGTGCTGATCGAGATCCGGCTGGAGAGCGCGTGAGAGGGCCAATTGCTTTACAAGCCCGTGCTTGATGATATGATACGCTCAACCACACCGAAGCGCAATAGCGTTTCAGAAGTGAGAGGGTGACAGTGGCGCCAGAATCGGCGCGCCCGCCGCAGGAGCGATCGGGTTGTCACGTCCGAAGAGGTTGAAAACGCCATCACGGCCTATCAGCACAGCGAAATCACGTTGGGCCGGGCCGCCGAGAAAAGCGGCATGACACGCTGGGAGCTTATGAAACTCCTCGAGCAGAGAGGAACTCCAGTGACAATCGAAGTGCCTTCCGTCGCCAAAATGGATCAGTCTATCAACGTGCTCTTGGAGCTTCAGTCGCATGGTCGTGTCTGACACCAATGTCTTGACCTCGTTTGCGGCCGCTCGTGGCTTGGACATACTCTTGAGGGCCTTATCAGTGCAGATCGTCTTCATCCCACCCGCGGTGAAGCGAGAGATTGAAGCGGGTCTTGCTCGTCATGTCAGGCATTTGCAGTCAGTTCTTGACATGATGACACAGCAACGGCGACCCCCGGCGTATCATACACGTCGCCAGAGCGGGGTGGCCGCATTGCCAACGTCAACGAGTTGTAGCCCCTGACGCCCCATGCCTGCCCCTCGGTCGCCTACACACCGCGCAGAGCAGGATTCGATCACCGGAGCCAACATTGGTTCGAAGCGCACGGGATTGGGCGAAAGCGCATGAAGGACAAGTATCGGCTGGAGGCTCGCATGAAATACGTTCGCTGTGTCAAGAACGAAACGTTCATCTACGACCAGGATGGAAAACCGTTCGATGATGTCCTGGACGATTTGCAGGTAGGGCAGGTCTACAGGTTGGCGCCGCCGGTCGAGAACACGGGCGATGTTGCGCGCCGTTGACGAATCCGTGAGGATTACCTGTACCCGACAGACTACTTCGAACGGTTCGAGCAAGGCGATAACGGCGACCACCCCAATGCCATCACGATCTACGTCAGCGACTTCATGAAAGGCATTCTGCACGCAGAGGCTGTGGCAGCCCGCAAGTCGTTCACGCGCGCTGCGCGAGGGTGGACGAACGGCTATGATTTGCCGGCCGGCGCGGCAAAATAGAGCTGTGCCAGGCGCTTCGGCAGCGCCTGACGCGTGGTAACGTCAAATGAACAAGAAGCTGCTGACCGAACAGGAAATCCGCACCCGCTACATCGCCCCCGCCATCCAGGCCGCAGGATGGAAGCCGGGTCAAATCCGCGAGGAAGTGACCCTCGACGCTGGTCGGGTCATCGTGCGCGGCGCGCTGTCCATGCGCAGCGCTGAGCGCAAACGGGTGGACTACCTCCTCTCACACAAACCCGGCATTCCCCTGGCGATCGTCGAAGCCAAAGATAACAACCACAACCTGAGCGCAGGCATGGATCAGGCGCTGGAATACGCGGCGCTGCTGGACGCGCCGTTCGTCTACACCTCCAACGGCGACGGCTTCATGGAGCACGACCGCACGCTGACAGATGGGCCGCTGGAGCGCAAGCTGCGGCTGGATGAGTTCCCCTCGCCGGAGGCGCTGTGGCAGCGCACCATGCGGCAGACCGGCATTGCGCCGACGAGGTGGCGAAGGTGGCGGCGGAAGATTACTACTACGACCGCTCAGGCCGGGCCGCGCTACTACCAGCAGGTGGCGATCAACCGCACGGTCGCGCCATCGCCCAGGGCAGCAGCGCGTCCTGCTGGTCATGGCGACCGGCACCGGCAAGACCTACACGGCTTTTCAGGTCATCTGGCGGCTGTGGCGGGCCAAAAGGTGCGCCGCGTGCTGTTTCTGGCCGATCGCAACATCCTGATCGACCAGACCATGACCAACGATTTCAAGCATTTTGGCGACACCATGACCAAGATCACCGGCCGGCAGGTGGACAAATCCTACGAGATCTACCTGGCGCTGTATCAGGGGATCTCGGGCACGGAGGAGTGGCAGGACATCTACCGCCAGTTCTCGCCCGACTTCTTCGACCTGATCATCGTGGACGAGTGCCACCGCGGCAGCGCGGCCGAAGACTCGGCCTGGCGCGAGGTGCTGGAGTATTTCTCATCCGCAGTTCAGATCGGTCTGACAGCCACGCCCAAGGAAACCGAAGACGTCTCCAACATCGACTACTTCGGCGAGCCGATCTACACCTATTCGCTTCGCCAAGGCATCGAGGACGGCTTCCTGGCGCCCTACAAGGTGATCCGCATCGACCTGGACCGGGACGTGGACGGCTGGCGGCCGCGGCTGGGCGAACTGGACCGCTACCGCACACCCATCCCCAACGAGCTGTTCACCGCGCGCGACTTCGACCGCACGCTTTCATCAGCCCGGAAGAGCGCTATCCGGTGATCGCGACCACGTCCAAGCTGCTCAACACCGGCGTCGACACCCAGACGTGCCATTTGATCGTGCTGGACCGCACCATCAACTCGATGACCGAGTTCAAGCAGATCATCGGCCGCGGCACGCGTATCCGGGAAGACTTTGGCAAGACCTACTTCACCATCATGGACTTCCGCAACGTCACTCGCCAGTTTGCCGATCCGGACTTCGACGGCGATCCGGTGCAGATCTACGAGCCGGGCCCGCACGATCCGACCGTTCCGCCGGAGACGGCAGACGCTGCCGATGCCGGCGGCCGGCGATTACCAGGTTCCGGAGGGCCAGGAGACCAGCCCTCGCATCGCGGAACGGCCGCAGCGCGCGAGAAATACTACGTAAACGGCGTGGAGGTGCGCATCCTGGCCGAACGGGTCCAGTACCTGGACCGCAACGGCAACCTGCGCACCGCGTCCTTCCGCGAGTTCAGCCGCGAGAACCTGCGGCGCCAGTTCGCCTCGCTGGACGATTTCCTCAACCGCTGGAACGCAGCGGCGCAAGGAGGCGCTGCTGGACGAGCTGCTGGAGCAGGGCTTCCTGCTGGACAAGCTGCGGGAGGCCGCCAACGCCGACCTCGACCCGTTCGACCTGATCTGCCACGTGGCGTTCGACCGGCCGCCGCTGACGCAGGGCGAGCGCGCAGCAGCGCGCCAGAGCGCCCTGTTCGACCAATACGGCGGCATGGCGCGGCGCACGCTGGAAGCGCTGCTGGACAAGTACGCGGACCAGGGCATCGCGGCCGTGGAAGAGCGCGCGACGAGAACAAGGCGGCCGGGGTGCTGCAATTGCCGCCGCTCAACCAGATCGGCCAACCGGTGCAAATCCTGAAGGCGTTCGGCGGCAAGAAACGCTACTTCGAGGCGCTGGCCGCGTTGGCGCGGGAGATTTATCGCGCCGCCTGAAAGCGAGAGACGATCATGCCTTTTTCCGAACTGGAAATACCCTTCAATTATGCTGCGCTTCTGGCAGGCTTGCAGGAACGCATCCGCGGCGCGCAGGTGCGGGCTGTGCTTTCCGTCAACCGCGAACTGGTACTGCCTCTACTGGCAGATCGGCCGTGAGATCTTGGCCCAGCAGGGCGCGCAGGGATGGGGCGCGAAGGTGATTGACCGGCTGGCGCAGGATTTGCGCCGGGCCTTCCCGGAGATGAAGGGGTTTTCCGCGCGCAACTTGAAGTACATGCGGGCGTTCGCTGAGGCGTGGCCGGACGAGCAATTTGTGCAACAGGTTGTTGCACAATTGCCCTGGGGACACAACGTCCGGCTCCTTGATCGCATTGCCGATCAAGCAGAACGTATCTGGTACGCCCATAAAGCCATCGAGAACGGCTGGAGCCGCAACATCCTGGTGCATCAGATTGACACGCGGCTGCACGAGCGGCTGGGCGCGGCCCAAAGCAACTTCGCACGCACCTTGCCCGCGCCTCAATCAGAGCTGGCCCAGCAGTTATTGAAGGACCCTTACACCTTCGACTTCCTCAGCCTGGGTGCGGAGGCCCACGAGCGGGATCTGGAACGGGCGTTGATCGAGCACCTGCGCGCCTTCCTGCTCGAGCTTGGCATCGGCTTTGCGTTCGTCGGCAGCCAGTACCACCTGGAGATCGGCGACCAGGACTTCTACCTCGACCTGCTCTTCTATCATTTCCGCCTGCACTGCTTTGTGGTCATTGACTTGAAGAGCGGCGCGTTCCAGCCGGAAGACGCGGGCAAGATGAACTTCTACCTGTCGGGGGTGGATGACCGCCTGCGGGGGGAGCACGACCAGCCCGCCATCGGCCTCATCCTGTGCCGCGAGAAGAACCGGGTGATCGTGGAGTACGCGCTGCGCGATCTGAGCAAGCCCATTGGCGTGTCGGCCTATGAGCTGACGCGGGCGCTGCCGGAGGGCCTGCGCGGCAGTATGCCAACGATTGAGGAGCTAGAGGCCGCGCTATCCCCCGACCAGGAGCCTGCGTAATCCCATGTCCATCTCCACCCTGATCAAATCCATCCAGGACATCATGCGCCAGGACGCGGGCGTGGACGGCGACGCGCAGCGCATCTCGCAGCTCGTGTGGATGCTGTTCCTGAAGATCTTCGACGACAAGGAGCAGGAGTACGAGATCGGGCCGCATTACGTCTCGCCGATTCCTGCACGGCTGCGCTGGCGCAACTGGGCCGCGGACGACGAGGGGATGACCGGCGACGAGCTGCTGGCCTTCATCAACAATGAGCTGTTCCCCGGTCTGAAAGAGTTGGCGCTGGGGCCGGGCGATGATCCGCGCGGCTTCGTGGTGCGCGATGTCTTCGCGGACGCGTACAACTACATGAAGTCGGGCACGCTGCTGCGCCAGGTGATCAACAAGATCGCGGGCATTGACTTCAACGCGCTGGAGGATCGGCACCTTTTCGGCGACCTCTACGAGAAGATCCTGCGCGACCTGCAAAGCGCGGGCAACGCGGGCGAATACTACACGCCGCGGGCGGTGACGCAGTTCATGGTGGATATGACCGACCCGCAGCTCGGCCAGGTGGTGCTCGACCCGGCGTGCGGCACCGGCGGCTTCCTGGTCTGCGCGCTGGAGCACCTGAAGCGCCAGGCGCGGACGCCGGCCGACCTGGCGAAGCTCGGCCTGGCCATCCGCGGGGTGGAGAAGAAGCCGCTGCCGCACCTGCTCTGCATCACCAACCTGATCCTGCACGACATCGAGACGCCGCAGATTGACCGCGACAACGCGCTGGCGCGGCGGCCCTACCGCAGCTACGGCGACGCCGACCGCGTGGACATCATTCTGACCAACCCACCCTTCGGCGGCATGGAGGAGCCGGGCGTGGAGAGCAACTTCCCCGCGCAGTTCCAGACCAAGGAGACCGCAGACCTGTTCCTGGCGCTGATCGTACACCTGCTGCGCGACGGCGGCCAGGGCGCGATCGTGCTGCCCGACGGCTCGCTGTTCGGCGAAGGGGTGAAGACGCGGCTGAAGGAGCACCTGCTGGAGCGCTGCAACCTGCACACCATCGTGCGGCTGCCCAACGGCGTCTTTGCGCCCTACACCGACATCAACACCAACCTGCTCTTCTTCACCAAAGGGGAGCCGACGCGCGAGGTGTGGTACTTCGAGCACCCACTGCCCACGGGATACAAAAAGTACACCAAGACCCGGCCCATCCGCATCGAGGAGTTCGACCTGGAGAAGGCATGGTGGCCCGACCGGCAGGAGAACGTGTACGCCTGGCGCGTGAGCATCGCCGAGATCAAGGCGCGCGGTTACAACCTGGACATCAAGAACCCCAACAGCGTGGACGCCGCCCACGGCGACCCGGCCCGGCTGCTGGCCGACTATCGCCGCCTGGAGGCCGAGATCGCCGCGGCCCGCGCCGCGTTGAAGGCCGAGCTGCTGGCCGCGTTGGAACGGACTCCCCATGTCCCTTGACCTGCTCTTTCCCCACTTCGAGACCCTGATCCGCACGCCGGAGGACGTGGCGCGGCTCAACCAGGTCATCCTGGGACTGGCCGTGCAGGGCAAGCTCGTGCCGCAGGACCCGGCCGACGAGCCGGCGAGCGAGCTGCTGAAGCGGATTCGGGCGGAGAAGCAGCGGTTGGTGAAGGAAGGGAAGCTTGAGGAGTCGAAGGTATCGCGACGGATTGAACCGGCGGCCATGCCATACGAATTGCCGGAGTCGTGGGAGTGGGTGCGCTTGGGAAATCTAGCGGAGTCCATGTCCAACGGGATTTACAAGCCGGCAAATTTCTACGATGATGACGGTGTCGCATGCCTTCGGATGTACAACATTCAGGATGGCCGGATTTCCTTTCATGATCTGAAAAGAATGGACCTGACCGGTTCGGAAATCGCCACGTATGGGCTTCGAGAGGGCGATCTTCTGGTAAATCGCGTTAACAGTCGGGAGTTAGTGGGAAAAGCCGCCGTGATTCCTGTTATTAGAGAACTGCTGGTGTATGAGAGCAAGAACATCCGAGTACGTTTCTTAGGAGAGCTGACCGAAGCACATTTCATCAACGTAGTGTTCCGAACCTCTGTGGTTAAGACCGAGTTTGAACAGAGTGCAAAACAGACGACAGGTCAGGCAAGTATCAACCAAGCCCAGCTCAACGACCTAATGGTCCCTCTCCCTCCTCTCGCCGAGCAACGCCGCATCGTCGCCAAAGTCGAGTCCCTCTTCGCGCAGACCCGCGCCCTGGAGGTCAAGCTGCGCCAGGCCCGGGACGACCTCGTGACCGTCAACCGCGCCGCGCTGCACCGGCTGAGCGCCGCGACGGACGCCGGCGCGTTCGCGGCCGCGTGGGCCACCGTGCGCGATGCCTTTGACTTGCTCTACGCCGACCCGCGCAACGTGGTCGAGCTGCGCCAGGCCATCCTCCAACTGGCGGTGCAGGGCAAGTTGGTGCCGCAGGACTCGGCCGATGAGCCGGCGAGCGAGCTGCTCAAGCGGATTCGGGCGGAGAGGCGGCGGTTGGTGAAGGAAGGGAAGGTTAGGGAGGAGAAGGCGGTGCCATCAGCGAGAGCTGACGAACTATTTCACGCGTTACCTCCGGGATGGACGCGGGTTCAACTAGATGCGATCACCTTGATCAGGACAGGGTCAACACCGCGACGAGGAGAATCGAAGTACTACGAAAACGGTGACATCCCTTGGATTACCAGTAGCGTGACTGGGGCTCCGTTCATTACTCAGGCCAGTGAGTTCATTACTGAGGTGGCGCTAAAAGAGACAAACTGCCAGATCTACCCGAAGCATACTCTGATAGTCGCCATGTACGGCCAGGGAAAGACGCGCGGACAGGTTTCTGAGTTGCTCATTGACGCGGCAACAAATCAGGCGTGTGCGGCGCTTGTGTTTCATGGTATCGCCTGCGAAATCCGTCCTTACGTGAAGATCTTCCATCAGAAGAACTACCGGGAACTGCGAAGTCTTGCCGAAGGGGGAGCGCAGCCGAACCTCAACATCGGGAAGATAAAAGCCACGCTTATCCCACTTCCTCCCTTGGCCGAACAACACCGCATCGTCGCCAGGGTGGACCAGCTCATGCGGCTGTGCGATGCGCTGGAGGCCGGGCTGGCGCGGGCGGAGGGGGCGCGGCGGGCGCTCACGGCGGCGGTGTTGGGCGGGGCGGCGTGAGGCGTTTTGGATCACGAAGGCGCGAAGGGGTGCGAAGGGCGCGAAGCGCGAAGGTCACGAAGGTTGGACCCCTGTGGCTGCTTGACTCGCCCGACAACCTGTCCTATGCTCGTGTGTGAATCGCAGCGGCGGAGGTGTTGAGAATGGACCAACAGCTTGTTCATTTTATTCAGTCGAATCCGAAGATTATGATGGGAAAGTTTCAACCGCAGGCGCACTGTGCGTGGCCCGACGACAACCCGTTTCAACGGGTTTTTCATATCAGCCTGCGGTTTCAACCGCAGGCACTGCGGCGCGTGGCGAGACGTCAACCCGTTTCAACGGGTTTTTCATATCAGCCTGCGGTTTCAACCGCAGGCTGGCGACGCCCCGGTGTTCATAATGGAGCGGGAGATGGTTCGCTGGCGTTTCGCCGTAACGACCCTTGCGCCGCAGACCCGCTCAACATGACATAGCAGAGGTGACTGACATGGAGACAACCACCGATCTGACCGCGATTTTCGAGTCACTCAAGGCTCTACTGGCCGCCTACGCGCCGCCGCTGGTCGCGAAGATGGACGACGCCAGTCATTACGACCTCTGGTCGGTCAAGGACCTGGTGATCGAAGGCCGTAAGCGCCGGGAGGTCTACTTCGCCGGGCTGATCATCCAGAAGGGCTACGTCGGCTTCTACTACATGCCGGTCTACGCGCAGACCGAGTTGAAGGACGTTTTCGCGCCGGAACTGCTCAAGCTCCTCAAAGGCAAATCATGTTTCTACGTCAAGCGGCTGACGCCTGAGTTGCTGGGCCAGATTGAGTTCGCGTTGAAGATTGGATATGAGGCATACCAGGCGCGCGGGTGGGTCTAAACTGCTGGCGCGCGCTACCTGTGGGCGCGGCAGAGACGCCGCGCCTGACCGCGGCGTTGACCCCCGGCCGGAAGCGAGACGTGAGGGGTTGAAGGTTGGAAGCTGCTGGATGCAACCTCCAACCTCCAATCCTCAATCTATAAACCCGCCGCCTCCGCTTGCGCCAGCACGTCCTGGATGGTCTTGACCAGTGCGCGCGCCGCTTCGGCGCTGAGCTCTACGGCGACCCTCGCCGCGGGGCCTCGCGCCTCATTGACGAAGTCAATATTCAGAGCGTGCTCCATCTGCGCGTTGAACGGGTGGTCGAACGACACGTTGGCGCGGTCCACCGGAAACCAGCCGGACGGCCCCTTGCCGCTCCCTTCGACCGTCACCTGCTGGACAATCATCGTACACATGGCGTCCTCCTTCAGCGGCCCGCGGGCGCGGCCAGGTGCTTGTCCAGGAATGCGAAGAGCTTGTTCCAGCCATCCACGGCCTGTGGCTGCCGGTATGCAGGCAGATGGTAGTAAAAGAAGCCGTGGCCCGCGCCGGGGTACATGTGGAACTCGTATTGCTTGCCGTGCACCTTGAGCGCATCTTCCAACTGGGCAACCTGCGCGGGCGTGGGGCCGCGGTCGTCCTCGCCGAACAAGCCCAACAGGGGGCAGGCGAGGTCCGCCACGTAGTCGGCCGGCGAGACGGGCTGCGTGGGGGTCAACTCCTCTTTGGTCATCACCACGCGGCCGCCCCAGCAGTCCACGGCCGCGTCGAAGCCGGGCGCGCGGCACGCAGTCAGGAACGCGTGCCGGCCGCCGGAGCAGGTGCCCCAGATGCCGACCTTGCCGTTGACATATGGAAGTGAGCGCAAGTAGCGCTGTGCGCCGGCCAGGTCGGCCACTACCTGGTCGTCAGGCACGCCTCCCTGACCGCGTACCGCGGCGGCCACGTCTTCGACGCTGCCGTGCCCGCTGCGGTGGTAGAGGTTGGGCGACAGCGCCGCGTAGCCGTGGTGCGCAAACTTGCGGGTCGCCTCGCGGTACCATTCGTCCCAGCCGGGCAAGTGGTGCACCACCACCATCGCGGGGAAGGGCCCGGGGCCTAACGGCCGCGCGAAGTAGGCGTTGATGAGGTCGCCATTCGCACCGGGCAGCGTGACGGTCTCGGCCAGCATGCCTTCGTACATATCGGTTTGGTACATTGTGCTCTCCTTCAAAGCTTACTGGCAGCCTGCGCGCCGCCGTTGGTGATTAGCCGTCGCAAGCGAGCGATTGAAATCGCGCCTGATGGGCGTACCGCCGGAGCGTCCAACCTGCGTGGACGCGATGCCGGTCGGCGCAGGCCGACCTTGCGGCAGAATGCCCTTTCGGCCCGAATTCATTCGGCGGCTGCAGTCGGCGCAGGATGCCTGAGCAGTTACGTGTCTGATACGAATATCTTGACCTCTCTATCCCTTGCCGCCAGCAAAGGTCTCACCCATGGGCCGGACTGGCCCGTGGGCCGGATAGATGCGGGTGGCGCCGCGGCGACGCAGCATCTGCCAGGTCCCCAGGGCCACGGGGTTGTCGAAGGCGTAGCCCTCCGGCGGAAGATCGCCCGTGAAGACGGAGCCGTCATCGAGGAGCAGCGAGACGCAGTGATCCGAGTGGCCGGGGGTATGCACGATTTCGCCGGCGATACCGATCTGGCTGAGCAACCGTCGGCTCTCACCAAACGAGATGACGACGTTGCCGTGCGGCGTGATCTCTACGTAGCGATCCGTCGGCTTGGTCCAGGTCTTCATCAGCGGAATGGCATCCACCTGGACATCGAGCACGAGGAGAGGAATGCCCTCGGCCTTCATCTCCTCGGCCAGTCCCGCGTGGTCAATGTGATAGTGGGTGGCCAGCGCGTAGCGAATTTCCGCCAGGGGCGCCCCCATGCGCTTGAGATTCGCCTTCATGATTCCAAGCGTGCCCGGCCAGCCGATGTCAACCAACAGCCGCGACGCGCCCGCGCTGACCACCCAGTAGTTCGTTGAACGATAACCAACGTTGATAATCGAGATAGACATGGCGCTAATTCTACACCACATCCTTCTGTCTCTGGAAGAAGACGATCAGCCCCACGAGCACGATCATGACGATGGTCATCGCCAGCCAGCGTGAGGCGACTGTGCCCTTGAACGCGCGGCCGTAGTTGTCGAAGATGTTCTTGAGCATGCCTTCCGCGCCTTTGACCGCGCGCTGACGCTCGCGCTCCCAATCGGCCTTCTGATCGCCCCAGGTCTCCATCGCAGCCGCGTACTCGTCGCCCTGCTGTTGACGGGCATCCTGGTACTCATTGCCCTGCGCCTCACGCTGCGCCTGGTACTCATCGCCCTGCACCTGACGGCGGTCCTGGTACTTGCGCCCCTGCTCACGGCTGTCATCCATGTACGCGTCCAGTTTGCTCGGATCGCTCGGCTGGGGCAGCGGCGTCGGTGACGGGTAGGGCGTCGGCGACCAGACCGGCGTCGGCGACGGGTAGGGCGTCGGCGAGACCGGTTTCTGCGGCTCGACCGCGGCCAACTGCGTGCGGGCCTTGTCATCGTAGAAATCGGCGCTCTGAATACCGGGGAACGCGCTGCAGGTCTCGAAGATCGTCGCGCCCATACAGGTGCAGCCCAGGGCCAATTTCTCCTCATCGCTCCGGTTGAGCACCGTGTTCCAACCGGTTTCACCGTCCTCATCGTACTTGGGTCGGTCGGCCCAGCAGGGGTCGTCCACCAGCGGCTTGCCAAACTCGGTGATGTTGACCAGCGCCTCGAAGGCCCAGCGCGTGGAGGCAATCACGCTGATCTGTTCGCCGCCGGGGATCAGGTCGAGCGGCAGCAGCGCGCCGGCGAAGAGGAACTGCGGCACCAGCACCACGATGACCAGCAGCAGCGCCACGTTCAGATTGGGCGCGGCGGCCGAAATCGCCAGGCCGAAGAGGTAGCCCGACAGCGTGCCGATGAACAACGTGATGTAGACCGCCACGTACGCGCCTGTGCCCGGCAGGTCAGGATGAACGAAGATCAACTCGAAAACGAGGAAAACGAGCGCCTGGTAGAGCGCCAGAATCAATCCGATCCAGACTTTGGACAGGATGTAGGGGCCGACCTGCAGGCCAACCGTGCGCTCGCGCTTGTAGATGTCGGTCTCTTTGACGATTTGCAGCACAGAGCTGAGCGCGCCGACCAGGATGGTGATCAGGCCCATCATGAAGAGCATGGTGATGATCTTGCCCGGATCACCCTTGACCGGGTCGAACAGGTCCCGCCCCCACATGAAGTCCATCAGGCCGATGCCGGGCGCCAGCAGGAGCATCAACGCCAGGCTGAGGCGGTCACGCATCAGGATGTTGAGGTTGCGCGAGGAGAGGATCGCCAGTTGACGCAGCGCGTTGACCCGTTTGGTCGCACCGGAACTGACACGGCGGGCGATGGTGTCCGGCCCCACATTGGCCGCGGCCGCGCGCCGATTGCGCAGGCGCTCGACCACATAATTTTGATACGCGGGCGATTTCTGGTAACGATCGGCCCAGTCGGTCGGCTTGCCGCGCTTGTCATCCTCCAGCACGATGTAGATGCTGTCGAACTCCATGTCCTTCTCGCGGCGCTCCTGATCGGTGCGGAAGCGGTCGAAATAGATCAACGCTTCTTCGGGCGGACCGTAGAAGGCGACATAGCCGCCGCGCACCACGAAGATGACTTTGTCGCACATCATCACATTCTTGGTGGCGTGGGTGATGAGCACAATCGTGCGTCCCTGGTCGGCCAGGTGGCGCAGCAGTTTCATCATATTGTATTCGGTGCCGGGATCGAGGCCCGAGGTCGGCTCGTCCAGATAAAACAGCCGCGGCTTGGTGAGCAGTTCCACGCCGATGGAAACGCGCTTGAGCTGTCCACCGGAGAGCTTGTGAATCGGCAGGTCCTTGCGTTCGGTCAGGTCGAGGTCTTCGAGCACCTCCAGGATACGCTTGTGGCGCTCATCCGGGGTGGTGTCAGGCGGCATGCGCAACTGCGCCACATAATCGAGCGCCGCGTAGACCGACAGCTCGGCATGGACAATGTCCTTCTGCGGCACATAGCCCAGTTCATTGCGGAACAGATCAAAATTCTTGTACAGGTCAATGTCGTTGACAAAGACCGCGCCGTGCGTGGCCGGGTTGAAACCGGTCAGCGCGTTCATCAGGGTGGACTTGCCCGCGCCGGAGAGGCCGACCAGGGCCACGAATTCCTGCGGCGCGATGGCCAGGGAGATGTCTTGCAGCAGGTTTTTCTCTTTGGAAACCCACTTCTGCAGGTGCAGCACGTCCAGGCGCATGCCCCGGTCTTCCATCTGGCGGATGTTGCCCTGCTTGAGGTCCAGGCGGAAGGGGCCGATCTGGATTTCGTCGTCATCTTTCAACCAGCTCTCGCGCTCGATGCGCTTGTTGCCCACAAAGACGCCGTTGGCGCTTTTCAGGTCATGAATCCGATAGCGCCCCACGCCCATGCGCTCGATCATGGCATGGTAACGGCTGACCTGCGGATGGTCAAGCACGATCTGATTGTCCTTGGCGCGACCGATGCGCACCGGCTGGTCGTCGGTGGGCAGACCCACCACCTGCACCGGGGGCGGGGTCGTCGCCTCCGCTTTGGCCGCGCCGCCCATCAAACCGATCGCACTGCGGTATTGGATGGCGACCTGGTCGGTGACGTAGAGCACATCGCCGTCCAGCAGCGCCTTCTGCGGCACCCGCTGCCCATCGAAGGTCAGGCCGTTGGAGCTGCCCAGGTCGCTGATGGTGAACGTGCTGCCGACCTGCTGCAAGCGCGCATGATGCCCGGAGATGACCGTCGCGCTGATGACGATGTCGTTGTCGCTTGCGCGGCCCAAGCTCACAACCGGCTTGTCCAAGGGGAACTTCTGCATCTGGCCGGCCGCGTAGACGGCCAGGCCGGGCAGCGGCCGCGCCGAGATGCGGATTTTGTCCCCCAGGCTGGGCGGCACAGGCGCCGCCGGCGGGCGCACGCTCAGTTGAAAGCTGGCAAGCTGCACAACCTGATCAAAACCGATGGGGTAGGTCTGTCGGGCCGCCAGCGGCTGGCCGTTCAACAAGGCGCCCACAGCCGAGCCGAGATCCTGCACCTGAAAACCCTGCGCCGTGTAGGTCAGGCGCAGATGGTGGCGCGAAATCTGCGGGTCGTCCAGCAGAATCAAATCGTTTTCGCTGCTGCGGCCGATATTGAGCACCGGCTTGGTCAGCGGATGCTCATCGCGGTTGCCGCCGACCTGCACCGTTAAAATACCAAAAATCCCTGAAGCATTTGCCATGATTCTCACACCCCATTACGAATGCGCAACACCGAGTGAATCCCCTCACCCCTCACGCCCCCGCTTCCCGCCTCACGCCCCAGCAGTTCCAAATGTAGCACACATTCAACCGCAAAGAACACAGAGAACACAAAGAAACGGCAGATCAGACGCGAATCGGCAACTTCTCTGCGTTCTTTGTGATCTCTGTGGTAAAAAACCAGGCTACATTTGGAACTGCTGCTCACGCCCCCGCTTCCCGCCTCACTTTCAACCACAAATCTACCACCTTCCACATAGATCTCTGATCTCTGATCTCACCCCTCATTCCATCCCGGCGAAGATCAGGCGCAGCAAACCGCCGAGGGTCAGCCCGGCCAGGCCGCCACCTACCAGGTAGATGCCCGGCAGCACGGTGATCTGCACGAGATCGCGCGCATACTGCGTCAGGACGTCGAGCATGCTGATGCCAAACAGTGTTTGCGCGCCGGCCTGGTAATAGGTGTAGGCGTTGAACGCCAGGGTGACGGCGGTCAACCCGCCCAGGAGCGCCTGCGCCAATCCGGCGGCCAAGCCCCAGCGCCGCGACAGCAGGTCAACCAGCAGCAACAGCAGGCCGAGCGCGCCGACGCCAATCAGGAGGTAAGCGTAGCCGCTCTCCAGGCCGCTGATCGTGCGGTTGAGGACATTGCCCAGCAGCGGCAGCGTGACCGCGAGGCGCAGCCATTCGGCCTGCGCGCCGGCCATCAACGCGGCCGCGCCGGCCAACACCAGCAGGCGGCTGAACCAGATCAAGAGCGTGAGCAGCAGGGATGGCCGCGCCGCGTCGGGCATGGCCGGCGTCAGCGGCGCTTCCGCCCAGGGAACGGCCGCCGGCGCGGGCGCTTCGTCAACCAGGTGCAGGCGCGTGCTGCCGATGGTGACAACCTCGCCGGGCCGCAGAGAACGCGCCACGTTTGGCGCCAGGCGGCCGCCACTCATGAAGGTGCCGTTGGTGCTGCCCAAATCCACGATTTGCCAACGCTCGCCGGCGCGGCGCAGCTCGGCATGGCGCCGGGAGGCCTGGCTGTCGGCCAGGACCAGGTCGCAATCCGCGCCGCGGCCCAGGGTCAACACCCCGCGCTGCAACGGAACGCGGCGCTCGCCCATTTCTGCAGATTGAATCACCAGGATCATCGGCCCTACCTCAATGGGGGGAACGTGGGCAGCGAGGGCAGGCCGGTGGGGAGGGATGGCAGCCCCGTGGGGATCGGCGGCAACGAGGGGATGCCGGTCGGCAGGGTGACGCTGGGCAGCACGGGCAGTTGCAGCGTGGGCAGCGCCGGGCCGGTCGCATCATCGGCCGTGCGCCGCATGCTGCCGCCCAGGAAGAGCACCGCCGCCACCACCAGGGCGATCAGAACCACGCCAATCACGATGGCAGCCAGCGGCGATGAGCGCCGCGCGGCCGGGCGTGCCCGCGCCACGGGCGGAACGACCGCCGGCCGCGCCGGCGCGGCGTCGAAGGCGAACACGGTGTCGCCAATGGCCATCAGATCGCCGGCGTTCAGCGCCATCTCGCCGCTCAGGCGCTGGCGGTTGAGCAGCGTGCCGTTGGCCGAATCGAGATCAATCACATACCAGCGGCCCGCGCGCGCCTCCAGCCGCACGTGCTGGCGCGAGGCCAGCGGTTCTGGAAGAACCAGGTCATTTTCCGGGCTGCGGCCCAGTGCAAAGGGAGAATGGGAGATTGCAAACGTCTGTCCGGCCAGCGGGCCTTGCTCCGCGCGCAACTGCGCCCTGACTCCAGGCCCCGCCACCGGCGCTACCGCAAGCTGTGGTAACATCTCAAGCCTCCGGTCACAAATCCAAATCAGAATGCTGAATACTGAGTTTACTCGATAACGTCAGTCACGTCGAAGCTCAGCTCGCCGATGCCCTTGACGACAAAGCCCATGCCGACCTTGTGCTTGCCGGGGGTCAGGTCGGCGCCTTCCACCAGGATGGTCAAGGTCTTGCCCATCTCCAGGGTGAACGGCATGTCGTCCGACACATCGCTGAACGCGATCTCCAGTCCATCGGGCGGGCGGAAAAAGGTCCGCTCCAGGGGGAAGGCGACGCCATCCAGCATCACCGGCCGCATCTCGCGGCTGTAACCGGAGCCAAGTTTGTTGGCGATCTCGAAGGCAAAGCCCTGGTCGGTGGCGCGCAGGCTGCCCTTGACATACAGTTGTCTGAGAATAAACGACGGTACTTTCATTAAAATCAACTCCTCTTAGCGGCGGATCCTGGCCCCAACGAGTTCGGACTCCGTGCGCTGCATCATCCTGAAGAACGCCTGTTCGGTCTCCACTACCTCCGGCGGCAAGACATCGGGGTCGCCGAGCAGGCTGGCCCACAAGAAGGCCAGGCACAGTTTCTCCAGGTATTCACAGGCATAGAGAGCCGCGCGCAGGTCACGGCCCACGGCAAGCGCGCCGTGATTGGCGAGCAGACAGGCGTTGCGCTCGCCCAGGGCCAGCACCGCGGCCGCAGCCAGTTCATCACTGCCCGACATCGCATGTGCAGCGACTTCGATCTGTCCGCCCAGGTAGATCATCTGGTCTTCGAGGATGGGCGGAATCGGTCGGCCGGTCATAGCCACCGCGCTGACGTAGCGTGGGTGGGCATGGATGACGGCCTGCACCTCCGGCCGCGCCTGGTAGACGCCGACGTGCAGCATCAGCTCGGAAGATGGAATCCCGTCCCCGTCCACCACATCGCCCTCGAACGTCGCAATCACGATGTCGGCCGGGGTCAAGTCCTCGGTGTAGCGGCGGTTCGGCGTGATCGCCAGCAGTTCAGCGCCCACGCGCTGACTGACATTGCCGGAACTGCCCACGGTCAGGCGCTTTTCCAACAACTGCTGCGCCGTCAGCAGGACCCGACGCCGCTCCTCCAGCCATTCGCTCACATGCAGCCTCCTCGATTTGTACGAGCATGCGCTCCGCGGGCACAGTCCGCTACCTATATTTTACCACACCTTGCCCCGGCGCAGGCTAATCAATCCGCTGGCCCAACGCGTCGAGCTGTTCCCTGGCCCGCTGCCAGCGCTCGTACAGATCGAGGTATTCCGCCAGCGCCACCCGCGCCGGCGTAACGCTGACATCGTCGCGGGTCATGGCGGCTGCGGCCGTCGCCAGGTCAGGATAAAGCCCTGCGCCGACCGCCGCGCTGATCGCCGCGCCGCGGCTGCTGGCATCGGGCAGCGCGCTGACGCGCAGCGGCCTGCCCAACACGTCGGCCAGCATCTGCGTCCACACACGGCTGCGAGTCAGGCCGCCGCCCACCGCCACCTGCACGACCGGCGCCTGGCTCAACTCGGTCACCAATTCCAGGTTGGCGCGGGCGGCAAAGGCGATGTTCTCCAGGCAGGCGCGGGCCAGGTGTTCGCGGCGCACCTCAATGAAGTCCGCGCCCAGCGGCATGAGCAGTCCGCCCCAGGCCAGCCCCATCTCCGCCGCGTTCATCGGCTGGGGTCCCAGGAAGGCCAGCACGCCGCCCGCGCCGGGGTCAACCGACGCGGCCATCTCCTCCAGACCCGCAAAGTCGGGCCGGCCGCACATCACCTCGGCCAGCCAGGCATACGCGCGGCCGGCCGGCCCCGCGTTGCCTTCCAGCACCCAGAGGCCCGGCAGCGCATGGGGGCCAACCCACAACCGGCGCCGGGCGTCGAGCGCCGCGGCCGTCACCTGCTGCACCGGCATACTCCAGCCGGCCAGGATGCCCACCTCGCCGGGCGCGGTCATGCCCATGCCCAGCAGGCCCATCTGCGTGTCTGCGCCTCCCATCACCACCGGCGTTGCGGCCGCCAATCCAATCTGCGCCGCGGCCGCCGGCGACACTGCGCCCACCACCGCGCCTGTGACGTGCACGGGCGGAAAGAGCGCGGCCGGCAGGGCCAGGGTGCTCATCAGCTCGGCCGACCAGGCGCCCTGCCGGATGTCGAAGAGCTGCGTGTCGGCCGCGGCGCTTGGCTCCGTGCAGCGCGCCCCGCTCAGGCAAAAAATCAGCCAATCGCTGATCGTCAGCAGGGTGGCGAAGCGGCTGAACAGGTCAGGCTGCTGTTCACGAAACCACTGCAAGCGCGCCGGCGCAAAGATCAGGGCCGGCCCGTGTCCGCTGATGGCAGCCAGGCGCTCGCCGCAGGTTTCCTCCAGCGCCGCGGCCTGGTAAACCCCGCGCAGGTCCTGGATCGGTCCGGCATAGAGCGCCGCGCCGGCCCTATCCAGGATCACCATCCCCCCGCGCTGCGCGGTCACGCTGACCGCGGCCACCTGGCGGGCCGGGACGTTAGCCTGCGCCAGCGCCTGCCGTGCCAACCCGGCCAGAATGTTCCAGAAACGGCCCGCGTCGAAGGCCCGTCCCCACGGCGCGGCGTCGGCCGGCCTCTCGTAATCCCAGGCCGCGGCCGCCACCGCCGCCTGGCGGCCCATCCCATCGAAGATCGCCGCCCGCCCGCCGCTCGTGCCGGCGTCGAGGGTCAAAAAATAAAATCCCGAATGCATTTGCGTCCTGGCGTCCCTGCGCCCTTGCGTTGAAAAAGCCTTAGCCCAGGCCAACGAACTGCTCCAGCGCCTCGGTGATGAGGCGCGAATGGTGGCCGATGACATCCACGGAAGCGCCGCCGATGTGGGGCGTCAGGATCACACGATCGAGGGCCAGCCAGGGACTGTTGGGCGGCAGCGGCTCCACACGGTGAACGTCGAGCGCGGCGCCGGCCACGCGACCGCTGCGCAGCGCATCGAGCAAGGCGTCTTCATCCACAACGGCCGCGCGCGCGGTGTTGATCAGAAAAATGCCCGGTTTGGTCTGCGCCAGCGCGGTCTCATCGAGCAGATGGCGCGTCTGCGGGGTGAGCGGGCAGTGCAGACTGATGAAATCGGCTGCGCGCAGCAGGGTGGGCAGGTCCACCAGGGCAGCCGGCGCGGCCTGGGCTGCGGCCACGAACGGATCGAAGGCCAGGACACGCATGTCCAACGCGTGCAGGCGCTGCGCCACGGCGCGCCCCACCGCGCCCAGCCCGATCAGGCCGGCCGTGCGCCCGGCCAGCTCGATGCCGCCCCAGGCGCCGTAACCGGTCAGCGCGCTGTCCCACTGCCCGGCGCGCACCAGTTCATGCGCCTGGGGGATGCGCCGCGCCAGCGCCAGCATCAGGCCCAGGGTCAGTTCGGCCACGGCCACGGCATTGCGGCCCGGTGTGCTGACCACCGTGACGCCATGCTCGGCGGCGGCTTCCATGTCCACATGCGGGCCAATCTCGCCGCGGCAGACGCCGACGAAGCGCAGATTGGGCGCGGCCGCGAAGGTCTCAGCCAGGACAAAATCGGCCTCGATGACCAGGTAGTCAATGCCCTGCGTGCGCAAACGCTCGCCCAACGCCTCAGGGTCGACCAGCTCGACCGTTTCGAGCCAGCTTTCATGCAAGATCTCGAAATGGCGGCGCAAACGTTCCAGGTAGATGGGGGTAAATTGGGCTAGAATGAGAAGTCTTTTCATCGTCTTTCTCGTTCTGGGGGCAGTGTTTGTTTGGTTTATGTGGCGCCCGCGGCCAGGGCCATCATCACCCAAAAGAGGGCATCGGTCGTGACGACATTGGGGGTGGCCTGGGCCTGCACGAGAAAGGCCGTCATGGCGGCCAGGGTTGCGGCCAGGATGAACAGCGCCTGGCGGTCCGCCGACCCGCGCCAGGCGAGCAGCCAGCGCCGGGCGGTCGTCAGCAGCAGAGCCAGGTACGCCAGCAGGCCCACCATGCCGGTTTGCAGCAGCCGGTCGAGCAGCAGGTTGTGCGGATCGTCCAGCAGGCTGGCGGCCGGGCCGGCGGCGGTCAACTCCGCGGGCTGCACGGTCGCCACCAGGCTGCCGAAGGTGCCGGGGCCGTAGCCCAACAGCCAGCGGCCATCCAGCAGGCGCAGGCTGACCCGCCAGAAGATCAGCCGCGCCGCGGCCGAGTCGGCGCGCAACTTGGCATAGACGACCGGGCGCATGCCATAGGCCGACGGCTGCACGAGCGCGGAAGTGCTCATGGCGTAGAGCAGGCCGACGCCCACCAGGCAGGCAGCCAGACCGCCGGCCAGCCACAGGCCGCGGCGGCGGGAATCCTGCGCGAACGCGCCGCCGCGCTGCGCCAGCGCCAGGCCAGCCAGCAGACCGCCGATCAGCAGGCCAAGCCACGCGGCCCGCGCCAGGGTCAGCAGCAGGCAGGTGAGTTGCAGCGCAAAAAGCAGGCCAAAACGCCGCGCCGGCTGCCCGTCCTGACCGCTTTGCCACAGGGCCAGGGTAAACGGCATGACCATCACCAGGTACGCGGCCAGGTAGTTCGAGCGCCCTACCGTGCTCAGCACCGGCGAGACCGAGTCGCTGATCCAGACCAACGGATCGAGGCCGGTCGCTTGCAGCAGGCCATAGATCGTCACCGGCACGCTGCCGATCACCAGCGCCAGCGTCAGGCGCAGCACCTGGCGGCGGGTGGTCAGCGTCTGACCCAACAGCCAGCAGAAAATGACGCCGCTGAGCAGCGTCAGCGTGCCATCGGCCGTGGGGCGCGCCGTCCACAGGCTGCGGCGCACATCTACCGAAAAAACCGTCGCCAGCAGGATGGCGGCCGCGTAGAACAGATAGCGCAAATCGTTGGCTTGCGGCCCAACGGAGGATGAACCGCTGGCTTGCGGCACAGCAGAGCGCAGGCGGGCGACCTGCGGCGCAAGGGCGGCCAGGATCATCAACAGGGTGATGGTTTGGAAAAGTGCGGCCTTGAGCGGCTCGAACGCGTTGGCGTCCAGCGGGTTGAAGGCGAGGGGGACCAGGATCGCCACGAGCAGGCCCCCCCACTCGACAAACCGCCGGGCGTCTGCGATCACCATCGGCGCCAGCGGCGCAGCCAAGCTTCGAGGCCGCCGCCCAAATAGAGCCAGGCCAGGAGCAGGCTGCCGCTGAGGATGCCGCCGGCGGCCGCGAACCGCTGCAGCGTGTCCGGCCCAATCAACGGCGCGGCGCTGCGCGAGGGGGTGGGCGGAACGCCGCCGATGGTCAGGGTGCGAGGGGACGCCTCTTTGCCGATGCGCTTGTACGGACTCAACTGCACCACGGCCACGGTCCACAGATAGACGCCGGCGCCGCCCTGGCGCACACCGGCCGCCTGGTTGAGATCCACGGTGACGCTGGTGGTGCGCACCGGTTCGGCCGCGCCAAAATGATCGGCCTGGCCATCCTTCCAGACCCGCACCTCGAAACCCTGGTTGCTGGTCAGCGCGGGGCCGTTCCATGACCAGCGGAAGGTGGTGCGACCGCTGGCCTGGCTGCCGTTGGCCGGGCTTTCGAGGACAGGCGCCCGGGCCGGCGCGCTGGTCGGCGTAGGCGTGCGGGTGGGGGCCAGGGTCGAGGTGGGCAAGCGCGGCGCGACCAGGGTCACAGTGGGGTTGACCGTGCCGATCACGATCGGGGGCAGGGTGGGGGTGGACGAAGGGCCGGTCGGCGGCGCCGTGGGCGGGACCGACGTTGGCGCCGCCGCGGGCGCGCGGCAGCCGGTCAGCAGCAGGGCCAGGGTGATGAGGACGCCGAGACAGGGCCGCCCGGCGACTGCAAGTCGCTGCAACGACTGCGAAGCCCACCTTCGTGGGCTGTGACGCCCGGCGACTGTAAGTCGCCGCAACGACTGCGAAGCCCACCTTCGTGGGCTGTGCCTCGAAACTGAAAGGCAACCGAGGCGGCTGCGCAAGAATAGCTTCATGGTTGTTGGTCCGACCTTTCTAAAGATGATTATGTGAAGTTCATAGACTGGGCAGTGAGCGTCATGGCCCCCAGGAAATTCTCTCTTGCACCCAGTCCCCCTCACCCGCGTTGTAGCCCCCGCCCAAATCGAATAGTTTGCGTTCTGGACCACCGCTGCGGTAAACAATGCCCATGCCGCCGCGGCCGATTTCAGCCTGGATTTGTAACTGCTCAGCCTGCCTGGAATTCAGACAGGATTCACAGGATTGACAGGATATTCGAACTCTCGTGGCGGTAGTTTTGCACGCCACAGAGCAAGAATCCTGTTCATCCTGGTCAAATCAACTTGGGGAGCAGAGGCCGGGTGAGCAGTTACACCTGCCGAAGTTTTGCACGCCACAGAGCAAGAATCCTGTTCATCCTGTTCATCCTGGTCAAATCAACTTGCAGGGTGAGCAGTTACCAGGATTTCGTATTTGCCAGCAAGCGTAGCGCCAACCAACGTATCCACAAAGTGATCCTTTCAAACCGGTGCAAGGTGCAAAATGCTCATGTAAGGTTACGGTCCGAGTCAGAATCGGCGCTGTCCACCCCCAAATGGTGTGGGAGTGGGCGTTGGTCGCAGATCAATAGTAGGCGCGGGTGAAAGACGAACAAAGGGCGTGGCCGTATCGGTTGGCCGAGGCGCGGGCTTTTGGCTGCGATAGGTCAAGGGACGCGGCGCAGGCTTCGCGCCAAGCTGTTTGTAGGGTGTCAATTCGATGAGCGCGACGGTCCAGAAATAGGCGCCATCCCCGCCTTTCTTGACGGCGGGCGCCTGGCTGAGGCGAATGGTCTGTTGCCAACTGCTGCCGGTTTTCGTCGTGACCGGTTCGGCAGCCGTTTCTGGTTGAGTCTGATCTTTCCAGAGCAATACCTGGAAACCCTGGTCGGCTTGCAGTCTACCGCTCCAGTCCCAGGTAAAAGTCCGCTCGGCGTCTCCCTCGATGGTGATGTTGCCAACAGGCGCCAATAAGACAATCGGCGGAAAGGAGCCGGCCGGCTGCTTTGGGGCTCCGGCAGTCTGGCTGGCTATCGGCGATGGGTCGGGTGTGGCGATGGGGGCCAGTGTCGCGGTCGCGGCGGATTGGGCGCCATCGCCCGCCGGCGCGGTTGGTGCAGGCGGCAGGGTGGACGCCAGGGTGGCGGTGGCGCCGACCGGTTGGCTGGCGACGGCGTGCAGAGTTGGGGCCGGGGACGTTGCTTTGACTTCCCCGCGCGTGCTCTGCAGCAGAAGGATGACGCCGGTCAGCGCCAGGAGGGCGATGACCGCGGCCGCGGCCATCAACCACAGCGGGAAACGGCGTTCGGCGGCTGACCTGGGCGGCTCAGCCGCGCGCGCATCACTGCGGGCATGGCCTGACGACTGCCGCCGGCCGCGTCGGCGCGGGGCACCGCCGGCATGGCCGTGCGGCTGCCGCCCGGCGCTTCGGCGCGCACGATGATGACGCTGATGTTGTCCAGGCCGCCATGTTCGTTGGCCAGGTCCACCAGGCGGCGAGCCGCGTCCGCGGGCGCCCATTTGCTGACAATGTCCTGGATTTCGCTGTCAGTGACCATCGTGCTGAGGCCATCGGAGCAGAGGATCAAGGTGTCGCCAGGTTGCAGCGCGCCGTGAAAGAAATCCGGCTTGGCCGTGGCGGTCTTGCCCAGGGCACGGGTGATGACGTTACGCTGGGGATGGTTATGCGCCTGCTCAGCAGTCAAAACGCCGGCGCGCACCTGCTCCGCCACCATGGAATGATCCTGGGAGACCTGGGTCAGGACGCCGCTGCGCAGGAGATAGGTGCGGCTGTCGCCCACGTTGGCCACATGCACCTCGCGCTCACGCACGACGGCCAGGGTGACGGTGGTGCCCATGCCGCTCTGACTGGCGGTGCTGCGCGCATGTTGGGCGATGGCCTGATGAGCAGATTGCAGCGCGTTGGTCAGCGCCGTGGGGATGTCCGCGCTGGGATCGGCATAGTAGGCGCGCTGAATCTCGGCCACCGCCATCTGGCTGGCAATCTCGCCGGCGTTGTGCCCGCCCATGCCATCGGCCACCACGTAGAGGCGACCCTTGTATTGAAGAACGGCCGCGTCGCTCGGCTCGAAGACGCCACCGCTGTCCTCCTGATGATCGCGCGCGCGGCCGACATCGCTCAGCCAGACGGCGCGCAGAGTCAGGCCAGCCGCGGCCGGCGCCACACGTTGATTTTGCTGCGATGAAGGTCGTTCTGCCATGGAAACCTCCCGAAAGTGAATGCTGAACGATGAATGATGAATGATGAATGCTGAATGCTGAATAGGGATCGGAGATCGAGTTTATTTTACGGTTAGGCGGCGGGGGGGCGCTTCTTCTCCGAGGGGTTTGTACGGGTTGAGCTGTACGACGGCGACGGTCCACCAGTAGGCGCCGGGGCCGCCGGCGCGCACGGCTGTTGTTTGACTCACGCTGATGATCTGCTGCCAGCGGCCAGCGCCGGCGCGCTGGGTGTCGGCTCCGGCGGCTGTCAGATGGTCGCGCGTGCCATCTTGCCACAGATGCACCTCGAAGGCCCAATCGGTTGCCAGATCGCCGGTATACGCCCAGACGAAGGTGGTGTCGCCGGATACCTGTAGGCCCTCGATCGGCGCCAGGAGCACGGGCGTTGCCGGCGCGAGGGGGGCCGTGGGTGTTGGCGAAACGGCGATCGGCGTGGCCGTGGCCGACCGCGTGGGGGAGGGGGTTGGTGTTGGCGCCAGGGTGTTGGTCGCCACGGCGGGCGCGGTGGGTGGTGTGGTGGGCGAGACGATCGCAGCCGGCGCGGTTTTGACGGTGTTGGTGGCCGGGGTTGGTGTGTCCAGGGTAGCGGGCGCGCCATCCGCGACCACCGTGGGCAGCGGCGTGGGCGTTGGCTCTGACTGGAGTGCCGTCATCCAGGCCAGTCCGCCTATGACCACAACGAGCAGGACGAGCAGCAGCGCCAACCAGGGCAGGGGCGAGCGCGTGGGCTGCGGCGCAGGGGTGGGTTTCCTGGCCGGCGGTGGCGTCGGTGTGCGTTTCTTGGTTGGCGGTGGCGTCGGTGTGCGTTTCTTGGCCGGTGGCGCGGGGGTGGGCTTGAGGCCGGCCGGCCATTTGCCTTTGCGAGCCAGGGCAAACGCGGCAGCCAGGTCGCCGGCGTGGGCGTAGCGATCGTCCGGCTTCTTGGCCAACGCCTTGAGCATGACCGCGGCGGCCGGTGCGGGCAGATCGGCGCGCAGTTGGCGCGGCGGGCGCGGTGAGTCGGTCAGATGGGCGTAAGCGGTGGCAAGGGTGGTTTCACGCACGAACGGTACCTGGCCTGTGACCATTTCATACAGGATCACGCCAAGCGCGTAGATGTCGGCGCGGCCATCCACCGGCTGGCCCAGGATCTGTTCAGGGGCCATGTAATTGGGCGTGCCGCCGCCGGTACTCGGGGCATCGCCGCCGGCGCTCGATTCGTCGCCGCGCTGCAGCGCACGCACCAGGCCAAAGTCCATCAAGGTGGCATGGCCGTTGGCGGCCAGCATGACGTTGGCCGGTTTGACGTCGCGGTGGACCACCTGGCGCTTGTGGGCATAATCGAGCGCGGCGGCAAGTTGGTGCAAGATGTGCTGCACCTGGACGAGCGACAGCGGCCCGCGCCCCGCCAGCCATTTGTCCAGGGGCTGGCCTTCCAGCAGTTGCATGACGATGTAGTGCCAGCCATTGTCTTCGCCGACGGCATGGATGGTGACGATGTTCGTATGCTGCAAATTGGCCGCGGCTACCGCTTCCTGACGAAAACGCTCCACGGCTTCCGGGTCCTGGCTCAAGTGGGGGGCCAGCGCTTTGATGGCCACGGGCCGACGCAGAACCGTGTCGAAGCCGCGATAAACGATGCCCATGCCGCCACGTCCCAGTTCGGCCTGGACCGCATATTTGTTGTCGAGCAAGAAACCGGTTTCGGTGTTCATGGCAACGGGACTACACTCCCCACACGGTAATCAGCCGCTGTTGATAGATCTCATCGCGGCGGTAGATTCGTTTTTCCCAACTGCGCCCCGGTCGGCGGTCGAAGATCACCAGGTGTGCCTCATCCGCGGCGCACGTATCGGCGTAGGCCCAGGTCTGCGCCAGGCCGTTGGTCAGGGTTTGGCCAGGCGACTGGCGCAGCAGCTTCAGTTCGATCACGCTGCGCTGTACGCCGCCCGGATGAGGCCAGATCACCAGCAGATCAATGCGCCGGCGTCCCAGGCCATACTCGCGCTCCACACGGCCGCCGCCGTTGACGATACGCTGTAAGAACGCCTGCATCAAGAGCTGCGGGCCAACTTCCTGGTACTCGAACTGCTCCAGCCAGGCCTCCGACTGTTCGCGGAAGAACTGTTGAAAAGCCGCAAGCAGTTTGCTGAGATCGAGCCGGCCATCGGGAAGGACATACCAGGCAGGCTGAGCATCAATCATCAGTTGGGTGCTGAAGGTTAGTTCACGCGGAATGACCTCCTGGTAAATGCGATTAGCCACTGCAATCTGGCCTGCGTCGCGACGGATCAGGCCAAGATCGTACACGTAGTTGACATCGTCCGTGGGCAGATGGGTCGCCGCCTGTTCTCCGGCCAGGAGCGGTTCGATGACCCGGCGCACCCGAGGCTCCGCCAGTTTGTGCTGCAACTGGTCAATGTGGGTGTCGCGGCGTTCGATGATTTGCTCTTTGGCCTGCTCGATCATCTCGGCCGTGATGGCCGCGGTGCGCACGCGGCCTTCCGGCATCTTGAAGGTGACTTCATAGGCCAGGGCGTTGACCAGCCAGGGCTGGCCGCTGGTCAAGTCCCAGACAAGCTCGCGCGCCGGCGCGGTGAAAAGCTGGCCCGTCTCCTGCGTGTGCTGAGCGAGCAGGGTTTCGACCTCCTGGCGCGCGAAGTTGCCCAGGCGCAAGGACTCGGCCTTGATGTTGAACGCGCTGCCGCCGGTAATCACTGGCTTTCGCGGGCCGAATGGATGCGATAGTCCTGCAAGTCACGCACGCCGCATAAAACGATGCTCTGCGGGAAGAGTGGGGTCGGGTATCATAGCCGCCGCAGCTGGCGTAACAGAGAGATCAGGGTGTCTCCTATCAGGGCATCCACTTCATCGAGCAAAGCACCGCGGCTGCGGAGATTGCTCGCACCAGTACGACAGAAACGTCTGCAAGGCTGTGGCCGCGCCCTGTTGTGCCAGCACTGCGCGTGCCAGGCCGTTGGTCTCGGTTTCTCCCAACATCATTCTGGCGCGTTCGGCAATGGCCTGCACAACGGCTGCGATTCCGGCGGTTACATCTTCGCGCACGGCCTGCGCGGCTTCGATATTGGCGTAGAGAGCGCGATAGATGCCGCCCTGGTTGAGATGGGTCATCAGGGCCAGGAGACAGCTCGTCTTGCCGGTCTGGCGCGGCGCATGCAGCAGGAAGTATTTCTTTTGCCCGATCAGGCTCATGACGGTATCCAGGTCAAAACGCTGCAAGGGGGCAAAAGCAGTAATGATCCTGGCAATTGACCGGGCCGGCCGTGTTGAAGAAACGCATGAGTGCTCCCTGCGATGGCTGATGTCAGCGCTCGCGCCCTGTGCTCAACCAGCGGGGCAGGCGCGGCCAGAACGGCGTCGGAATGGCGACGGTGGGGAGGGGCAGCACGACAGTAGGCAGGGAAGG
>NZ_JADIZS010000081.1:0-76323 GCF_016704685.1 Candidatus Amarolinea dominans
GACGCCACCCAACCTGCCGCCCCTGCAGATCGGCGCGGACTGCATTATCGGTACGGGCGCGGTCGTCTACAACGGCACCACCATCGGCGAAAAAACCATGATCGGCGACCATGCCTTCGTGCGTGACCGCTGCCAGATCGGGAGCTTCGTCATCGTCGGCAGCCATGTCACCATCGAGAACGAGGTGACGATTGGCGATTACACCAAGCTGCAGACCGGCGTCTATCTCTGTGCCTGGGTGACGATCGAAGATCACTGCTTCATTGCGCCCTGCGTGGTCACCACCAATGACAACTACATGGGCCGCACCGATAAGCGCTTCCAGGAACGGGGCGGCTGCACCATCCGCCGCGGCGCGCGCATCGGCGCCAACGTCACCCTGCTGCCCAACATCGAAGTGGGCGCGGAAGCCTTCGTCGCGGCCGGCTCCATCGTCACGCGGCACGTCCCGCCTGCCACCGTGGTCATGGGATCGCCCGCCAAATACGTCCGTGACGTCAGCGCCGACGAGTTCGCGGAAGAACGATTGTGACAGGTCGAACTCCTTGAAGATCGTCACCATCGTCGGCGCGCGACCGCAGTTCATCAAGGCTGCGCCGGTCAGCCAGGCCCTGGCCGGTCAGCACCAGCAAATCCTCATCCACACCGGCCAGCACTACGACCGCGAGATGTCCGACCTGTTCTTCGACGAACTGCACATCCCGCGGCCTGACTACGAACTGGGCATCGGCTCCGGGCCGCACGGCCGGCAGACCGGGCAGATGCTGCAACGCATCGAAGAAGCGCTGCTGGCCGAAAAACCGGCCTGGGTGCTGGTCTACGGCGACACCAATTCCACGCTGGCCGGCGCGCTGGCCGCGGTCAAGCTGCAAATCCCGGTGGCGCACGTGGAGGCCGGCCTGCGCAGCTTCAACCGCGCCATGCCCGAAGAGCACAACCGCGTGCTCACCGACCACTGCGCCGACCTGCTGCTCTGCCCCACCCAAACCGCCGTCAACCTGCTGGCCGCGGAGGGCATCACCCGCGGGGTCTTCCTGGTGGGCGATGTGATGGTGGACGCCATGCAGCAGCATGGCGCGCTGGCGCGGCAGCATTCCACCCTGGCCGACCGCCTGCATCTGCGCCCGCGGAGTTTTGCGCTTGCCACCATCCACCGCCCCTACAACACCGATGATCCGGCCCGCCTGGCTGTCATCCTGACCGCGCTGGCCGGCCTGGCGATGCCGGTCGTCTTTCCCGTTCATCCCCGCACCCGCGCCGCGCTGGCCCGCGCCGGCCTGACCCTGCCCGCCAACGTGATCGCGCTCGACCCCATCGGCTACCTGGACATGCTGGCGCTGGAGCAAACCGCGGCCTTGATCGTCACCGATTCGGGCGGCGTGCAGAAAGAAGCCTACTGCTTTGCCGTGCCCTGCATCACCGTGCGGCCGGAGACCGAATGGGTGGAAACCGTGGACGCCGGCTGGAACCGCCTGGCCTGGGGCGACGCGGCGCAGGTGATCGAGGCGGCCCGACGCCCCTGGCCCACCACGCCGCCCCCGCCCGTCTTTGGCGATGGTCACGCCGCGGAGAGGATCGTGCGCCTGCTCGAACGAGGCACTCTGTGAGCCAACCGCTGCGCGCCCTGCGCTACGGCCTGCGCCTGGCCGCGGCCGCGGTTCGCTGGCGGCCGCGGCGATTGCTGCGCAGACGCCGCGCCGCGGCGACCGACCGGCCCCTGACCCTTGCCCTGGTCACGCAGCAGGTCACGGCGCGGGAGATCAAGATCGGCCGCGCCCTGCGCCTGGCCGGCCATCGCCCCATCCTGCTGACGCGGTTAGCGACCGCCGGTCAGGCCGCGGATCAGGCCGCTGATCTGCAAGCCGCCTTCGAGCAGGTGCTGACCTTCCACGACTATCGCGACATCCTGGAGCAGGTCGCCGCGCAGCACGCAGACGCCATCCACCTGTTTGTGCATGGCGACAACCTCTTCTTCCTGCCGCTGGCCTGGTTGGCGCCCTGCCCGCTGGTCTATGACCCCTACGATGTCTGGCGCGGCATGTTCAACGCGCCGCGGCCAGCGCGCTTCCTGCGCCTGGAGCTGTGGGCCGAGCGCTGGCTGCTCGAGCACGCGGCCGGCCTGTGTGCGCGCAGCCTGGAGCCGCAGATCCTCAAACGCCAGTTTGGCTATCGCCTGCCGCGGCCATGATCTACTTTCCCGAATACTGCCTGGAACTTCCCGCTCCACGTGCGCCGGCGGCGGCCGCGCAATCAGGGATTCACATAGTCTACTGTGGCGGTGTCTGGCCGGAGGATCGCTTCTCCAGCGCCACGCATGGCTATGCGCAGTACCTGGCGGTTGGCCGGCGCCTGGCTGAGTTTGGCTTTCATCTGCACATCTACCCGGCCAACCGCGACCCCCAGCTGCCGTTCGAGACCTTCTTCGCCGCGTACATCGCCGAAAGCCGGGTGAACGCCTTTTTTCATCTGCATGAACCGCTGCCCTATCCGGCCCTGATGCAGGCCCTGACCCAGTACGATTTCGCGCTGCACATCTTTGGCCCTGGCATCAACGATCAGACTGGACAAAATACGCAGGCAAAAGTACACTACTCGACGGCCAACAAGCTGTTCGACTACATTCAGGCCGGGCTGCCGGTGATTATCCATGAGGGCTTTCATCAACGCGGCCTGGTGCGCCATTACGGCCGCGCCATCAGCGTGCATCACCTGGATGAGCTGGCTAACCTGCTGCCGGCCGCCCGTCAGGCGCCATACCCCGTCCACGTGTCCGCGACGTTGGCCTACCAGGCGCCGCGGCTGGGGCGCTTCTACGAGGCATTGCTGGATTGAGCACTTCCGAGGCCCCCGGAACTTCGGAAGCCTGGAGGAGTGATGAGCGTCGTCATTCTCGGTGCGCGGGCCAACGGCCATGCCAGCGTGGTGCTGGACATCCTCGACGCGCAGAGGATAGAGGTTGCCGGCTTCCTGGACGACGACCCGGCCAAGTGGGGCCAGGTCATTCGCCGGCGCCCGGTTATCGGCGGCGTCGAGCGCCTGGCCGAGCTGCGTGAGCGCCTGGGCGTGACCGGCGCGATCGGCGCGGTGGCGTCCAACGCGCAGCGCCGCGCCTGGGTGCAGATGATTCGGCAGGCCGGCCTGGACCCGATCAACGCCATCCATCCCACGGCCCACCTGGCGCCGGACGTCAGTCTCGGCGCGGGCGTCTGCATCTGCCCTGGCGTGATCGTCATGCCCGGGGCGCGGCTGGGCGACGCGGTCACGCTGTACACAGCCGCGACCGTGGACCATGACTGCGTGCTGGAGGACGGCGTCAACCTGTCGCCGGGCGTGCATACGGCCGGGCGCGTGCATCTGGAGCAGGATGTCTTCGTGGGGATCGGCGCGGTTTTCATCCCGGATGTGCGCGTGGGCGCCGGCGCGATCGTCGGCGCGGGCGCGGTCGTCATTCGCGATGTGGCGGCCGGCGATGTCGTGGCCGGCGTGCCCGCGCATTCGATCAAGAAAGGTAACTGCTCACCCTGCAGGCCGATTTGGACAGGATGAACAGGATGTACAGGATTCTTGTTCTGTGGAAGGAATCATTTTTATGCAGACCGTGTTTGTGACGGGCGGCGCCGGCTATGTCGGCAGCGCCCTGGTCCCCCAGATGCTCAGTCGAGGTTACCGGGTCAAGGTGCTTGACCTGTTCATCTATGGCAGAGAGGTTTTTGACAGCATCAAGCGCGATGCGAACCTGGAACTGATCCAGGGCGACCTGCGCGATCAGGCGCTCCTGCGCCAGGCGCTGCCCGGCTGCGACGCGGTGATCCACCTGGCGTGCATCTCCAACGACCCCAGCTTCGAGTTGAACCCTGACCTGGGCAAGTCCATCAACTTCGACGCGTTCGAGCCGCTGGTGCAGATCAGCCAGGCGGCCGGCGTCAAGCGCTTCATCTACGCCTCTTCCTCCAGCGTCTACGGGGTCAAGGACGAGCCAGATGTCAACGAGGAGATGGCGCTGGAGCCGCTGACCGACTACTCCAAGTACAAGGCGCTGTGTGAAGAAGTGCTGCTGCGCTACCAGGCGCCTGGTTTTACGACCGTGATCATTCGCCCGGCCACCGTCTGCGGCTACGCGCCGCGCCAGCGCCTGGATGTCATCGTCAACATCCTGACCAACCACGCGGTCAACACCGGCAAGATCAAGGTCTTCGGCGGCGAGCAACTGCGGCCCAATATCCACATCCAGGACATGGTGGATCTCTATCTGCTGCTGCTGGAACTGCCCGCGGCGCAGATTGCCGGCAAGGTCTTCAACGCCGGCTTCGAGAATCACCGTGTGCGCGAACTGGCGCAGATGGTGCAGACCATCGTGGGTTTCGACCGGGTGGCGATCGAAACCGTGCCGACCGACGACAACCGCTCCTACCATGTGTCGTCGGCCAAAATTGCACGCGAGCTGGGCTTCGTGCCGCAGCACACGATCGAAGAAGCGGTGCGCGACCTGGTCGCCGCTTTCCGCGCAGGCAAGCTGCCCGATTCGATGACCGCGCCCCGCTATTTCAACATCAAGATGATGCAGGCCATCAACCTCCAATGAGCGCCATGATCGTTCCTTATGTCAATTTACCTTTGCAGCACCAGCCCCTGAAAGCGGCGCTGCTGGACGCGGTGGGCCGCGTGCTCGATCACGGCCAGTTCATCCTGGGACCGGAGGTTGAGCAGTTCGAGGCGCGTTTCGCTGCGCTGTGCGGCGTGCGTTTTGCCATCGGCGTCAATTCCGGCACCGATGCCCTGATCCTGGCGCTCAAGGCGCTGGGCGTCGGCCCCGGCGATGAGGTGATCACCGCGCCCAACTCGTTCGTGGCTTCCGCGTCCTGCATCGGCGTGCTGGGCGCGCGGCCGGTCTTCGTGGATGTCGGGCCTGATTACAACCTGGATCCCAACCGCATCGAAGAGGCCATTACCCCGGCCACGCGCGCCATCCTGCCGGTGCATCTGACCGGCCGGCCGGCCGACATGGATGCCATCCTGGACATTGCGCGGCGCCATGACCTGCGCGTGGTCGAAGATTGCGCGCAAGCGGTGCTGGCGCGCACGCACGATCGGCCCGTCGGGTCGCTGGGCGATGTCGGCTGCTTCAGCCTGCACCCGCTGAAGACGCTCAACGCGTGCGGCGACGGCGGCGTCATCACCACCAACGACGCTGGCCTGGCGCAGCAGTTCAAGATGCTGCGCAACATCGGCCTGCGCTCGCGCGAGGACTGCGCGGTCTGGAGTCACAATTCACGCCTGGACACCCTGCAGGCCGCCATGCTCCTGGTCAAACTCGATCTGCTGCCTGCCTGGACCGAGGCGCGCCGCGCCCACGCCCGCTTCTACCAGGAGCAGCTCGCCGATGTGGTGCAAACGCCGCTGGATCGGCCGTTCGAGTACGCGGTCTATCACACTTTCGTGGTGCAGGCGGAGGCGCGCGATGCCCTGATCGCGCACCTGGCCGCGGCCGGCGTGGGCGCCGCGATTCATTATCCGGCGCCGATTCACGTGCAGGCAGCCGCGGCCGGCCTGGGCTATCGCGCCGCCGACTTTCCGGTCACGATGGCGCAGGCCGGCCGCATCGTCAGCCTGCCGGTCTACCCTGAGCTGACGGCCGCGCAGGCCGCGTATGTCGTGGAACAGGTGCGCAGTTTTTACGATCGTGGGCCGCTGCCAGGAGCAGCCGATGCCTGAGACGCCGCCGGCGATTGCGCCAGAAATCGCGCCGGCCGCAGCCCCCCAGGCCCTGCCAGAATCGGGCCTGGGGCTGCATGTCGTGGCCGGCGCCACGTGGAGCGTGGGCGGCACCCTGCTGCGCCAGGCGATCATCCTGGCCGCGGCCGTCATCGTCGCCCGCCTGCTGACGCCGGCCGATTACGCCATCGGCGGCCTGGCCCTCTCGATGATGGCCCTGTTCAACGTGCTGACCGCGCAAGGCTTTGCCCAGGCCTTGATCCAACGACCGGAGTTGACCGACCTGGCCTGCGATTCGGTCTTCTGGCTGACATCGGCGGCCGGGGTGGTCGTCGCGGGCGGGGTGGCCCTGGCAGCGCCCATCCTGGCCCGTTTTTATCAGCAGCCCGCGCTGCAGACAACCCTGCTTTGGTTGGCGCTGGGACTGGTCATCGGCATGATCGGCACGGTCCCCAATACGCTCCTGCAGCGCGCCATGCGTTTTCGGGCCATCAACCTGGTTGCCCTGGCGGCCGGCGTGATCTCGGCGGGTCTGGGCGTGGCCGCGGCCTGGCTGGGCTATGGCTACTGGGCGCTGATTTTGCCCAGCATCGGCAGCAACCTGGCCGTGGCGTTGGGCGCCTTCTGGTTGACCGCCTACCGGCCCGCGCTGCGCTTTCGCTGGGCGGAGATCCGCCAGATCAGCACCTTTGGCCTGGCGCTGCTCGGTTCCAACCTGGTGCAATACTTCAGTGACAACAGCGATTACCTGATCATGCCGCGTTTCTGGACACCGACCACGTTTGGGCACTACTACTTCGCTTTCGAGCGCGCGCGGCAGCCTTTCAATCTGACGGTCGCGCAGCTCGGCGTGGTCTTCTTCCCCGCATTCAGCCGCTTGCAGGGCGAACGCGAACGCCTGCGCCGCGCCTATCTGCAGAGCACAGAGTTCATCTGCCTGATCGTCTTTCCGCTGCACGTCCTGCTGATCGGCCTGGCCGATCCGCTGGTGCCGTGGCTGTTTGGCGAGCAGTGGCGGCCGGCCGTGCCCGCGTTTCAGCTCTTCGCCGCGTACAGTTTCATGCGCGGCCTGGGCACCCTGGTGTCTCCCGCGCTGTTGGCGATCAACCGGGCGCCGGCCGCGCTGTGGTTCAACCTGTTTCGCCTGGTGCTGACCGTGCCGGCCTTGCTCGTGCTGGGCATGACCGGCGCCGACGTCACCACCGTCGCCCTGGTGCTGCTGGCGGTGTGGATGCTGCAGGCGCCTTTCTACATCGGCTATCTGTATCGCCAGATTGGTCTGCGCTGGCGCGAGACCTGGCGCGGGCTGCGGCGCCTCGTCCTCGCCACCAGCCTGATGGCCGCGATCCTGGTGGGCAGCCGTTGGGGCGCGGCCGCGGCCGGCTGGCCGTTGTGGACCGGCGTCGCGGGCGGCGGCCTGCTCAGCGTGCTCACTTTCCTGACCTTGACCCGGTCACCCATTTTGGAAGGCATGGCCTTTGTACGGCGCGCCCTGCGTCCCGCGACGTCCCCGCCGGCATCATCATCGTAAGAAGGAGTTGTTATGTCCTGGGATCGAACCGCCATGCTGCAGGAGATGGAACTACTCAAAGGCATGGTGCTCAACAATGTGCGCCTGCTGGCGTCGCACAACCGCAAAGACCCGTACTACGCAGAACTGCTGCGCCTGGCCGATCAGCCCTATTTCTTCGAGACCTACCAGGTGATCGTCTGGGCGGGTCTGCGTCTGCAGCCCAAGCGCATCCTGGAAATCGGCACGCGCAATGGCGGCAGCCTGGTGCAGCTTCTGAGCGCCTACCATCGCTTCGACGGCATCAGCGTCGTCTGCTGCGATCTCTGGCGCGAGATCGGCTCACCGCGCGCGGTGCGCGCCAACCTCAAACTGATGGCAATCCCCGATTCCCTGGTAGAATTCGTCAGCGGTGACTCGACGCAAACCGTGCCCGCGTGGCGCCGGCAGCATCCGCAGGCGCAGTTCGATTACGTCCTGGTGGACGGCGGCCACGATGTGCCAACGGCGGGCCGCGACCTGGCGAACGTGGCTGACCTGGTCGCGCCCGGCGGCATCCTGATCTTCGATGACATTGGCCCGGAGAGCTATCGCCTGCTGCCGGTCTGGCGTGAGTTTCAGGCGCAGCATGCGGGCGAGTTCGAGTGGTTCGAGAAGCAATGGCGCAAGGGCGTGGCCTGGGCCATTCGCATCACGGCTGCGGGCGGCGGCGCATGACCCGGCCGGCTGTGGGCAACCTCAGGCGTGAGACGGCGCGCTACGGCGGTCTGCTGAACCTGCTGGCCGCGCGTTTTGCCAGTCAACGGCTGGCGCGGCATCCTAACGTCAGCGCCCCAGCCGGCGGCTTGCCAAGACCCCCAACCAACCGGCCAGGGCCCCGCCCCCCCGGCGGCCCCACCACCACCGCGCCGGGGCCTCGCTCGCCCTGGACCGGCGGGGGGGCGGGGGCTGGGGCGGGGCGGGGGGACGGGGGCGGCGGGGGGGGGGGGGGGCGGGGGGGCGGGGGGGGCCGGGGGGGGGGGGGGGGGGGGCGGGGGCTGCGGCGCCCGCGGGGGGGGCCGGCGGCGTCCCGGGGAAGGGGCGGCGGCGGGGGCGGGGGCCACCTCCTTTTTGCCCACCACCTGAACGGGGGCGGGGAAGCACCGCGGCGGTCCTGGGGGGGAAGCCGCGCGGCGCCGGGGGGGCGGGAACACGCACGAGGGGGGGGCGCCCCCGCGGGGGGGGGGGGGGCAGGGGGGGGGGGGGGGGGGCGGGGGGGGGGGGGGGGGGGGGGTCGCTGGTCAAAGGCGAGGTGCCGCCCCACGCCCTGGTGGCCGGCGTACCGCAGCGTATCCTGCGCAGTGACATCGAATGGCGAGCATGAGGTAAACCTATGAACTGTTTGGTGACAGGCGGCGCCGGCTTCATCGGCAGCCACCTGGTGGATCGTTTACTGGCCGATGGGCATCAGGTGATGGTGCTCGACAACTTCAGCACCGGCCGGCCTGACAACCTGGCCCATTGCAGCGGCTCCCCGCGCCTGAAGCTGCGCCAGGTGGATGTGGCCGACTATGAGGCCATCCGCCCGCTCTTCGACGGGGTGGAGTGGGTCTTTCACCTGGCCGCGCTGGCCGACATCGTGCCTTCGATCCAGCGGCCGCTGGACTATCACCACGCCAACGTGGATGGCGCCGCCAGTGTGTTGGAGGCCGCGCGCCAGGCTGGCGTCAAGCGCTTTGTCTACGCCGCGTCCTCCTCCTGCTACGGCATCCCGGATCACTACCCCACGCCGGAGACCGCGCCGATCCGGCCGCAGTATCCGTATGCGCTGACCAAATACCTGGGCGAGCAGATGGTCATGCACTGGGCGCAGGTCTATCACCTGCCGGCCGTGGCGCTGCGCTTCTTCAACGTCTACGGCCCGCGCTCGCGCACCTCCGGGACGTATGGCGCGGTGTTTGGCGTCTTCCTGGCGCAAAAGCTGGCCGGTCAGCCCTTCACCGTGGTGGGCGACGGCACACAGACGCGTGATTTTACCTTCGTCACCGATGTGGCCGCGGCCTGCGTGGCGGCCGCGGCGTCCGAGCTGACCGGCGCAGCGTTGAACGTCGGCAGCGGCAGCACTTACAGCGTCAACCGCCTGGTGGAGCTGCTGGGCGGCGAGGTGACTTACATCCCCAAGCGGCCAGGCGAACCCGACTGCACCTTTGCCGACATTGGCAAGATTCAGCGGCTGCTGGGCTGGCAGCCGGTTGTGAGCTTCGAAGCCGGGGTGGCCGCCATGCTGCAGGTGATTGACGCCTGGCGCGCGGCGCCGGTGTGGACAGCCGAAGGGATCGAGGCGGCCACGCGCGAGTGGTTTCAGTATCTGGGGTAACAGCGAGAGAGGCGAGCGGTGAGCGTACACACTGACGACAAGATCCGGACCGTGGATGAACTGGCCGCCATCAGCGCGGCGCTCAAGCAGCAGGGCAAGGTGATCGTACACTGCCACGGCGTGTTCGATCTGCTGCATCCCGGTCATTTCCGCCATTTTGCGGCCGCGCGGCGCCTGGGCGATGTGCTGATCGTCACCTTGACCCGCGATGAATTCGTCAACAAGGGGCCAGGGCGGCCGGTCTTCAACCAACGCCTGCGCGCTGAATCCATCGCCGCGCTGGCCAGCGTGGATTATGTCGCCATCAACGAGTGGCCGACCGCGGTCAACACCATTCACCGGCTGCGCCCTGACCTGTATGTCAAAGGCAGCGAGTACGCCCAGCGTGAACAGGACCTGACCGGCAAAATTTACGACGAAGAACAGGCGGTGGAAACGGTCGGAGGCCGCCTGGCCTTTACCGACGACATCACCTTCAGTTCCACGCAGTTGCTCAACAACTACTTCGATGTTTTTTCGGCCGAGGCCGATGCCTTCCTGCGCGACTTCCGCCAGCGCTACAGCGCCGGCCAGGTGATCGAGATGCTCAAGGCGCTGCAGCCGCTGCGGGTGCTGGTCATCGGCGATGCGATCATTGACGAGTACCACTACTGCAAGGCCGTGGGCAAGGCCTCCAAATCGGCCACGCTGACCTCGCGCTTTCTATATGAGGAAACCTACGCCGGCGGTTCGCTGGCCGTCGCCAACCACGTGGCCGGCTTCTGCCATGATGTACACCTGGTCACGGTGCTCGGCGCGCCCAACAGTTATGAGGAGTTCATTCGCGGCCACCTCAAGCCCAATGTGACTGCGCACTTCATCGTGCGCGACGACGCGCCGACGATCGTCAAACGCCGCTTCGTGGACCCCTTCCTGATCTCCAAGATGTTCGAGGTCTGCTACCTGAACGAGTCTTATTTGCCGGCCGCGCAGCAAAGCGACTTGCGCGGCCACCTGCAAGCGGTCATCGCCGATTATGACGTGGTGCTGGTCACCGACTTCGGGCATGGCATGTTGGATCGCGAGACCATCGCGCTGGTGACGGCATCCGCGCGCTTCCTGGCCGTCAACACCCAGGCCAACAGCCTGAACCTGGGTTACAACGTCATCTCCAACTACCCGCGCGCGGACTATGTGTGCATTGACCAGGAGGAGCTGCGCCTGGCCGCGCCGCGACCGCTTGACGCCCGTGCGTGATCTGATTCCGCGCCTTGCCCGGCAGGTGGGCGCGGCAACCGTCAACGTGACCCTGGGCACTCACGGTTCCGTCAGTTACCGCCATGAGGAGGGCATGGCCGACGTGCCGGTCTTCACCAACGAGGTGGTGGATTCCATCGGCGCCGGGGATGCCTACCTGGCCGTGACCGCGCCGTGCGTTGCGGCCGGCCTGCCCGCCGAGGTGATCGGTTTCATCGGCAACTGCGTCGGCGCGCTGGCTGTGCAAATCGTGGGCAACAAGGAGTCGGTGGAACCGACCGCGCTGTTCAAGTTCATCACGACGTTGCTGAAATAGCCATGACCCACATCCTGATGCTGGTCACCAGCGATCTGCTGCACGATAACCGGGTGCGCCGCGAGGCCGAAACCCTGGCCGCCGCGGGCTGCCGCGTGACCGTGGTCAGCGCCATCCGGCCGGCCGACATCCCGGCCCTGGGCTGGGAGGCGTCCGCCGGGCTGACCGCGGTGGCCGCGGCGCCGCCCGCCTGGCAGGCCGCGACCGGCTGGCGTCGCGCGGCCGGTCACGCGGCCGATCTCTGGCGCTGGGGCGGCGGCGGCAGTCTGCTGGCCGCGGCCGCGGATCAGCGCAGCGACGTGGTGCATGCGCATGATCTGGACACGCTGCCCGCAGCCGCGACGCTGGCGCAGCGCTGGCGGGCGCCGCTGGTCTACGATGCGCATGAGCTGTTCGTGGATCAGATGACGCGGGGGCCGGGTGCGGCCAGCATCCCCTGGCCCAACCGCGTCAAACAGACGCTGGCGCAGCGCAACTTCGCCCGCCTGGAACGCCGCCTGATCGGTCGTGCCGCGGCGGTCATTACGGTCAGCCAGTCCATCGCGACCGAACTGGCAACCCGCTACGGCATCGCCACGCCAACCCTGGTGCTCAACACCCCGCGCTACCAGGATATGACGGCCGGCTCGTCCTATCTACGCCAGCGCCTGGGGCTGGCGGCCGAGCAGCGCATCATTCTCCTGCAAGGCGCAGTCCTGCCCGACCGTCACCTGCTGGAACTGGTGCAGGCCATGCCGCTGCTGCCGCCCGCGGTCGTGCTCGTCTTCCTGGGCTTCAACCTGGGCACCTACCAGGAAGCGGTTCGCCAGGAAGTGGCGCGGCTGGGCTTGCAGGCCCGCGTCTTCATGCTCGACGCGCTGCCGGCCGGTCAACTGCTGGCAGCCACGGCCTCGGCCGATGTGGGCATGATCCTGCTGGCCGGGCACAACAAGAACGACCGCTTTGCCATGCCCAACAAGCTGTTCGAGTACATGATGGCCGGCCTGCCCTTCGTGGCAACCGACTGGCCGGAGATCGGCCGCGTGGCGCGCACCACCGGCGCCGGGGTGACGGTGGCGCAGCTCACGCCCGCGGCGCTGGCCGCGGCAGTCAACGACATCCTGCAAGCGCCCGCGCGGCAGGCCGCCATGCGCACGGCCGGGCTGGCGGCCGCACGTGGGGAGTACAACTGGGAGCGGCAGGCGCAGCGTCTGCTCGAACTCTACGCAGCACTGCCAACGGCGAGGAGCTAAAGTATGTGTGGAATTGCCGGCGTCTGCCGCAGCGATCAACAGCCCGTGGCGCAGGCGCAGCTCGAACAGATGGCGCACCTGCTGCGTCACCGCGGCCCGGACGATCAGGGCCTCTACCAGAATGGGCCGACCGGGCTGGCCTTCCGCCGCCTGGCAATTCTTGATCTCTCGCCGGCCGGGCATCAACCGATGACCAACGAGGATGGCACCCTCTGGCTGGTCTTCAACGGCGAAATCTACAACTACCGCAGCCTGGTGAGCGAACTGGAGGCGGCCGGCCACATCTTCCGTTCGCGCAGCGACAGCGAGGCGATCCTGCACGCCTACGAACAGTGGGGCGACGACTGCGTGCTACACTTCGATGGCATGTTCGCGTTTGCGCTCTGGGACGAGGCGCGCCAGCGGCTGTTCGCGGCCCGCGACCGCTTCGGCATCAAGCCCTTCTACTACCATACCAACACGGAGCGCTTCATCTTTGCTTCGGAGATCAAGGCGCTGCTGGCCGACCCGGCCACGCCCCGCCGGCCCAACGATGATCGCCTCTATGATTACCTGGTCTACGGCTACCTCGATCACACGGCCGAAACGATGTTTGCCGACATTCGCCAATTACCGCCCGCCCATCGGCTCGTGGTGCGCCAGGGCCAGATCACCATCCAGCGCTACTGGGACCTGGACCCCGATCAGCGCCTGGACAACCTGAGCGATCAGGCCGCGATCGGCCGCCTGCGCGAGCTGTTCTTCGACTCGGTGCGCCTGCAT
The DNA here is from genome assembly GCF_016704685.1 of Candidatus Amarolinea dominans. Classification (NCBI taxonomy): domain Bacteria; kingdom Bacillati; phylum Chloroflexota; class Caldilineae; order Caldilineales; family Candidatus Amarolineaceae; genus Candidatus Amarolinea; species Candidatus Amarolinea dominans. The sequence continues at coordinate 13,125 of NZ_JADIZS010000081.1, forward strand.
CTGCAGAGCGATGTGCCCATCGGCACCTGTCTGAGCGGCGGACTCGATTCGTCGGCCATCGTCTGCGCCATCGCCCGCCTGCTCGACGCGGAGGGGGTTGATCGGGCCATGATCGGCGAGCGCCAGCGCACCTTCACCGCCAGCTTCGACGATCCGGCCTTCGATGAGCGCCGCTTTGCGCGTGAGGTCATTGCCCAGACCGGCGCGCAGGCTTCTTTCGCCTTTCCGCGGGCCGAGGAACTGGGCGCGCTGCTGCCCGATCTGATCTGGCGCCAGGAAGAGCCGTTTGGCTCCACCAGCATCGTGGCGCAGTGGTGCGTCATGCAGTTGGCCGGGCATGAGGGCATGAAGGTGATGCTGGACGGCCAGGGCAGCGACGAGATTCTGGGCGGCTATCATCCCTTCTTCTCCGGCCTGTGGGCCAATCTCCTGCGCCGCGCCGATTTCGCCGGGCTGAGCCGTACACTGGCGGGCTTTCGCGGTCGCCATGGCGTGCCGCCGCGCATCCTGCTGACCGGCGCGCTGGGGCTGGCCTTGCCCGCGGCCCTGCGCAGCGCTATCCAGGTGGGCCGCGGCCGCACGCGGCCGGCCTGGCTGGGGCCGGCCCTGGCCGCACACCCGCAGCCCTGGCTGGAGATGCCCGCGCCCTATCGTGATCCGCTGCGCCGCCAGATGTACCAGTATCTCACCACCCTGCATCTGCCCTCACTCCTGCACTACGAGGACCGCAACTCGATGGCCTTCAGCATCGAGGCGCGCGTGCCCTTTCTCGATCATCGGCTGGTCGAATTCGCCTTCGCGCTGCCGGCCCGCTTCATGCTGCGCGACGGCGAGACCAAATGGCTGCTGCGCCGGGCGTTGGCCGATGTGCTGCCGCCCGCGATTACGCAGCGCCAGGATAAGATGGCCTTTGGCACCCCGGAGGCGGCCTGGTTCCGCACGACGCTGCGGCCGCTCATGACCGAGATCTTCGCCAGCGCCCGCTTCCGCCAGCGCCCCTACTGGAACGCGGCCGTCGTTGACCAGGTTTTTCAGGAGCATCAGAGCGGCCAGGCCGACCATCGCCTGCTCCTGTGGCGCTGGTTCAACACCGAACTGTGGCTGCGGCGGTTTATGGAGTAGGGAATGCAACCGGTTTTGATCGTGGTGCATGATTACCCGCCGATTTTATCGGCCGGGGCGGAGCGGATCGTGAAGTTCGCCCATTACTTGCCAGCGTTTGGCTTCCGGCCGCTGATTCTGACCACGGGGCGTTATGGCGGGCAGGCAACGGACGCGGCGCAGGGGGTTTTCCGCGCCCATGACCTGGTGCATACGCTGTTCAGCGGCCTGCGCGGGCGGGCCGCCGCGGACGTGGCGCAGGAGGCGCAGTTCCGCGTGGCGACGCTGAGCAGTCAGAGCCTGCTCGGCCGGCTGCGCGACCAGATCATGACGCCCGACACCAAGCTGGGCTGGCTGCTGCCGGCCGTGCGCCTGGGCAGCCGCGTGATCGCACAGCAGCGCCCGGCGCTCATCTTCAGCACATCGCCGCCCGAAACGGCGCATCTGATCGCCCGGCGGTTGGCGCACCGCCATCACCTGCCCTGGGTGGCCGACCTGCGCGACGGCTGGCTGTTCGAGCCGCCCAACCCGGCCGTGCGCCAGGCCGCCTGGCGACGGGCGGTCGAGCATCGCCTGGAAGCCGGCGTGATCGCATCTGCGCAGGCCATCGTCACTGCCACCGGCCCCATTGCCGATGACCTGCGGACGCGCTACCCGGCCGCGGCCGGGCGCATCCACACCATCACCAACGGCTTCGACGCGGCCGAGTTCCAGGGTCTGCAGCGCCAACGCCAGGCGGACGGCGTCTTTCGCCTGGTCTACACCGGCGCGCTCTCCGCCAGTCGCCAGGGCACCTCGGCCGCGGCCTTCTTTGCGGGCCTGGCGCAGTTCGTGCATGCGCAGCCGGCCATCCCGCTGCAGGTGATCGTGATCGGCGACACCAGCCCGGCTGAACAGGCGGCCGCGGCCAGCCACGGCCTGACGGGCGTCGTCAGCTTCCGGCCGGCCGTGCCGCGGCGTGAGGCGCACCAGGCGCAGCTCGACGCGGACGGGCTGCTGCTCATCACCGCGCCCGGCCAGCGCAGCGTCGCCACGCTCAAGCTGTTCGACTACATCGGCGCGGGCGTCCCCATCCTGGCCCTGGCCGCGGACAACGCCGCGGCCGCCATCGTGACGCAGTACGGCCTGGGTCTCACCGTGGCGCCTGATGATGCAGCCGCCATCCAACGCACGCTACACGAACTCGCGGCCCGTCAGCAGGCCGGCGCGGTGTGGCCGGGGTTTGCCGCCGCGCAGCTGCGGTTTGAGCGCCGCCAGTTGACCGGGCAGTTGGCGGCGGTGTTCAGGGATGTGCTGAAGAAGGGTAGGGGAGCCACCGGCTGAAGAGAAGGGTAGGGGAGCCTCACCTCAACCCCCGGCCCCTTCTCCTCTCCGCGGGGCGGAGAGGAGAAGGGGGGAAGAAAGAAGCGAATGATGCAACAACCAACGCTGTCGGTGATCATCGTCACCTGGAATGTCGGGCCGCTGCTGCTGCGCACGCTGGAGCGGCTGGCGACCGCGTGCGCTGGGCTGACGTGGGAAACGATCGTGGTGGACAACGCGTCCGGCGACGGCAGCCAGCAGGCCGTGCGCGCCGCGTTTCCGGCCGTGACCTATCTCTACAACGATAGCAATCCTGGCTATGCGAAAGCGAACAACCAGGGGCTGGCGCGGGCGCAGGGCGACTTCTTGCTCCTGCTCAACCCGGACACCGAACCGGATACGGGATCGCTGGCAGCGCTGGTGCAATTCCTGCACGCGCATCCGGCGGCCGGCATCGTCGGCCCTGCGCTGGTTCTGGCGGACGGCGCGCCGCAGCCCTACAGCTTCGGCGGCGATCCCACGGTGGCCTACCTGCTGCGCCGCAACCTCAGGCGTCTGCTGCACGCGGGGCCGCTGCACGATTGGGGCGCAGCGCAGGCCGCGCGCGTGGACTGGGTCAGCGGCGCGTGCCTGCTGGCGCGGCGCGCGGTCTTCAGCCAGATCGGCGGCCTGGACGAGGCGATGTTCATGTATTTCGAGGACAACGACTGGTGCCTGCGCAGCCGTCAGGCCGGTTGGGAGGTGTGGCGCGAACCGGCCAGCCGCGTGGTTCACCTGGGTGGGCAGTCGCTCAAGCAGAACCGCCGCGCGCCCGCGGCCTACTACGCCTCTCTGCGCACCTTCTACCAACGGCATTACGGCCCGCTCGACCGCCTGGCCCTGGCGCTGCTGCTGCGCCTGCTGCCGGCCGTCGATGCCTGACAGGATGGATCCCATGACCACGACAACGCCTATCATCGTGCTCGATCTGCGCACCGTGCAGGACCATTTTCCGGGCATCGGCCGCTACACCTTTCACCTGGCCCAGGCCCTGGTTGAGGCCGCGCCCACCTGGCGCTTCACTTTGCTGACGCAGGCCCAGGGGGCGAACACCCGCTTCGACGTGACCGGCCTGGCGCGCCGGCCCAACGTGACCCTGCACGCCGTTTCGCAGGCCATCTTCTCCCCGCAGGAGCAGATCACCCTGCCCCGCGACCTGCCGCCCGGCGACCTGGTTCACTTCCCTACTACATCTTCCCCTATCTCAGCCGGCGCCGGGCGATCGTCACGATCTACGACATCATCTCCCACCTGTACCCGGCCTACCTGCCCTCCGCGCTTCACCGCGTCGTCTTTGAGATCACCACCCGCCTGGCCCTGGCCCGCGCGGCGCACATCCTGACCCTGTCAACCTCGGCCGCGGCCGATTTGCAGCGCGTGTACGGCGTTGATCCCGGCCGCATCACCGTCACGCCGGCCGCGGCCGATGGCCGCTTCCGGCCCGCATCTGCGGACGCCATCCACGCCCTGCGCCGGCGCCTGGGCCTGCCCCCGCGCTACGTGCTTTTCCTGGGCGCCAACAAGCCGCACAAGAACCTGCTGCGCCTGGTGGAGGCCTGGGCCAAACTCAAGGCGCAGGAAGCGGCGCCTTCTGCGGCCGCCGGGGTGAGCCTGGTGCTGGCCGGTCGTGAAGACCCGCGCTACGTCGGCATCCGCGCCGCCATTGCCCAGGCGGGTCTGCAAAACGACATCCTGGTGTTGGGCGCGGTCAGCGAGGCCGATCTGCCGGTCCTGTACAGCGGCGCAGAGGTGTTCATCCTGCCCTCGCTCTACGAAGGCTATGGCCTACCGGTGATCGAGGCGATGGCCTGTGGGGTGGCGGTGGCGTGCAGTAACACCTCAAGCCTGCCGGAGGTGGTGGGCGGCGATGCCGGTGTCCTGTTCGATCCGGCTGACAGCGATGAGATGGCGGCCGTTTTGCGGCGCCTGCTGACCGACGGCGCCCTGCGCACCACGTTGCAACAGACCGGCCTGGCGCGTGCCCGTCAATTCACCTGGCAGCGCACGGCAGAGCTGACGCTGGCGGGATATGAGAAGGAATTCTGACGCCGCAACTCACTTGGGCAAACGGTGTTATGCTGTGGTAGTACAGTAAAATCAAGGATGGAAGAATTCAATGTCAGCAACGATGGTGGCAGCGGCAGCCGTGATTGGCTATCTGCTTGGCTCGATTCCCGTGGGATACCTGGTGGTGCGAGCCATGCGTGGAGTGGATGTGCGTACCGTGGGCAGTGGACGCACCGGCGGCACCAATGCCATGCGCGCTGGTGGTTTGGGCGCCGGTGTCATAACAGCCATCGGCGATATGCTCAAGGGCCTGGCGGCCGTTGCTATCGTGCGGCTGCTCAGCGGCGGCGTACCGGAGATCGAAGCCATCGCCGGCCTGGGCGCCGTGGCCGGTCACAACTGGTCGCTCTTCATGGGCTTCAAGGGCGGCGCCGGTACCTCGCCCAACATCGGCGCCTGTATGGTGTTCTGGCCGCTCTCGGCCCTATGGTTGGTGCCCATGGTGCCGCTTGGCGTCTTCGTCGTCGGTTACGCTTCCGTCACCTCACTGGTGATTGCCGCTGTGATTCCCATCACCTTTGCCCTGCGCGCGGCCGCCGGGCTGACCTCGTGGGTCTACGTCTGGTATGGCATCGCCGCCGCGCTGCTCGTCGTCCTGGCGCTGCGTCCCAACATCAAACGCCTGCTCAACGGCACCGAGCCGCGCGCCCCACGCATCGGACGCCGCACCCCCGACAAGCAGGCTTAACCAGCAATTGCAAATCCTGTTCATCCTGTCAATCCTGTCCAAAAAACTCGCACCGATCTATGCCGCGAGCCGCAGCCACGTCTCCCATTCTGGCTGCGGATCGCGATAGACCCCGCGCATCTCCGGCGGCAGCAGACCGGCCACGCGGCTCATGGCGGCGTCGGTCTGCAGCCGCAGATGCTCACGCGTCAGTTTGCCTTCGGGCCAGCGAAAACGAAACGGCGTTCCGTAGCGCAGATGCACAGGAACGGGCCGCAGGCGCTTGAAGGACGCGGTCAGCGCGGTGGAGCCGGTGATTGCCACCGGCACGATGACCGGATCGCTCTTGCGCGCCACGAAGGCCAACCCCTCCTTGCCCACCTGCAGGCTGGCATCCCTGCTGCGCGTCCCCTCCGGCGCCATCAGCAGCACATGACCGGCCGCCAGCACCGCCTCGCACGCCTTGATGGCCCGCACGTCAACCTCCCCGCGACGGATCGGAATGACCCCAAACCAGCGGATCAGCGCGCCAAAGAGCGGAATGTCGTAGTTTTCGATCTTGGAAATCGGCACGCCATAGCGCGGCAGCAGCGCCACCGTCACGAACGGGTCAATGGCGTGGATGTGGTTGAAAATGAGAATGACCGGCCCCTGCGCCGGCAGGTTGTCCAGCCCCTCGATGGTGGTGCGGCTCAGGGTGCGCACCACCGCGTAGAGAATGGGTTGCACCAGGCGCCGGCCCCAACGCGGTTTCCTGGGGTCCGCAACGGCCAGATAGCGATAGTCTTGATTCATCCTCATCTCCTATCCGCATGATAGCAACCAATTCGTGAAATTCTTGGCAAAAAATGCTCGCATTCTTCTTTCAAGGGATACGGATCAACACGGATCAACACGGAAACGGCCCCCGCTCGTTGGGCGGGAGCAGAGCGGCCAGGTGTTCCATGATGAGGTCGCTGGCGTCGTCCAGGGCCTGGCGCCGGGCCGCGCCGTGGCCGGTGATCGTCAACGGGCCAAAGGGCCGGCCGATGGTCAGCGTGACGGGCGCGCGGCGCAGGCGCTTCCAGCAGCCGAAGACCTCCTGACCGCTGCCGGAGAAGGCCATCGGCAGAATGGGCACGGCCTGCTGCGCAGCCAGGAACGCCGTGCCCGGACGCGGCCGGATCAGCGCGGAGCGAAAGCTGCGGCTCTGCACCCCGCCTTCGGGAAAAATCGCCAGCACGCCGCCCTTTGCCAGCACGGCCGCTGCCATGCGCAGCGCCTTGCGGTCCACCTCCCCACGATGTACGGGGATGCCCGCGTAGCCGCGCACAATCCAGCCCACCCACGGATGCTCGAACATGTTGTGTGCGGCCAGGAATTCCACGTCGTAAGGCAGAAAGACCGGCGCCAGCGCCGGCTCGATCCAACCAAAATGATTGATTACCACGATCAGCGGCCCGCTGCTGGGCAAATTCTCCTGCCCGCGCACCGTCAAGCGCAGCAAGAAGAAGGCGGCCAGGCGCGCGAGGAGAATCAAGAAGCGCCGTTGCAGGCGCCGGCTCCAAGTCATGGCCGGCAACGCGGCAGCTTCCTGCGGCATCAGTCCCTCGCCTCCTGCCAGGCGACAATCAGGCCCATGATCTGCTGCAGGACTTCGGGCGCCGACAGATCAGTCGAGTCCACAACCTGGGCGTCTGGCGCGGCGCGCAGCGGGGCCGTGCGGCGTCCGCTGTCGAAGGCGTCGCGCCGGCGCATCGCGGCCAGAATCTCCTCGTAGCTCACCGGCAGGCCGCGCTCACGGCCTTCTTCACAGCGGCGTCGTGCCCGCTCCGCTGGGGACGCGTCCAGGTAGATTTTCAGATCAGCGTCCGGCATGATGACTGTGCCGATGTCACGGCCCACCATGACCACGCGGCCGGCATGGCCGATGCGCCGCTGATGCATCTTCAGGGCATCGCGCACACGCGGATACGCAGAGACCACCGAGACATTGGCGTCCACCTGCGGCTGGCGCACGGCCCAGGTGACATCTTCGCCCCCGGCCAGGACCGTAGCCAGTCGGCCATCGCATGCATCTGCCGGCGCGACCACATCAATAGGCACCGTCAGGGCCAACTGCGCGACGGCGACCTCATCGCTGATAGGCACCCCGCGGGTTAGCGCCAGCCAGGTCACCGCGCGGTAGACCACGCCGGTATCGAAATAGAGATAGCCCAGGCGCTGGGCCAGGGCATGACCAATGGTGCTCTTGCCCGAGGCGGCCGGGCCGTCAATGGCAATGGTCGCGGGAAGGGCAGCAGAGGGCTGCGGGGCGCCAACGTTCATCAGGTTGATCTCTTGCGGCGCACGCGCGCGATGCGGCCTCCCGCGGACAAGGGGCGCGCCCGGCGCGGCCGGCTGTCGCTACCCGGATAGGGCGAACGGCCGCCAGAATCACGCCGGCCAGGGCCGCGGCTGTCCGCTTGACCAGGGGCCGCGGCGCGGTCGGCGTGCGGTGGGCGGGCTGAGCCGCCGCGGCGAACTGGGCGGGCGCTGGCGTCACGGCGGGGTGCATCCGCGGCATCCGCGCCCTCGGCGCGGCGGGGCGGACGCGCGGTATCTGAACGGCGGCGGCATTCGCAGGGCGCCCTGGGCGGGCGCTGGCGTCACGGCGGGGTGCATCCGCGGCCTCGGCGATCTCGGTGCGCTGCGGCGGACGGGCGGTATCTGAACGGCGCGGCCGGCGGGTGGCATCCGCACGGCGCCCTGGGCGGGCGCTGGCGTCACGGCGCGGTGCATCCGCGGCCTCGGCGCCCTCGGTGTGGCGCGGCGGGCGCGCGGCATCCGCGCTGGCGTCACGCCGCGGTGCATCGGCGGCATCCGCGCTGAGGTCAGTGCGATCCGGCGCCGGGCGGCGGGGCGGGCGTCCGTGGGCAGGGCGGGGCGCCGGCTGTGCGCGACGGGGACCGCTGCGTTGACTGCGGCCAGGAACGACCGCCAAGTGCGTGCCGTGCGCAGCCGGTTTATCTTGCAGCACGCGGCGCAGGTGGCGTAGTTCGGTCAGGGTGGCATCACGCCACGCGCCGGCTTCGAGGTGTACCAGGCGCAGCGGCCCCAGACCCACCCGGATCAGGCGTAGGACGGGGTGACCAACGACCGCGGTCATGTGGCGAATTTCGCGCTTGCGCCCTTCGCGCAGCACCATGCGCAACCAACTGGTGGGCTGTGAGCGGGCATCGCTTGATCGCGCTAAGTAAGGCGGCGGGCCATCAACAATCTCCGCCTCGGCCGGTGCGGTCTTGCCGCCGCTCAGTTCGATGCCCTGACGCAGCTTGCGCAAGGCAATGGGGCCAGGCTTTCCCTCGACCAGCACCAGGTATTCTTTCGGATGCTCGTAGCGCGGATGGGTGAGCCGGTGGGCCAGATTGCCATCGTTGGTCAGCAGCATCAGGCCCTCGCTGTCGAAATCGAGGCGCCCCACCGGATAGAGGCGCTGAGGCACTTTGACCAGGTCAACCAGACACGGGCGGCCGTCGGTGCTCTCCGTATCCGAAAGATAGCCGGCCGGTTTGTAGAGCACGATGTAGCGCAACGCCTCGGAGCCGGTCAGCGGGTGCCCATCGAGCAGCACCGTATCTTTGTCCGGATCCACCCGTGTGCCCAGTTCGGTGACGACCTTGCCATTGACCTTCACGCGGCCATCCACGATTATCTCTTCGCACGCTCGGCGTGAGGCAACCCCCGCATGTGCCATGATTTTCTGCAGACGCTCTTCCATTACAATCTCCTCCCTACGATCTCCCCCGCTACGATCTCCCCGCTCTCCAACAGCGAACTTCCCGCTCGTCAGTACGCGCCCCACAGCAGCGGCTGCGTGCCCAGGTCCTGATCACCTTGCAGGAAATGAACCACGCCGGCCGGAGCGCCCGCCTGATCATTGTCATCAGACAGGCGTTCGCGCAGCGGCTGCACCCAGGGACGCTGCCAGCGCGGGATGAAAACCGTGGACGCTGGCCCAGTGGTCAGGAAACGCCATTCGCCCGCGCGGTCGCGTGCCCGGTTGAGCGCGCTGTCTGGCACGCTCAACGTCATCCAGCCATAAAACGACCGGTAATGCGCCAGCAGATCGTTGGCATCCGCGTAGCGCTGCGTGCTGCCCAGAATCACCACAATCGTGCGATGGCCGTCCTGATTCACCGACCCGATCAGACACTCGCCGGCCTCGTCGGTCGTGCCGGTCTTGACCCCATCCGCATGGGCGTCCAGGGTCAACAGCTCGTTGATATTGGTCAGCGCATAGCCGCCGGCGTTGTGGTTGACCGTGGCGACGATGCGCGCAAACACAGGATAGCGCAGCGCGCTGACTGTGAGCTGGTACAGATCACGCGCGCTGGCGTAATGGCCTGGCGCATCGAGACCGTGCGCATTCATGAAATGAGTCTGCGTCAGTCCCAATTCGGACGCCCGGCGATTCATCAGCGCAACGAACGCATCCTCACTGCCGGCGATGTCCAGGGCAATTGTCACCGCCGCGTCATTGGCCGAAACCAACAGCAGCCCATACAGCAGGTCTTCGACCGTGAGGGTTTCGCCGGCCTGCAGGTACATCGAGCTGCCGCCCACGGTCAGGGCTGCCGCGGGCACGGTTGCCACGCGATCCAAGTCGCCGCGCTCCAACGCCAACAGCGCGGTCATAATTTTGGTCGTGCTGGCCATGGGGCGTGGCACATCGGCCTGTTTTGCCATCAGCACCTGGTTCGTATCCACGTCGGCCACCAGCGCAGACTGCGCCTGCACAACCGGCCATTGGGCAGCCTGGCGTATGCTGGAAACCTGGTGCGGGTACAGCCGCAGCGGCGAACGACTGCCATCACGCTGCACCGGTGGACCGGCGGCCACCGACAGCAAAGCCAGCAGGCTGATCAGACAAGGTAGCAAACGGCTCTGACTGACCGTGCGGCCCTTCTGCATCTTGCGACTCTCTTTGAGATGGCTGCTAAATCGCCGCATGACCAACCTTCGGGTTCGTGAAAACGGTGCGTCCCGTGCTTTTGCGCGTTTTCCCGGCAAAACGCGCCATCTCATTCACTTTCAATCCCTGGGTTGCGTGATGGCCGGGCGCAAAAAGAGCACCTCGGTGTCGAATTTACATCGGCCACCCGTCGGTGCCCTCGTGCCTCAAGGAAATATAGACTTGTTTAGCGGGGGGACAACCTACGGCTCATTGACAGCCACGTCGTAGACGCGGACATTATTCAATGTGTTCGTTTCATCGGCCACGCAACCCACTTCGACGCGCAATTGATAGCGTGATCTGAGCGCGCCAGCCAGGTTGCCTTCGAAGCGAATAATGGCCGTTTCACGCCCGGCAATCACCGACGCATATTCAGTATGATCCAGCACCACAGAATCGGCATCATCACTGAGGATGACACGCACGGGCACATCATACTCCGGCGCATCGCCGCGATTTTCGATGACCACCAGCAGTCCGAGACGACCATCGTTCAGGACGGCCTTTTTGGAATCGAACTCGATGGCAGCCACGCGCACATCGCGCAGCCCCGTGGTGTCGGTACGATAATCGGTGTTGGCGTCAACACTCTTCTCAGCTGGGTTCTCTGTCACACGAACACAACTCGTCAATGACAAGAGAAGGCAGCCCAAGCAAAACCATCTGGTAATTTGCATACGATCCATCTTGAGAGATTATCTACCGGACGCGAGGATGGGTGAATTGGGAGAGCGGAGGAAAGGGGTTGAAGTGTTGATCATGAGATCGTCCGCTATTTTCATATCAAGCTCCTGCCCAAGATCATACTGCGGATGGAGAAGTTTGTCAAGTATGCTGAAATCTGGGAACCTATCCCAAAAAGATAGCTTGACCCCTCGCGGGCGTCCTGGCTGGCATGCGGCCCAATGCTGCGGGCTATTGGGATCGGCTCTGAGCTTGTGATTGCTTTGACTTTTGGATGGGCCTATGCTAAACTGCCGTTCATGATGACCTTGCAAGTAGCTGTTGGACGACCGTACACCTTTCGTGGCGACGACCATCATCATCGCAAACCCGGACAGGTTCAGCCGTAACCGCGCCCGCTGGCGCCTGTCCTCAAGACTAGTTCGCTGAACTAGTCTTTTTTATTGTCAAAGCGAGGCTGTGTTGATACCAGGCCAGATACCCTACGGAGTGGGCGATCTTTTCCTTGAGGATGCCGCACACCAGCGCGCCCTGGAAACGCGGCTGCGCCAAACCTTCGCCGGTTGGGCCTACAGCGAGATCATTCCACCGACGCTCGAATATGCCGAGGTCGTTGCCGGGCCGGCCGGCAGCCAGTTGGCGAACACCATGATCCGCTTCGTAGATCGGGACGGCCAGACCCTGGCCCTGCGCCCTGATCTCACCATCCCCACCGCGCGCGCCGTCGGCACCAAGCTGTACGCGGAACCGCTCCCGCTGCGCCTGTTCTACATCGGCAATGTCTTTCGCTACGAAGAACCGCAGGCCGGCCGCCGCCGTGAGTTCAGCCAGGCCGGCTGTGAGCTGATCGGCGCCAGCACGGTCGCGGCCGATGTCGAAGTCCTCAGCCTGACCATCGCCGCGCTGCGCGCCGCCGGCCTGACCGACTTCCAACTGACGATCGGCCACATTGGGTTCTATCACAGCCTGTTGGCCGCGCTCAAGCTGACGCCAGAGGCCACCCTGACGCTGAGCGAGGCCATTGACCGCAAGCGCCAGGGTGATCTGGCGGCCCTCCTGCCCACGCTGCCGCTGACCTTGCCGGCGCGCCGTGCTCTGCAGACCCTGCCGCGCCTGACCGGCGGCGCCGGGGTCTGCGCCCAAGCCCTGGAAATTTGCCTGACCACTGACATGGCGGCCGCGGTTCATCATCTGCAGGCCATCTATGCGCGCCTGGCCGCGGCCGGATTGGCGCCTCACATCAGCCTGGATCTGGGCGAGATCCGGGGCATGGCCTACTACACCGGCATCACCTTCGAAGGCTTCGCGCCGGGCAGCGGCGCGGCCATTTGCAGCGGCGGGCGCTATGACAACTTGATCGGACATTTCGGCCCTGCGCTGCCGGCAGTTGGCAGCGCCCTGGTCGTGGACCGCGTGCTGCGCATTGCCCGTCAACAGCAGGCGCCCGCACACTCCCTGACGCCCGATTGGCTGATGGGCGTCGCACCTGCCGCGGACGTGACCGCACTGCAAGGCTGGATAGCCGCGCGGCGCGCCGCGGGTCAGGTCGTGGATGTGGATGTGCTCGGCCGCAGCGAAGATGCGCTGCGCACGCTGGCGCAGCAGCACGCCATTCCCCGCCTGCTCTGGCTACATGAAGAGGGCATCCATCTCCTGACCGCCAACAGCGCACAGGCCTGGGCGCTCGCCGACTTCTTGGCCGCACCACCGGAGGCGCTATGATGATCGGCGACGGACCGCGTGCCAACAGCCAGGGTATGGCGCTGCCAACTTCCACCTTCGACGCACGGCAGTTGACCATTGCCCTACCCAAAGGGCGCATGCAGCAGCAGGCCCTGGCCCTGCTGGCGCAGATCGGCTATGGTCGCGACGCCGCCGATCCGAACGATGATGATGCGGCCCGGCGCCTGATCATTGCGGGCGCGGCTGGCCGCGTCAGCTACCTGCTGGCCAAGCCAGGCGATGTTCCGATTTATGTCGAGTATGGCGTGGCCGACCTGGGCGTGGTCGGCGAGGATGTGCTGGCTGAGAGCGGCCGCGATGTCTACGAGCCGCTGCGCCTGCCCTTCGGTCATTGCCGGCTGGTGGTGGCCGGTTGGGCCGAGCGCCCCTCGCGACCGCTGCGCCTGGAGTCGAATCCACGCGTCGCCACCAAGTACCCCAACCTGGCACGCGCCTATTTCCAGGGGCGCGGCATTTCGGCCGAGATCATCGCCCTGAGCGGGTCCGTGGAGCTGGCGCCGGTGGTGGGATTGGCCGACCTGATCGTTGACCTGGTGGAAACCGGCAACACCCTGCGCGCGCACGGCCTGGTGGAACTGCGCACCATCCTGGAATCGCAGGCCTGCCTCATCGCCAACCGCGCCAGCTATCGTCTCAAAGCCACCAGCATGACCGACCTGCTCGAACGCCTGCGCAGCGCGATCCAACCGACGGACCTTTGACACGAAATTTGCCATGCGGTGCTATAATTCACTCATGAGATAAGGTAAACAACCTGGTTGAGGTGAAACCATGACCGTTCAATCTATCACTACCCATTCTATCACTCGCCATGCTATCACTCTGCATCTGTCAGACGCCGTCATGCGCCGGGCGACGCAAGCGGCCTCCATGTTGCAAGCGCCGGTTGAGGAGATTCTGGCTTCGATGCTGGCCGTCACTCTTCCAGACACCGATGATGCACCGGTCTCTATACAAACCGAATTGGCGCGAATGACCTGGCTAAGCGATCAGACCTTGTGGCAGATTGCTCATCAATCGCTGCCGATGGAGCAGGCCGCACGCCTGAAAGAACTGTCTGCTCCACAGGCTGAGCACCCGCTGAGTCCCGCAAATCAGGCAGAACTCGATGCATTACGCCAGGAATACGGCCGCTACACCCTGCGCAAAGCACGCGCCTACGCGCTCTTGAGTCTGCGCGGCGGGCGCCCGCTATTGGTCAACCAATAATCTAACATGGCGCATATTCCGAAAACTCTGCGCCGCCGCGTCATGTCCACAGCCAAGTATCGTTGTGGCTATTGTCTGACTTCTCAATTGCTCAGCGGCGCGCAAATGCATATCGAACATATTATCGCTCAATCTCAAGGCGGTACGTCTGACGAAGCAAACCTTTGGCTCTCATGTGCCTGGTGCAACAGCTACAAGGGAGCGCAGGTAACCGGTGCTGATCCGGCAACAGGCGCCATCATTGCGCTTTTCAACCCGCGTACACAATCATGGCATGACCATTTTGCCTGGAGCGATGACGGCCTGTACATTGTCGGTACAAGCGCAACTGGCCGTGCAACTGTCGAAGCCCTACGCCTGAACAACGAGTTCATTGTACCTGCACGCCGTCAGTGGAAACTTGCCGGCTGGCATCCGCCGTTGGACGAAGAAACAAAACACTGAAAAACCTAGCGGAACCATGACAAGATCACTCATTCCAATCATTACCGACATTGGGCAGGCCCGACAGACGGTGCTGCGGCGGGCGGCCTGGGATGACCAGGAAGTGCCCGATGTCGTGCGCGCCGGCATCCGGCGGCGCTTTGGCGAGGAGCTGACGCCCGCGGCGGCCGTGGCCCGTGTCTTGAGCGATGTGCGTCGCCGCGGCGAGACGGCCGCGCTGGAATGGACGCAGCGCATTGACGGCGTTACCCTGGCGTCGTTGACGGTGAGCCGGGCGGAGCAGCAAGCCGCCCTGGCACGCCTGCCGGCCGCCCTGGTCGAGGCGCTGCAACTGGCAAAAGAACGGATCGAAGCCTTTCACCGCAAACAACCGATGGATTCCTGGGTGGACGCGGGCGCGGATGGCGTCCTGGGCCAACTCGTGCGGCCGCTCGACGCGGTGGGCGTCTATGTGCCAGGCGGCACCGCGCCGCTGCCCTCGTCGCTGTTGATGGCGGCCGTGCCCGCGCGCGTGGCCGGCGTGACGCGCATCGTCGCCGTCACTCCGCCCGACCGCGCCAGCGGCCGCGTGCCCGACGTGATCCTGGCCGCGGCCGCGCTGGCCGGCGTGGATGAGCTGTGGGCCGTGGGCGGCGCGCAGGCCATCGGCCTGCTGGCCTACGGCGGCGCCACCCTGAAGGCGGTGGACAAGATCGTCGGCCCCGGCGGGCTGTTCGTCACCCTGGCCAAGCGCCAGGTCTACGGCGCGGTGGGCATTGACGGTATCCCCGGTCCCACGGAGACGATGGTCATTGCCGACGCCCACGCGCGCCCTGCGCTGGTCGCGGCCGATCTGCTGGCGCAGGCCGAACATGATGTGCTGGCCTCGGCCATCCTGCTGACCCCGTCGGTGGAACTGGCCAGCCAGGTGCAGATCGAAATTGGTCGCCAACTCGAAGATCTGAGCCGGGCCGACATCATCGCGCAATCGCTCAGCGACCGCGGCGGCATCGTCATCACCGCCAGCCTGGCGCAGGCCGTGGAGTTGGCGAACGCGTACGCGCCGGAGCACCTTTGCCTGCTGGTGGCCGATCCATGGGCGCTGGTAGGCCAGGTGCGCCACGCGGGCGGCATTTTCCTGGGTGAAGGCTCGTTCGAAGTGCTGGGCGATTACGTGGCCGGGCCTAGCCACATCATGCCCACGGAAGGCTCCGCCCGCTTCGCCTCGCCGCTGAGCGTGGCCGATTTCGTCAAGCGCATCAGCCTGATCGGGCTGTCGTTGCCGGCCGGTCAACGGCTGAGCGCGGCCGCAGCCATACTGGCCGAGGCGGAAGGGCTGAGCGCACACGCGGCCGCGGCCAGGCAACGCATGAAGGGAGACTGATGATGGATTATCCGAATTACGTACCCGCGGATCCGCCCGACGCGGCGCTGCTGCTGACGCTCAACCAGGCGCTCTTCGCCGAAGATGGTTTGACCGCCTTCCCGCTGGCCGACCGTCAGCGCGCCATCGAGATGCTGCTTGAGGAGCCTGAGCGCTGGGGCGAAGTCTGGCTGATTCGGGACGGCGAGACCGTCGTTGGCTACACCATCCTGACCTGGGGTTTCACGGTGGAGTTGGGCGGCCCCTTCCTCCTGATTGATGAGCTTTATCTGCGGCCTTCGCACCGCGGGCGGGGCTGGGGCAGCACAACGCTCGATTTCATCAGCGACCGGGCGCGCTTTCATCGCGGCGTGGCGCTTCAGCTCGAAGTGGAACACCACAACGCCCAGGCCCGTGCGCTGTACGAGCGTAACGGATTCCAGCCGCACGCCACGCGCACCACGATGGAACTGCGCCTGGATGACGATTCAACGGCTGCGTTCTGAGCCGGCGCCGTGACGCGGAGAGAAGCATGGAAATTACTCAACCGTCCGGCTCGCGCCCTGGCCAGGCTGCGCACAGCTTCGAGCACCTGCTGCGGCCCGATGTGGCGGGACTTGAGGAGTACACGCCCATCCTGCCCTTCGAGGTGCTGAGCGAGCAGTTGGGCCGCCGGCCCGAGGAGATCGTCAAGCTGGACGCCAACGAAAACCCGTATGGCCCCGCGCCGGCTGTGCGCGAGGCGTTGACGGCCTTTCCGTTCTACCACATCTACCCGGATCCGGAGCAGCGTCACCTGCGCGCGGCGCTGAGCGCGTATGTGGGCGCGCCGGCCGAGATGATCCTGGCTGGGCATGGCGCGGATGAGCTGCTGGACTACCTGTGCCGCATTTTTCTGCGCCCCGGCGACGCGATCATCAACTGCCCGCCCACCTTCGGCATGTACAGTTTCGATGCGCAGCTCAGCAGCGGCCGCGTGGTGGAGGTGTGGCGCCGGCCCGACTTCAGCCTGGATGTGGCGGGCATCGAACAGGCCGCGGCCGGCCAGGGCGTCAAACTGCTCTTCCTGACCAGCCCCAACAACCCGGACGGCAGCCTGCTTGATCCGGCCGATCTGCGCCGCCTGCTGCGCCTGCCGCTGATTGTGATCCTGGATGAGGCCTACATTGAATTTGCCGGGCTGGAGCACTCGGCGGTCTCATGGGTGGCCGGCCATGACAACCTGGTGGTCCTGCGCACCTTCAGCAAATGGGCCGGCATCGCGGGGCTGCGCCTGGGCTATGGCATTTTTCCGGTCTGGATCCTGCGCCACCTGTGGAAATTCAAGCAGCCCTACAACGTCAATGTGGCCGCCACCGTGGCCGGGCTGGCCGCGCTGGCGCACCGGGCCGACCTCGCGCCGACCATCGCCGCGCTGATTGCAGAGCGTCAGCGCTTGCAGGTGGAACTGGCGCGCTTCCCCTTCTTGCAGCCCTACCCCAGTCAGGCCAATTTCGTGCTGTGCCGGGTGCAGGGTCGTGAGGCCACGGCGCTCAAACTGGCGTTGGCGCAGGCGGGCGTGCTGGTGCGCCACTATGCCAAGCCAGGCCTGGAGAACTGCATCCGCGTCAGCGCCGGTCGGCCCGCGGACACTGACGCGCTGCTGGCCGCGCTGGCCGGCGTTTGACGGTCCCGGCGCATGGCGCCAACGATGCAAGCCGGAGGCTGGCGTTACGGTGACGGCGCTGTCGGCGGCAGAGTTTGCTTCTCTCGTCCAACGTCGTCCGGCCAGGAGGCCGGACCTACGGGAACGATTGTCGCGCCGGTTCGCAGGTCGTCCACCGAGCGCACGGTGAAATCTGCGCCGGCCGCCAGCAGGTGGGCGGCCAGGGCCTCGCCACCCGTGACGCTGATGCCGATGGCGAGGAAAGAGCGTTCCTTGCGCGCACGTTGTGCGGCCAGCATGTCGTCCGGCGTATCGCCCAGGTAAGCGGCCGCCAGGGAACCGCCGGGATCGAGTTGCGCGCTGGCAGCGAGCAGCGGCCAGGGGGACGGTTTGCCCAGGCGAGCGGGCGCGCCGGCGGCCGCGGCGGCCGCCTCGGCCGCAACCACATCGTCATGCGTGACGCAGACCTCGAAGAAAGAGGCCAGACCCAGCCGGTGCAGCGCGTAGGCGGCTTCGGCACGCGGACGGCCGGTGGCAATGCCCAGGCGATGATCGCGCGCCAGCGCGGCCAGCGTCGCGGGGCTGACCAGCGGCGTTTCCGTCTCAACCAGACCGGCTGTGCGTCGGAAACGGGGCGCGACCGCAAAAAAGTGTGTGAACAGCGTCGGGCCGAAATAAATTTCCTGGAACAGGCGCAGGACGAGGTTGGTTGTCGTCAGGTCGCCGGCGTAGAACACCAGGTGTTGATTGCGGGCGCCCATGACCTGGCGCAGGCCAGGCAGTCCGCCGCCGGCCTGGCGCACCGGGCCAGTCAGGGAATCGAGGCGGTCAGCGGCTGCTTGCAGATGTGCGGCGGCGTTGACTGGAATCGGGATTTGCGCCAGATGGGCCAGGATGGCGTCCAGGTCAGGCAGGGGTGCAGGCGGCTCGGCCAGCGGCGGCAGTTGCGCCAGAAAGTAGCCAATGAGGCCGGCGGTCAAGTCCCAATCGTTGTTGAAGCCGCCCATCAGCTTGCAGGTTTCAACCAGGGCCGGCGTCACCAGACCCGGCGGCAAGTTCAGGCCCAGGCAGTCGCCCAGGTAAAATTGCACGGTTTGGATCACGACGGCGCGATAGGAAGAACGGACGTCCACCAGAACGCCGTCCATGTCGAAGATCAAAAGTGGTGGTAATGGCATAGGGGTAGTGTAATCGCGAAAGTACAAAGTGCAAAGTGCAGAGGGCAAAGCGCAGAGGGCAAAGCGCAGAGGGCAAAGCGCAGAGGGCAAAGCGCAGAGGGCAAAGCGCAGAGGGCAAAGCGCAGAGGGCAAAGCGCAGAGGGCAAAGCGCAGAGGGCAAAGCGCAGAGGGCAAAGCGCAGAGGGCAAAGCGCAGAGGGCAAAGCGCAAAGGCGCAGAGTGCAAGGCGCAGAGTGCAGAGTGCAGGGCGCACGTGAGGACGCCGAACACAGAACGTTGAAGGATCGCCAGCAAGACGGCGTGAACGCCAAGTCACGGTTCGCCTCGATGTTTTGCACTTTGTATTTTGTACTTTGCACTAACTTTTGAGCGCCAGGTCGCGAAGCACGACGATGCTTTGCACTTTACACTTTGTATTTTGCACTTCCTAAGGGAGGTATTCATGCGGACAGGTGAAATCAAGCGCAGGACGAACGAGACGGACGTTGCCTTGAAATTGGAGGTGGACGGCCAGGGTCATTTTGCGGGGCAGACGGGCGTCGGCTTTCTCGATCACATGCTGGCGCTTTTCGCGGGGCACGGGCTGTTCGATCTGACGGTTACGGCGCAGGGTGATCTGCAGGTGGATGAGCATCACACGGTGGAGGATGTTGGCATCTGCCTGGGCAAGGCGCTCGACCAGGCGCTGGGCGATCGGCAGGGGTTGGTGCGCACGGCGCACAGCTTTGTGCCGATGGATGAGGCGCTCGGTTTTGTGGCGATTGACCTGGGGGGGCGCCCCTACTGCGTGGTAGACGCAACCTGGCACACGCCGCGGGTGGGGCAACTGGGCACCGACCTGATCCCCCATTTCTTCGAATCAGTGGCGATTCACGGCCGCTTGAACCTGCACGCCCGCGTGCTCTATGGCCGCAACGATCATCACCAGGTGGAGGCGCTGTTCAAGGCCTTTGGCCGCGCCCTCGACGCAGCCACCCAACTCGACCCGCGGCGGCAGGGGGTGCCGTCAACTAAAGGCACGTTGAGCGCGTGATTTCCGTAGGCCCCCAGAGATGGGGTACACGTCAGCCAAGCCCACGATAAACCTGAAGCAAACCAAAGGCCAAGAGCGCCAGCGCGGAGATGCCGAGAAGGGTACGGTTGATTTGCGGGCCGAGCGGTCGCGCCAGGCCGAAAAGCAGGGTGATTCCCGCCAGCGCGCCAACCAGGGTTGCGTAGAATCCGAACAGGAAGGCAGCACCTGAGATGGGCGCTTCCTGCCAGCCGCTGAGCAGGATGGGGCCGGTGACGAGGCTCCAGTAGATGTACGGGCCGGGGTTGAGCGCGTTCATCAAGGCGGCGTGCCACACGCTCTGCCGCTGGCTGGGGCCAACCCGCTGCCAGCGCGAGGCGTCGAACGAACGCCAGGCCCGCCAGGCGCCCCAGGCCAGGTAGAGGATGAAAAGTCCACCGGCCAGGTAGAGGCCGCGCTGCAGCCAGGCCGGGACGCGGCTGAGCAGCAAGAGCACCAACAGGATGATGGGGCCGTCGCTGATGAGCGGGGCAAAGGCCGCGGGCAGCGTACGCCGCCAGCCATTTTGCATGGTCTGCGACAGCAGGTAGGCCTGGAACGGCCCGGGCTGCGCCGCGGCGGCCAGCCCGAAACCGATGCCCTGAAGCAGATAGAGCCACATGCCGGGCACCGCTAGTGCGCCAGCGCGGTCACGAAGCGGGCGAACAGTTCATCCGCATCGTGCGGGCCGGGGCTGGCTTCGGGGTGATACTGCACCGAAAAAACGGGACGATCCTTGAGGCGCAGCCCCTCAACCGTGCCGTCGTTCAGATTCCAGTGCGTGACTTCGACCTCAGGGGGCAAGCTGTCCGGGGCCACCGCGTAGTTATGATTCTGACTGGTGATCTGCACCCGGCCGCTGACCAGGTCCTTGACCGGCTGATTGCCGCCGTGGTGCCCGAACTTGAGCTTGTAGGTGCGGCCGCCCAACGCCAAACCCAGAATCTGGTGCCCCAGGCAGATGCCGAAGAGCGGGATGTCGGTTGTCAGGAAGCGCCTGACCGCCGCTGCCGCATAGGTCACGGCCGCGGGGTCGCCCGGCCCGTTGGAGAGGAAAATGCCGGTCGGCGCCAGCGCCAGCACCTCGTCGGCCGGCGTATCAGCCGGAACCACCACCACGCGGCAGCCGTAGCTGGTGAGGCGGCGCAGGATGTTCCATTTGCTGCCAAAGTCGTATGCCACGACCAGCGGCGCGCCAACCGCGACCGCATGCGCCTGGGCAAGCTCCCAGGCCGGCGCGGCGCCTTCTTCCCAGGTGTGCGGATGAGCGCAGGTCACCTCTTTGACCAGGTCGCGGCCATCCAGCCCGGCCCAACGCTGCGCCAGTTCCACCAGACGCGCCGCGGGCGTTCCGTCGGTGGCAAGCGCGCCCTTCAGCACCCCGGCCGTGCGCAGGTGACGGGTGAGGCTGCGCGTGTCAATTTCGCTGATGCCGGGAATGCCGTGGCGCGCCAGGTAGGCCGGCAGCGATTCGGTGGCGCGCCAGTTCGATACCAGCGGGCTGATTTCGCGCACGATGAAGCCCTGCACCCACGGCCGGCTCGATTCGACATCCTCCGCGTTGACCCCCACATTGCCGATGTGCGAGGCGGTCATCACGACCATCTGCCCGTGGTACGACGGGTCCGTCAGCACCTCCTGGTAGCCGGTCATGCTCGTGTTGAAAACCACCTCGGCCACGGCCGTGGCGACGGCGCCGAAGCCCTCACCGTGCAGAATCGTTCCATCTTCCAGGGCCAGTATGGCTTTCATAGCTTTCATAGCTTTCATCCTTTCCGTCGGGGCATAACCGGTGCTCAGAAGAATTTCACATTGACCGGCGCCAAGATCAGACGCTTGAGCAGGCCATTGCGGGCCGCCGGGGCTGTGATCACCGGCGCGGCCGCTATTTCGGGCAACGTCAGCAGCATGGCCACTTCGTCGCAGCGATGGAATTTCGGGCAGTAGATGCACTCCTGCCACACCTTGGGCGAGATGCTCCAGCGGTCCACGGCCTCGAAGCCCAAGCGCTCGAAGAAGCGCGGGCGCAGGGTCAGCGCGCAGACCTGGCGAAAACCGCGCGCCAGCGCCAGATCGAGCAGCTTGCCCACCAACAGGCCGCCCAGGCCGTTGCCGTGCTGGCTGGCGTCCACCGCCAGCGAGCGCACCTCCGCCAGGTCAGCCGCCAGCGCGGCCAGTGAACCGCAGCCCACCACCCGCTCGCCCGCGCCATCCGGCCCGACGGTTATCTCAACCGCCACCAGGAAATCAGGCAGAGCGCGCAAAATCTGCGCGGCGCTGCGCGGCAGCATCAGGTTCTGCGCGGCAAACTGCTCGACCAACGCGGACATTGCGGCCGCATCTGCGGCCTGCGCCGGCCGTATGGCCATTCTAACCCCGAATGAATTCGGGGCTAATGGGCGTTCCGCCGCCAGGTCGGCCTGCGCCGACCGATCTCCGCCGAATGAATTCGGGACGAAGGGGCGTTCCGCCGCTACCATGTCTTCAGAATCGCGTCCAGGCGCTCGACCACGGTGTCTAGCTCGGCGTCGGTGATGACCAGCGGCGGCGCCAGACGCAGCACATCCGGCCCGGCGTTGACCAGCACCAGGCCGTGCGCGAAACCGGCCTTGACGACATCGCCGGCCGGGATGTCGAGCTGCAAGCCGAGCAAAAGGCCCCGGCCGCGCACATCCAGCACGTGCGGCGAGTTGATCTCCTCCAGCCGCTCCTTGAGAACCTCACCCTTGCGCCGCACCTCGGCCAGGAAGGCCGGTTGACTGATGCGGCGCACCACCGCCTCGGCCACGGTCGCCACGAACGGCCCGCCGGCAAAGGTGCTGGCATGATCGCCCACGGCCATCACGTCCGCCACGCGCTGGGTCATCAGGATCGCGCCCATGGGCAGGCCGCCAGCCAACGGCTTGGCGCTGGTCAGCAGGTCGGGCGCCACGCCGCTGTCATGCCAGGCCCACAGCGTGCCGGTGCGGCCCAATCCGCACTGCACCTCGTCGAAGATCAGCAGCGCATCGTGCGCGTTGCATAGGTCACGCAGTCCTTGCAGGAATTCAGGCGTCGCGGAATGAATGCCGCCCTCCCCTTGCAGCGGCTCCACGATCACCGCGCACACGTCATCCTGAATGGCCGCGGCCGCGCTGGCAAGGTTGTTGAACTCGGCCACGCGCACGCCGGGCATCAGCGGCTCGAAGGCCTGCTGATACTTGGGGCGGGGCGTGGCGGCCAATGAGCCGAACAGGCGGCCGTGGAACGCGTTGCTGAAGGAGACGATGTGAAACTTGCCCTCGCCATGCCGCGTGCGCGCAACCTTGCGGGCAAACTTGAACGCGCCTTCGTTGGCGCTGGCGCCGCACAGGCTGAAATGCACGCGCTGCGCAAAACCACTGGTTTCGACCAACAGCTTCGCCAGGCGTGCGACCGGCGCGGTGTGATACAGGTTGCTGACATGCCACAGCCCGCCCGCGGCCTGCTGCGCCACCGCGGTCAGTTCCGGGTCCGCATAGCCCAGCGCGTTGACCGCAATGCCCGCCACGCAGTCCAGGTACGCGTTGCCGCGGCTGTCGTAGAGCGTGGAGCCTTGTCCGCCCGTGAAAACGATGTCGGGCCGGGCATAAACCTGCAACAAATAATCGTGTTCGGTCTGAATGATGTCGTCCATGAAACCCCCTCATTTCACAATCGCGGTGCCGCCGGTCCGGGCCAGGCCATCCAGGTCGGTGATGACGGCCTGATAGACGCCGGCGACGACGGCTTCGGCGGCGCTGCGCACTTTGGGGATCATGCCGCCGGTGATGATGCCTTCGCCAATCATTTCCTCGACCTGACCGATGGTCAACACCCGCACGACACGTCCGGCCACCAGTACGCCGGGCACGTTGGTCACGAAGACCAGCCGGCTGGCCTGCAGGCCGTGCGCCAGCGCCGCCGCCACATGATCCGCGTTGACGTTGTAGGTCTGGCCGTCTTCGCCCAGGGAAACTGGAGAAATGACCGGCACGAAGCCCTGGGCCAGCAGGCGCTGCAGGGGCGCGACGCGCACGGCCGTCACCTTGCCCACGTAGCCCAAGTCCAGGCCGTCCGGCTGCCAGCGCGTCACCTGCACCAGGCCCGCATCCACGCCGGTCAGGCCGATGGCCTCGACCCCGCGGTTGACCAGCCAGCGCACGACGCGCGTGTTGACCAGGCCGCTCAGCACCATTTCCACCAGGCGCAGACTCTCCGCGCTGGTCACGCGCACCCCCTGCACCA
This sequence comes from Candidatus Amarolinea dominans, assembly GCF_016704685.1. NCBI lineage: Bacteria > Bacillati > Chloroflexota > Caldilineae > Caldilineales > Candidatus Amarolineaceae > Candidatus Amarolinea > Candidatus Amarolinea dominans. The sequence continues at coordinate 36,816 of NZ_JADIZS010000081.1, forward strand.
TCTCGAACGGCACCTGCAGGCGCTGATGCAGGTCTGCAATCTCCTTGCCGCCGCCATGCACGATCACCGGCTGGCAGTCCGCCTGCACCGCTTGCACCGCGGCGACGAACCGGCCCAGGAACGCCGCATCGTCAATCTCATTGCCGCCGATCTTGATGACCACCACCGGCTTTTGTGTACTCATGAGCCGCCCCTCTCCCAAAAAAGTTCGAACACTGAACGGCCAGTGCAAAGTGCAAAATACAAAGCATATCGGCGCACTTTGCACTTTGTATTCTGCACTTTGCACTTACAGTAGCGCCGTTGTCTCCGGCAGGCCCCACATGGCATTCATGTTTTGCACCGCCTGGCCGCTGGCGCCCTTGAGCAGGTTGTCAATACTGCTGGTCACAATCAGCAGATTGTCGGCCTGCGGGCTGAGGCCAAGCGCGCAGCGGTTGCTGTTGACGGTGTGGCGCAGGGTCGCCACCTGGTTCAAGCCCAGCAGGTGGATGAACGGCTCGCCCTGGTACGTGTCGCGATAAAGGCCGAGCAGCGCCTCGCCGCTGATCTTTTCCGGCAGTTCCACGTACATCGTGCTCAGAATGCCTCGATTGACCGGCAGCAGGTGCGGCGAAAAGATCACCTGGAACGCGGCCGCAGCCGGGCGAGCTTGCACCGTCAGTTGCTCCTCCATTTCGGGCAGATGGCGATGCTGGCGGCCGATGCTGTAGGGCGCAAAATTCTCGTTGGCTTCCACAAAATGGCTGCTCAAGCGCAGCCCGCGTCCCGCGCCGCTGACGCCCGACTTGCAGTCCGCGATCACCCGCCCGGTCAACAGGCCCGCGCGCGCCAGGGGTGCGAGGGCCAGGATCACGCTGGTAGGATAACAGCCGGGATTGGCGACCAGTCGCGCCGCGGCCACCGCGTCCCGGTAGAGTTCCGGCAGGCCGTAGACCGCCTCGGCCAGGAGCTGCGCCTGGGTGTGGGGATGGGCGTACCAGCGCTGGTACACGGCCGCGTCCTGCAGGCGAAAATCGGCGCTCAGGTCAATGGCCTTGACGCCCGCGGCAATCACCTGCGCCACCGCCTCCATCGAAGCCGCGTGGGGCAGGCACAAGAACACCACATCCACCTCGTCGAGTCGCTGGCGCAGCGCCTGCTCCAGCGGCAGCAGTTCATCGTCCCACGGGCAGGGGAAGACGCTGCTCAGGCGGCCGCCCGCGCTCGACTCCGACGTCAGCCACGCCAACTGCACCTGCGGATGGCGGCGCAAAATCTGCACCAACTCGTATCCTGTATAGCCGGTCGCACCGGCAATGCCCACTCGAATCATCCTGGCCTTGTCCTTACGCTCACTCGCTTGTCATACCCCTGGTTTTGGGCAACAAAAAAGCTCTCCGCCTGGAGAGCTCTCGTTTGACCGTGACACACTGTTGATCCCCACCCTGGGAGTGGCCCAAAACGCGCTGACCCAGACTTTAACGTCCGGCTACAACCTCTGTGGGCTCCTAGGGGAGGGAATCTGAAGCATCATGCGCGTCTCAATCCTTTGCTCGATTTGCCTGCATCGCCCTTGCGTTTTGCAGTGAGTCAAGTTTAGCACAGGTATACCCGCTTGTCAATTGCGAAAACTGCCCTATGCTCCCGGCAGTCGGCGTCAGTTGACAACCGATTAGGATGAGAGTAGACTGCGGGCAGTGACGGGGACATGATTCGAGTTGCATTCTCGGATACAGCAGGCAACTCGGTTGACGGTTGACCGTGTCAATGCAGACCTGTCACAGCGGAGGAGTCGAGAGGAGTCGAGAGAAATCAAAATGAAGTGGCAAGAGATTCGTGATTACTACCCACATCAGTGGCTGCTCGTCGAAGCGATCAAGGCTCATTCAGAGGCAAATAGGCGCATCTTGGACCAGTTGGCGGTTATCAGCGCGTTTCCTGATTCGCCAGCAGCGCTGCGAAGCTATCTCCAACTGCATCGTGAAGCCCCACAGCGCGAGTTGTATGTCTTCCATACCAATCGGGCCGTACTTGATATCCCAGAACGTCACTGGCTTGGAATTCGGAGAGCGGTTGAGTTTTTTGATCCAAGTTGGAGCAGTCATTGATCTTGTGCAGCTAGAGGTGCGGTTATCAGCTTGACACAATCAAATCTGTACATAGAATGCAACAATCACCTGATTGACACCCGTTCCATGTTGGAACAGTTGGGAGAAGAGGCGTAAGTCAGTCATGCCCAGTCTTTTTCGTAAGATCTTTCAGACAGGAATCGTCACGGAGCCGCTTGGCCCTGATGCAGACGAAGTCGTGCAATTGGTCAAGGCCGTCAGCGTCCAGGCGCAGCGGCTGTTCGGCCGTGCGCTGGCGGTGCGCGAGGTGGATGCCGGCTCGTGCAACGGCTGCGAAATCGAAATCAGCGGCCTGACCAGTCCGGTGTATGACAGCGAGCGCTTTGGGATTCACTTCGTGGCCTCTCCGCGCCACGCCGACCTGCTGCTGGTCACGGGTCCGGTCACCCGCAACATGGAAGTGCCCCTGCGCAAGACCTACGAGGCCACGCCTGACCCCAAGCTGGTCGTGGCCGTGGGCGACTGCAGCCAGACCTGCGGCGTCTTTGCCGGCAGCTACGCGGTGACCGGCAGCGTGGACCAGGTGATCCCTGTGAATGTCTTCGTGCCCGGTTGTCCGCCCGAACCCGCCGACATCCTGGCCGGCATCTTGACCGCGCTGAACCGGATGCCGCCGCGTTGATTTCTACCTCTCACTCCTTGGGCAAACCATGATGCAAACCTTTTTCTTTCTCATGCTGGGTGGGTACGCGTTCGGCGCGCTGAGCGCCGCGGTCAGTGGTCGCAGCGCAAGTGGGCGCTGGCTCACCGCGTTGGGAGCCATGATCGGCGGGGGTGCGGGCATCGCCCTGGGCGGCCAAGTGCTGCTGAGCGGAACGTCGTTTACGCAGGTGTTTCCCAATCTGCTGCCGCTGGCCGGCGGGCTGGCGCTGCGCCTCGATCCCCTGGGCGCCGTCTTCCTGCTGGTGATCGGCCTGGGCGCCGTGCCGGCCGCGCTCTACGGCGTGGGCTACACGGCCATCTACGCGGATGGCCGCGCCTCCCTGCCCGGCCTGGGCGTCATGTTCAACCTGTTCCTGCTGACCATGAGCCTGGTCACCCTGGCCGACAACATCCTCACTTTCCTCTTCATGTGGGAAGGCATGTCGCTCACCTCCTACTTCCTGGTGCTGACCGAAGCCAATGCGCCCGCTGCCGACGGCAGCACCGCGCAGGCCGGGGTGTGGTACGCGGTCATGACCCATACCGGGCTGGCGCTGCTGCTGGCCGCGTTCGTCCTGCTGGGAGCGGGCGGCAGCGGCTCATTTGCCGAACTGCGCAGCGCCGCGGCCGCCCTGCCGGCCACCACGCGCAACGTGATCTTCCTGCTGGCCTTGCTCGGCTTTGGCTCCAAGGCTGGCGTCATTCCCCTGCACGTCTGGCTGCCGCGCGCCCACCCCGCTGCGCCCAGCCATGTGTCGGCGCTGATGTCGGGCGTCATGATCAAACTGGGCATCTACGGCCTGCTGCGCATGGCGCTCGATCTGTTGGGCGGCGGGCCGGCCTGGTGGGGCGCGCTCGTCCTGGCGCTCGGCGCAATCTCCGCGCTGCTCGGCGTGCTCTACGCGCTGATGGAGCACGACCTGAAACGCCTCCTGGCCTACCACTCGGTCGAAAACATCGGCATCATCCTGATCGGCGTCGGCGCCGGGCTGGTCTTTCACAGCTACGGCATGATGACCCTGGCCGTGCTGGGATTCATCGGCGGGCTGTACCACACGATCAATCACGCCAGCTTCAAAGGGCTGCTCTTCCTGGGCGCAGGCGCGGTGCTGCACGCCACCCACACGCGCAACATGGAAGAAATGGGCGGTCTCATCAAGCGCATGCCCTGGACCGCCCTCTTTTTCCTGATCGGCGCGGTCGCCATCTCCGCGCTGCCGCCCCTCAACGGCTTTGTCTCGGAGTGGCTGGTCTTCCAGGCGCTGCTGGGCGGTTTCAACCTCCCCGTGCCCGAAGTGGCGGCGCTGGTTCCTGTGACCGTCGGCATGTTGGCGCTGACGAGCGGCCTGGCCGCGGCCTGCTTCGTCAAGGCGTTCGGCATCAGCTTCCTGGCGATCCCGCGTTCGCAGGAAGCCGAACATGCGCATGAAGCCCCGGCCACCATGCTGGCCGGCATGGCGATCCTGGCCGTTGCCTGCATTGCCCTGGGCCTGGCGCCCTTTGCTGTAGTGCCCCTGCTGGGACGCGCCCTGACCGGCCTGGCCGGCCTGCCCGCGACCGAAACAACCTTCACCCTCGGCCTGACCGTACAGGCGCCTGGCGGCTTCGGCAGCGTCTCTCCCACCCTGCTGGCGTTAGGGCTGCTGGTCATCCTGGGGCTGACGCCGCTTCTGCTGCGCCTCCTGCGCGTCAACGGCCGGCTGCGCCTGGCCGACACCTGGGGCTGCGGCCGCATCGGCCAGACGCCGCGCATGGAATACACCGCCACCGCCTTTGCCGAACCGCTGCGCCGCGTCTTCGCGGAGCTGTATCGCCCCACCAGGGAACTGACCATTGACACCCATCCGGAGTCGAAGTATTTCGTGCAGGCCATCGCCTACCGGAGCGACATCACCCCGCTCTTCGAGCAGTGGCTGTACGACCCGCTGCTGCGCCTGATCCGCGGCCTCGCCCGCCAGGTGCGCAAGCTGCAAGCCGGGTCGCTGCATCTCTACCTGGCCTACATCGCCGTCGTGCTCATGGTCCTGCTGCTGGCCGTTAGGTGGTTCTGATGACCGCATATCTCTTGGAAGGATTTCAAGTGCTCCTGGCGCTGCTGCTGGCGCCTGGGTTGGTGGGCTTCGTGCGCTGGCTGAAAGCGCGGCTGCAAAACCGCCGCGGGGCAGCGCCCTGGCAGCCCTACTTCGAGCTGAGGAAACTCTTTGGCAAAGAAGTGGTCATGTCGCACAACGCCTCGTGGCTCTTTCGCTTTGCGCCGTACATCGTCTTTGGCAGCACCGTGGCTGTGACCTGCCTGATTCCGCTCATCGCGGCGCCGCTACCCTTCGACGCGCTGGGCGACCTGCTCGTGGTGGTCTACCTGCTGCTGCTGGGCACCTTCTTCCTGGCGCTGGCCGGTCTCGATCCGGGCACCGCGTTTGGCGGCATGGGCGCCAGCCGTGAAATGACCGTCGCGGCCATTGCCGAACCGACCATTGCCCTCTCGATCTTCGGCCTGGCCCTGGGCGCCGGTTCCACCAACCTGGGGCGCATCGTCACCGAGACCCTGGCCCATCCCGACGTCGCCATCAGCCCCGGCCATCTGCTGGCCTTCACCGCGCTCTTCATCGTCACCCTGGCCGAGACCGGACGGCTGCCGGTGGACAACCCCGCCACCCACCTGGAACTGACGATGATTCACGAGGCCATGATCCTGGAGTATTCGGGCCGCTACCTGGCGCTGATCGAGTGGGCATCGTGGCTCAAACTGACGGTCTTCTTTGCCCTGCTGGCTAATCTCTTTGTCCCCTGGGGCGTCGCCACCACGCTCACCCCGGCCGCGCTGGCGATTGCGCTCGTGACCCTGTTGGTCAAGCTCGCGATCCTGGGCGCGGTCGTGGCCGTCGTCGAAACACGGGTCGCCAAGCTGCGCCTGTTCCGCGTGCCAGAGCTGCTCAGCATGTCATTCGTGCTGGCGCTGCTGGCCGTCACCTCATCATTCCTGTTGAAATGAGCTGCCTGCCCATGAAAGACGAACTATGAACGCTGCCTTAGTGACTCAAGTGACAACCCTGGGTTCGAGCGTGGCCCTGCTCTTTGGCATCATGCTCCTGTGGCGGCGCAGCCTGCAAGCCTACGTCTCTGCCTTTCGCTGGCAGTCGGCTGTGCTGGCAGCCATCTTCGTCGCGATCGGCGTTTTCGACGGTGATCCCGAGTTGATCTTCGTGGCCGCGTTCTTCGTGGTCCTCAAAGTCATCGTCCTGCCGCTCTACCTGGGGCGTTTGCAGCAGCGGTTCGGCGCGGAAGGGGAGAATCAGCCTTACATCAACGTGGCAACGTCGCTGATCCTGGCCGGCATCCTGGTGCTGCTGGCCTATGCCATCACGCGGCCCCTCGTCGCGGTCAGCACACTGCCCACGCGCGGGGCCATGCCCCTGGCCATGGGCCTGATCTTCGTCGGCCTGTTCGTGGTCGTCACCCGCAAAAAGGCCCTCACCCAAATCGTCGGCTTCCTGGTGCTGGAGAATGGCATCGCGCTGCTGGCTGCGCTGGGCACCTATGGCATCCCCCTGATTGTCGAGCTGGGCGTGTTCCTGGATGTGCTGATGGGCTTCCTGGTGATGCAGGTCTTCGTCTATCACATTCACGGCACCTTCGACTCGATTGACGTGGACCAATTGAGCGAACTCAGACACTGAGTTGACAGACTTCTGAGGCCCTGAAGACTGCGGAAGTTTCCTTTGCACGACAAGAGATTGCACATGACCTTCTTTTTGCTCTTGCTTCCACCCTTGCTGGCCGCCCTGCTGGCCGCGGTTGTTCGCCCCTATCGCTCGTGGGTCGGATGGGTCAATGCCTGCCTGTCGTTATTGCCCCTGGCCGCGGCGCTCATCTTCGCCAGCCAGGCCATTGCCGGTCACGAGGCGCCGGTGTGGGGCATCGCTCTCGGCCCGCTCGCGCTGGCTGAAGTGCTGCGCGCGGATAGCCTGGCGGCCCTGATTATGGTGTGCGTCGCCGCCGTTGCCGCGCTGACGCTCTGGCTCAGTCCTGGCGTGGGCGGCGCCGCGCGCTTCGACGACGCTCAGTTGCGTCGTTATCAGATCTTCGTCAACCTGTTCATTGCCATGATGCTGCTGGCGGTCGCGGCCAACAACGTAGGGGTGATGTGGATTGCCATCGAGGCCACCACCATCTTCTCCGCGTTCCTCATCCCGCTCAGGTTGAGCAAGGCGTCGGTCGAAGCCTCGTGGAAATATATCCTGCTCAGCTCGGTGGGCATTGCGCTGGCCTTTGCCGGCACGGTGCTGGCCTATTTCGATTTCGTGGCCCTCTCCGGGCGCATCGAAAATGCCCTCAACTGGGATGTGCTGCTCACGATGGCGCCGGTCCTGCACCGTGAAGTGATGCAGATCGCCTTCGTCTTCCTGCTCGTAGGCTACGGCGCCAAGGCCGGCATTGCCCCCATGCACACCTGGAAGCCAGACGCCTACGGCGAAGCGCCCCCGCCCCTCACCGCCCTGATGTCCTCGGCGCTCTTCGCCGTCGCCATGCTGGCGATTGTGCGCTGGAAGGCTGTGGCCGACATCACCCTGGGCAGCGGCTTCACCGACAACCTGCTCATCGCGCTCGGCGTGCTCTCCCTGCTGATCGCAGCTTTCAGCGTCGTGCTGACCACCAATTACAAACGTATGCTGGCCTATTCGAGCATCGAACACACCGGCTTGATCTGCCTGGGCCTGGGATTGGGGCCGTTGGGCGCCTGGGCAGCCCTGCTGCACCTGGTCAACCACACCGCGGCAAAATCGCTCATGTTCCTGCTCGTGGACACCATCGAACAAAGATTCGTTTCGCCCCTGATCGCCAACACGCACGGCCTGCTCAAAGCGCTGCCCTGGACCGGCGCGCTCTTTGCCGCCGGCCTGCTGATTCTGATCGGACTGCCGCCCGGCGGCATCTTCATCAGTGAATACGCGCTGATACGCGCCGGCTTTGCCCAGGGTCAGCCCTGGCTGATGGGCGGCGTCCTGGCGCTGCTGGCCATCATCTTTGCCTCGTTCATCTCCCACCTCAACCGCATGCTCTACGGCGCGCCGCCCGCCGCGGTCAGCCTGGGAGAGCGCGCCAGTTGGCGCACCGCGCTGCTGGTGCTCAGCGTGATCTTCCTGGTCACGCTCGGCCTGACGCTGCCCGCGCCCCTGGCAACGCTGCTCAAGCAAAGCGTGCAAATTATTGCGCCCTGATCGGTGAATCCTATGACTGATTTTGCTCGTCTTCAATCTGTTCTGACCGCGGCGTTCGCTGAGCGGGTCATCGCCCTGCACATCCGGCGGGGCAATGAACTCCACTGTCAGATCGAGCGCGGCGCGGCCCCGTCCCTGGCCCAACTGCTGCGCGCCGATTTTCAGACCGAACTGGCGCTGATGGTTGCCAACGACCGCAGCGCCGACCTGGACAAGCTGGAAGTACATTACCTGTTTGTCAACGACCGTCACAACTGGTTCTTGCACGCCACCACGCGGCTGCCGCCAGACGATCCCACCATCCCCTCCCTGGCAACCTTCTACTATCCGGCCTCACGCTTCGAGCGCGAGATCAAAGACCTCTTCGGCATCGAGGCGGTCGGTCAACCGGACCGCCGGCCCCTGGTGCGGCACGGATTTTGGCCGGAGAGCTATCACCCCCTGCGCAAGGACGCGACGCCGCCGGCCGACTTTCACGATGATGGCGCCGGCTTTCCCTTCCTGCCGGTGGGCGGCGAAGGGGTCTACGAGATTCCGGTGGGGCCTGTGCATGCCGGCATCATCGAACCGGGCCATTTTCGCTTCAGCGTGGTGGGCGAAACGGTGATTGACCTGAAGATCCGCCTCTATTTCACGCACAAGGGTACGGAAAAACTCTTCGAGGGTCGCACGCCGGAACAGGGCGTGGAACTGGCCGAGCGCATCTCCGGCGACACGACCATCGGCCACTCGCTGGCCTATTGTCAGGCCGTGGAGGCGCTGGCTGGCTGTGAGGCGCCGCCGCGCGCCCGTTACCTGCGTGTGGTCCTGCTGGAAATGGAGCGGCTCTACAACCATGTGGCCGATTTTGGCGCCATCTGTAACGACACCGGCTTCGCCTTTGCCCATTCCCAGTGCTTCCGCATCCGCGAGCGGCTGCTGCGGCTGAACAAGCGGCTGACCGGCAATCGCCTGCTGCGCGGGGGCATCGTGCCCGGCGGCGTCGGTCACGACCTGCCCGCCGATCTGAATCTGGCGGCCGAACTGGCTGCTGTCCTGGCCGATTTCAACGAGGTGGTTGCCATCAGCCTGGACAATTCGATGGTGCGCGACCGGCTGGACGGCGCCGGGCGTCTGACCCAGGCCACCGCCGCGGACCACGGCGTCCTGGGCTATGTCGCACGCGCCTCCAACCTGGACATAGACGCGCGGCGCGATCATCCCTTCGCCGCCTACGGTGAACTCAGCTTCGCGGCGCCGGTCTATACTGCGGGGGATGTGCATGCGCGCACGATGGCGCGCGTGGAAGAGGTGCGAGCGGCCGTACGGCTCATCCAGCAGGCGCTGACCGCGCTCCCGCCCGGGCCGCTGACCGCGCCGCTCGGCGCGCTGCCCGCGTGGGAGCCGGCCTTCGGCCTGGTGGAGGGTTGGCGCGGCGCCATCCTGCATTGGGTCATGGCCGACGCCGGCGGCAAGCTCTACCGCGTCAAAGTCAGGGACCCCTCCTTCGTCAACTGGCCCGCGCTCTCCTTCGCCCTGCTCAACAACATCGTGCCCGACTTCCCCCTCTGCAACAAATCGTTCAACCAGTCCTATTCAGGCAACGACCTGTAAGCGCGGGCGAAGCACCTCACGCGGCGCCGCTCCATTCGTGTCCTTCCGCAGTACGGATGACTTTAGCCACGAATGACACGAATTTACACGAATGGCAGAGCCTTTCAGTGCTGTTTCTTGACCGATGCCCTCGCTAGTGCACAGACTTCAGGGGCCGCGCAGGTCCCACGCGGCGGCATCCCCCTGCCCGACTCCGGCGAGATCCTGCCCAGCTCAGAGAGGAGCGCAGCGATGAGCCGGTTGATCTGCGTTGACGCAAGCTTCGTGCTCAAACTGCTGCTCGATGAAGCGGACAGCGACTCGAAGGTCGGCCGCTGGCCGGTCACTGCATGGCGCGGGCGGCCCAGGCGGCGGCGTTGGCCAGGGTGACGCGGCGGCAACGGCTCAGCAACATCAATGTTTGTCAAAACGTGACATAGTGCGTAGAATAGACTTCATGTACGAGATTGACTTCACCCAGGCTGCCTTGGATAAGTGGTGATGATTGTGCGAATTGAACGCATCGGTGACAAACCGAATAGAGGTCCATTCGCATCAGATGCTTGCCCAGGCTGGTGTCTTTGCAGACTCCTTCTGAGCGCAGAATCAAGTAATGAGCAACGTCTATTCTTCCGAAACCTTCGATGAACGGGATGACTACCCCCAGATCACGCAGGCTGACCTGGATCGGGCCACATTCCGCGTCGGCCTCAAGCCTGCGCCGCGCAAACGCAACACCCTGGAAGAAGCGCTGCGCCGCATCATCCGCGAGGAACCAGGCCGTGAGGATGCGGCGGTGGGCACAAGGAGTGAATCACCGCCATGACCAACAAGACAACCATTCCCAGCCTGCAAGACATTCACCGCAAACGCCAGCAGTCCGATTTCACCGGCCGGGCGCAGCAGGTGGCCGACTTCCGCGCCAACCTGCGCTACGAAGTGACCGACGCGGAAAATTACCAGCGCAAATCCGAATATCCTGTCAATCCTGTGCATCCTGTCTGAATTCCGGGCCGCGTCATCCGCGAGGAACTGCACCGTGAGGAGGCGGTTGGCGCTTGAAGGTCGGCCGCGAGCCGGTCACTGCATGGCGCGGGCGGCCCAGGCGACTGCATTGGCCGGGGTGACGCGATTGCAGGCGTCGCAGCAGACGCGGGTGGGCGTGATGCGCCGCGGTTCTTCGAAGACCCAGGCCAGCACGCGCCGCGCCGCGGAGACCGGCGCGGCCGGCAGCGCAGCGTCCGGCCGGAAGTAGGCCAGCAGCCCCTGGCGAAAGCAGCGCTGGCGCTGACTGACCAGCGCACGCAAATCCTCGATGGCTTCCAGCTTGATCTGCAGCGCCTCGCCGGCCGCCTGTTCGTCCAACCCAGCCTGTTCCACGGTTTTCTCCGCCATGAAGCGCAGCAGACCGATCTCCCGCGGCCGCGTGAAGAGCACGGCCACGGCCGGTTTGCCGTCGCGGCCGGCGCGGCCAAATTCCTGCACGTAATCCTCAACCGAGGCCGGATGCTGCCAATGGATGACCAGGCGCACATCGGGCAGATCCAACCCCAGGCCAAAGGCGTTGGTGCAGATGACGGCCGGCGCCGCGGGCTGTTCACGGCCCATGAAGCGCGCCAGCAGGTGCGCACGTTCCTCCCCGCTGCCCATGCGCGCATGGTAGAACGGCAGATCGAGGCCCACCGCCTGCAAACCAGCCTGTACGAGTTGCCCCACCTTGATCGTCGGCACAAAAATCATCGCCCGGCCGCCCGGCATCTGGCGCAGCAGGCTGGCGGCCAGGCGCAGGCGGTCCCCATCGGCCTCCAGCGGCAGGCGCAGCAGGCTGATGTTGGGCCGGTCCACGCCCGTCACCACGACGCGGGCCTGGGGCACACCCAGCGAGGCGAGGATGCGCCGCTGGGCTTTGACCCCGGCCGTGGCGGTGAAGGCCAGCACGGGCGGCGCGCCCAGGCGCCGGCGCACGTCGTTCAGGCGGCTGTACGCGGGCCGAAAATCGCGACCCCAGCGGTCAATGCAGTGCGCCTCGTCCACCACCAGGAAGGCGGGGCGACCAGCCAGCGCCTGGGACGCCTCACGGTCGCCCACCACGCTGGCATCGAAGCGCTCCGGGGTGGCGAAGAAGAACTTGATCTGCTGATCGTGCAGGGCCTGGTAGCGCTGGCGCTTCTCGGCCGACGTCAGGTCGCTGTTGATGAAGGTCGCCGCGATCTGGCGCCGCGCCAGGTCCGCGGCCTGTTCGCTCATGAGGGCGCGCAGGGGCGAGATGACGTAGGCCATGCCGGGCGTGAGCAACGTGGGGACCTGGAAACAGAGGGTTTTGCCAGAACCGGTGGGGCTGACCATCAGCACCGACTCGCGGCGCAGCGCGGCCAGGATGACTTCGAGCTGACCTTCGCGCAAGGAGCGCACCCCCAGGCGGCGCATGGCCCAGCCCAGGTAACGCGTCACAGCCGGCGCCTCGCCGCTGGCGTCCAACCAACGGGCCAGGCGCACCGCCAGGCGTTCCAGCGCAGGCAGCCGCGGCGCGGCAGACGGCGCGTTCATCGGCACGCTGCGGGCAACGGCCAGGCGCGCCGCGTCAACCGGCTGGCGTCACGGTCCGCGCTACTCGCGCGGTGTACGCAGCAGATCCGCCGGCAAGGGTTGGTAGTTTTTGACATACTGATCGAAGAAGGCGAGCGAGCGCTGCATCGCCACACGGAAATTGGCGGAGATGTTGTGATTGTCGCCCTGGTACTGATAGAAGGCGGTTGGCACCCCGGCCTTTTGCAGCGCAGCGTAGAGGCTGGCGGAAAATTCCAGCGGCACCGATTCGTCCTCGGTGCCGTGGTGCAACTGAATGGGGCCGGAAGAGTCGGCCACGTAGCTGATGGGCGAAATCGAATCCCAGAAGGCGGCGTTCTCCTGCGGCGTGCCAAAGCGTTCGATCAGGTCCTGGCGCCAACGCCGCGCGCGCTGAGGCACCGTGACCGGCACCGGCCGCCGCCAGTTGTTCATCAGGTCATCGTACGACGCCACCACGCCGGCCCAGATGACGCCGGCGCGAATGTCGCCCGTCGTCACCATGGCGCGCAGGGTGATGTGTCCACCCATCGAATGGCCCCACATGCCGATGCGCTCGGCATCAACGCCAGGGTAACGTTTGAGCGAGCTGACCGCGTTGAGCACATCCACCGTGTAGTCGGGCGAGCCGTAGCCGCCGGTGGCGGCGCCTTCGGAGCTGCCATGCCCGCGGTAGTCAGGTCGAAAAACGATGTAGCCGGCGCGGGCGAAGTAGTCTACGTAGGCCACATAGCGTTCGGTGGTGCGATACTCTTCCGGGGGAATGTAGCCGTGGTTGAAGACGATCACCGGCCAGCCGTCGGCCGGCCGTGTGCCGCGCGGAACGGTCAGCAGCGCGTAGATTTTCAGCCCTTCCGAGCGATACGCGGCGATGTAGCGGTTGTAGTTGCTGCCAGGCGCCAGGGTCTGCTCGATGAGGATGTCGCTGCCGGGATACCGACGCGCGCGCATCACTTCGATCATCAGCGGGCTGCGAGCCGCCAGCGGAGGCGGCAGCTCTGTTGCAACCGTCTCTTGCGCACTGGCCCTGACGGCTGCGGGGTCGGCAGCCTGGGCCAATGACGGCAGCACCAGGAGCAGAAGCACGGCGAGGGCCGTTGTTGTTTGATGTAAGAGGGTCGCTATTGTTTTATGTAAACTAAATTGTCTGATCATTTTTTTCCCCATCGTTCCCACTATCGCATTTTGCATCTACAAATCTGTGAACTACCTTCCGTTTGACGACTATTCACCTCTGGATTAGAATCACCGTTGCCCAATCGCTGTCAACGCGGATAGCCGGCCGATGCGTGATCGCATCGAAGTATTTCATTGAAATGTCTCAATGGAAATGTCTCAATGGAAATGTCTCAATGGATCTCGACATATCTCAAAGAAGAGGAGTGACACTCATGAATGGACATCCCCGGCGCAGTGCCTACGAGGTGGCTCTCGCCCAGTTCGACGAAGCAACAAGCAAAATGCCTCATCTCTCGCCCAATACGATCAAGTTCATGCGGGTATCCAAACGTGAACTGATCGTCAATTTCCCGGTTGAAATGGACGACGGTCGTATCGAAATGTACACCGGCTACCGGGTACACCACAGTACCGTGCGCGGCCCCACCAAGGGCGGCATTCGCTATCACCCCGATCTTACCCTGGACGAGACACGCGCCCTGGCCATGTGGATGACCTGGAAGTGCGCGCTGATGAACCTACCCTTTGGCGGCGCCAAGGGCGGCGTCATCGTGGATCCACGCAAGCTGTCACAGCGGGAACTGCGCCGGTTGACCCGCCGCTATGCCACTGAAATCTCGATCATGATGGGGCCTGAGGGCGACATTCCGGCGCCCGATGTCGGCACCAACCCCCAGGTGATGGCCTGGATCATGGATACCTACTCGATGCACCGCGGCTACTCGGTGCCGGCGGTGGTCACCGGCAAGCCAATCCAGATTGGCGGCTCGCAAGGCCGCTTCGATGCCACCGGCATGGGCGTCATGTTCATGGCGCGCGAGGCGCTCAAGCACCTGCGCATCTCAGCCGAAGGCGCGACGGCGGTCGTGCAGGGGTTTGGCAACGTGGGCGCGATTGCGGCCCGCTACATGCAGATGCTGGGCGCCAAGGTCATTGCGGTCAGCGATGTCAACGGCGGCATTCACAATCCCAAAGGACTGGACATTCCTTCGTTGCAGCAGCATGTGCGTGAAACCGGCAGCGTGCTGGACTTTGGCGGCGCAGACACGGTGAGCAATACGGAGCTGCTCGAACTGCCCTGCACGGTGCTGATTCCGGCGGCGCTGGAAGGTCAAATCACCGAAGACAATGCAGACAAGATCCGCTGCAAGGTGTTGGCCGAAGGCGCCAACGGCCCCACGACGCCCGGCGCCGACAAGATTCTCATGGGAAACGGCACTTTCATTGTGCCCGACATTCTGTGCAATGCCGGCGGCGTGACTGTTTCCTATTTCGAGTGGGTGCAGAGTCTGCAGGCGTTCTTCTGGAGCGAGGCCGATGTCAAGCGTCAATTGGAGCGGCTGATGGTGGATTCGTTCAATTCGGTGCTCAACGAATCGCGCGAGAAGAGTCTGCCCACCCGCATGGCCGCTTATACCCTGGCCATCAACCGCGTCGCGGATGCCTTGGAGCTGCGCGGGGTGTATCCGTAGGCCTCACCTCACCCCCGGCCCCTCTCCTCTCCGCACAGCGGAGAGGAGAGGGGAGGTAGGGGGGTGAGGTGAGGTGAGGCGTCATTTACTCAAGGCGGGCGCGGCGGCGGGCGCCGGTCACGGCGATCAGCAGGAGGACGGCCAGCAGGGCGGACGCGGCCCACAGCCACGGGGTGATGCCCGTCGCGGTCAGGCCGCTCAGGCGCACGGCCGTCGGCTGTTCGGCGATGGTCCACACGTAAGGCGCCATCATGCCCACGTTGTCGTTCTCCGAGCCGCGCAGGTTGCCGGGGTTGACCGTGACGACGAAGGTGCCAGGGCCGAACGGCTGCACCGGCGTGAACGTGAAGGTGGTGGTGGCGTCATCGTAGGCCGTGGCGCCCGGAATCAACTGACCGCCGGTTGTCATGACGGTGATGGTGTCCGCGGCCACGGTGGCCGGGCTGACCGGCCGGTTCATGCGCGCCCACACCGACGTGAAGAAGTCGGGGCTGTTGGGCCGTGCGCTCGTGTGTCCGGTCTCCACCACCAGTAGGTCGCGCCAATTCTCCAGGTCAACCAGGTTGACCGTCTGCACGCCGCCCTGGCTGAAGACCACGTCCATTTGGCGATTGGCAACGCCAACCAGGGTGCCCCAACGTTCCACAGTGTCCCAAGAGCCACGCGTGAACTTGTACTGCAGGTGCATCCCTTCCAAACCGGGCCGTGTGATGGTCCAGTGCGTGTCATCCACGCGCGTCAGAGGCAGATAACCAGGGTTCCATTGCGTGCCAAAGACGCTGGACGTATCGCCGGCGATGTAGATCGTATCGGTCGGCGGGGTGAAGGCCGGAAGGGTCAGGTTCCAGGTGATCTGCACCGTGCGCTGTTCCGCGGTGATGTCCACGCTATTCGAAAAGCCCGACTCGTTGAAGCTGGTGTCAATGGCCGTCACCGTGTAGCGATAAGTATGACCAGTCGCGACATCGGTGTCGGTGTATTCGGTGGTGGGCGCCAGCACATAGGCAATCAACACCGCGCTGGTCGGCGCATCCGCGGTCAGCATTTCGCGGTAGACGCCATAGGCAGCAGTGTCAGGATCAGGCGAGGCATCCCAGGCAATGATGATCTCGGCCGCGGAGCGCGAGACCTCGTGCAGGTTCAACGGCGCCGCGGGCGGGGTCGTGTCGCCGGAGCTGATGACATGCAGCAGGCCGGCCTGGTTTGGATCGTAACCGTTACCGGTGCCGTCGCGATCAGCGTACAGCCAGTCACGGCCGTTGGTCGTGGTGTAGCGCACCGCGTAGGCGTAGTCGCCGATGGGGTGCGGCAGCATGTCGCCCATGAACTCATCGTTGCTACCCGCATCCACGTTGAAGGTCATCGGGAACCAATTCCAACCCGTGGCGGGGTCCGATCCCACCGGCCCGTAGCCGACTTCGGCCATCAGGCTTGGGGTGGGGCCGGGCTGCCCGGTAGCGCCATCAATCCACGCCTGACCGTAAACGGTGTCGGTGCGATCGCTGAAGCTGATGACGTGCGTCATCTCCGGCGGCCATTGCAGGTTGGCCCAGCCAATGGTGTAGTGCGGAATGGCCATGGCCGGCGCCGAGGCCTGGCTCTTGAGGCCCGCCGGCGTTACCGCCTTGACGTTGTAGTAGTATTGCAGGCCGTTGTGTACGGTGTTATCGGTGTAGGTGGTGCCCAGCACCAGCGCCGCGCTGATCTGCTCATAGCCGCCGTCCACCACGCTGCGATAGACATGATAGCCGGCTACAACGGCATCGGCGGGCGCGTCCCAGTTCAGGATCACGCTGCCGGAGCCTTCGCTGGCGGTCAGGCCGGTGGGTGCGGAGGGTCGCGTCATGTCCAGGCCAGGCCGGCTGACCCAGACGCGTGCGCCCATGCCGCTCACGTTGAAGGTCATCGTGCGAGCTGCGCCGACGGTCAGGCTGGTACCCGGCTCCAGGCCGTCGTCCAGCACGGCGCCTTCGGGCACGTAACCGTCCACATCGAGGGTGACATCATGGGCCACGGTGTCGCGGTTGATGGCAATCACAGCCACGCCGGTGTTGTCGCGGCGGCCATAGACCAACACCTTGTTGGCGTCGTCGGTCTCGAGCGTGTTCCAGGAACCGGTGCGCAAGAAGCTGTGGCTGTTACGCAGGCTGGTCAGCGTGCGATAGTGCTGCAGCAGGTCGGTGTCCGCCTGACGCCAGGCGGGCAGTGTGCCATAGCCGGCCTCATCGGACCACGGGTAGGGTTGGCGGTTGTACGGGTCATCGCGCGGGATGTCGCTGCCGTAGCCGGCCAGGCCGACTTCATCGCCGTAGTAGATCGTCGGCGCGCCCGGTACCGTCATCTGCACCACGGCCAACAGGGCCAGGCGCTCGCGGCCGTCCTGGAAGCCGTTGACCGGCTGACCGCCCGCGATGCCGTCATGGTCGAGCACGCGCACCGGCCGGTTGGTGTCATGACTGCCCAACAGGTTCATGGCCGACTCGAAGGCGGGCGCGGGGTAGTCTTCCTGGATGGTGCGCATCATGTTGTCGAACTGCGTGGGCGACAGCGGGTTGATCGTGTTGTCGCCGTTGTTGTCGTTATCGCTCCAGACCGTGTCGCGCATGAAGCCGAGCATGGCCTTGCGGAAGCGATAATTCATGGTGGAGTCGAACTCATCACCCAGCAGGCGGAACTTGGCGTCATCTTCGCCCCAGGTTTCGGAGAAGAGCATCGCGTCGGGGTAGCTGGTCTTGACGACCGTGCGGAAGGTCTCGAAGAACGTCGGGTTGACGCCGACGATGTCGGGCACCACGTCAATGCGCCAACCGTCCGCGCCGCGGGCGAGCCAGTAGGTGGCGACGCCGTTGGGGCCAAACCAGTAGTTCAACACATCGGGGTGTGCGGTGTTGATCTGCGGCAGGGTCTGCACGCCAAACCAACCGGTGTAGTTGGTGTCACCCGCGCAGACGCCGCTGCCAGGCGGGTTGGCGGGCTGGAAGAAGAACCAGGTGCGATAGGGGCTGTTGAGATCTTCGCAGGCGCCCACTTCAGGGTGGCGGCCAAAACGATCGAAGAAGGGGCTGTCCGAAGAGACATGGTTGGGCACGCCGTCGAGCACGATATACATGTCACGGTTGTGCGCCTGCGTCGTCAACTGCTCGAAGAGGGCCAGGGTGGCCGTGTCATCGCCCAGCACGCCCATCGTCGGATCAATACGCAGGTAGCTGCGGCCGTCGTACTTGTGGTTGGATGGTGAATCGAAGATAGGATTGAGATAGACGGTCGTCACGCCCAGGTTTTGCAGATAGCCCAGCTTGCTGATCAGGCCCTGCAGGTCGCCGCCATAGGAGGTGCTGCTGTAGGTGCCGTACCAGTCGGGGTTGGCCGTTGGGTCATTAGGCTCAGGGTCCGGCACGATGGTGTTCCAGGGCGTGATCGGGAAACGATGACCGCGCTCCTGCGGATAGAACCAATCCACGGCCGTTGGGTCGTTGCTGGCGTCGCCATTGCGGAAGCGATCGGGAAAAACCTGGTAGATGATCGCATTCCTGGCCCAGGCCGGTGTGTCGAAGCCTGGCTCGTAGACGTAGATGTTCCACGAGACGTCCGGCGAACTGTTGTAGGGCTGGCCCCAACCGCCATCGCGCGCGGCGTCATCCTCATAATAGACCACCGCCGTCCCATCTTCGATGATGAAGCGGTAGTAGAGGATGCTCAAATTCGCACCGACGTTGAGGGTCGTTTCCCAGTATTCGTAGCCGAAAAGGTTGGCATCCGGGTCCGTGGCTACTTTAGCCATGTTGTAGACGGTCTGGCCCTGCTGCGCGCTGTCCCACACACGCGCCTTGACGCGCTGCACGTCGTTGGCGTAGGTGCGGAAGCGCAGCGTCACATTGCTGTTCTTCGTCACCGCGCCAAAGGGGTCGCGGTAGAGGCCGCTGCGGCTGTCGTGACCCAGGCCGTCCCACCAGATGTTGTCATCGCCCACCTGGGGAGCGGGCGGGTTGTTGATGCTGTCCCGAATCTGGTGCGTGGTGTCGTTGTAGCCAAAGGTGACGACCGTGCGCGTGCCTTCAGCTCCCGGCACCACCAGGCCAATGTTCGGGCCGCCGGGCACACCGCCTGCGCCGTAGTTCTCATCCCACGACTCATTGAGCGCCACCTTGTATTCGTAGCTGCCGGCCGGTATGTCGAACGACGTCTCGAACCAACCGTCGCTGTCGCGGTCTTTCAGCCAGCCGACGAGGTTGTCTGGCGCCCAGTCCTGGCCGCCGAGCACGCCCATCAGGCTGCCGACGATCACAGGGATGCGGTAGTTGGGACGGCTGGCCACCATGTTGCCATCGCGGCGGTCATAGTAGAAATGAACGGTCTCCCCGCCCACGGTGGTGAAGGGGACGTTCGGACCGCCGGGTACGCCGTTCAGGCCGTAGTTCTCATCCCAGGTGCCGCCTACCGTGGCCTTGAACTCATAGGAGCCGGCCGGGATGGCGTTGGTGGTGAACTTCCAGACCTGGTCGCTATTGCCATCGCTGGCCTGCGTGTTGGTGTTACTGGGATCCCAGTCGTTGCCGAGGCCGGCCGCGCTGACGTAGCCGCCGGGAAATGTCACCAGCAGGTTGGGCGTGGCCGCCGGCGCCACCGAGGCAGAGCCGACGGGCGCCAGGCCCAGGAGCATGGTGAGGACTACAAGCAGAGAGACGAAACGAAATGCTTTCATGACGAATCCTCCATCGTAAGAACGAGCTGCCGATCAGGAGACCGGCAGTACCTCAGGGTTTCGATGGCATCTCCTGACAGGTGAAGATGCCCCCACTCAACGGGGGGATTGATGCAGATTACTTCATCTGCCTGATCTTGTTCTCGATCGCCGCTTGCGCCGCCTTCATGGCAGCGGCCGGCGTCTGAGAACCGTTCCAGATCGCGGTCGTAACATCACCCACCGCGTCCCACTGGGCCTCCGCGAACGGCGTGTTGGCATTCGGTACGCCGAGTGCCAGCGCGGCCGCGAAGCCCTGAATCGTGGTCGCGGTTGCCAACTCAACCGAGCTGAGGGCTGCGGAAGCCGCGGGCACGGTCTTGTTGATCAGCGCGAGGCCCTTCTGGACGTCTGCACTGGTGAAGTACCTCATGACGTCCAGCGCGGCTGCGGCATGCTCACGCTCAACCGCATTCGGCGTGAGCATCAGGGTCCTGATGCCCACGAACGGGCGACCGAACGCCTTCAGACCGTAGTCCAGCCCGGCAGCTTCCACGTCAGCAATGGCCCACCGGTCAGTCCACCACGCGGCCGCCTGGCCTTCCAACAGCATGTACCTGCAAATGTCGTGGCTGGTTTCTTTCGGCGCGTACGCGCTGAAGGCCTTGATCCACTCTGCGGCAGCCAAACCTTCAGGGGTGTTCAGATAAACCTTGCCCTGGTCATCCACATAGCTGGGAACACCGTGGCCAAAGTAGATAGGCGCCACATGGTACGCATCGGAATTGCCCAGGCCCTGGTTGCAGATGAGGAACTTGCCGGGGTTCTTCTCAGCAAAAGTCTTGGCCGCGGCCAACAGGCCCGCGAAGTCCTGCGGATCGGTCGGGAAGTCCGATTCGTTCACCAACGCCTTGTTGTAGACCAGTGTGATGCCTTCCTCGGTTTCGGGCAGGCCCCAGATCTCGCCGTTCCAAATCATGCCGTTGACGGGGGCCGCTTCGTAAGTGGACTTGAGGAAAGCTTCGTCAACCCCGAGGTCGTTCAGTGGGACAATGTTGCCAACGAGCGCGTTATTGCCGATCTGGTCATTGGTCCAGGCCACGATGTCGGGGCCTTCGCGGACCGGCACGGCAATGGCCAGGGCGTCGCTCAGATTGTCAACCTTGGAGAGTTCGATCGTGATGCCAGGGTGCGCCGCTTCGTAGGTCCTGAACGCAGTCTCGATGGGCTTCAGATAGTCGCCGGCCCAACCGTGCCAAATGATGATCTGGATAGCTTCCGCGGACTTGGTCGGCGCAGGAGTCTTCGTTGCTTCAGGGGTCTTCGTTGCTTCGGGGGTCTTCGTTGCTTCAGGAGGCTTGGTGGCTTCAGGGATCGTGGTCGGAGCTGGCGTCGGAGTCGCGCCGCCACCGCAGGCACTGAGGATGAGGCTCAGTACGATGAACAGAGCCGCAACGGCAGACACAGACCTCTTCATAATTCTTCTCCCTCCAACAGTCAACTTATTATATCACAAACCGACAGACATTTCCAGGGCGTCAGGCTGCCCAAAGGGCGCCTGCGCGGGCAGTCCACGCGCACGGGCTTGGTTGTTTTGGGGTTGCTCTCAAAGTTGGGTACAATAGGCCTTATCTACAACTCGACTTATTCCCGATAAGGTCTGATGGCGCAGTCTGCATGTTATGGAGCAAGCAAAGGAGTGTGCCGTGGAGCGTGAATACCTGGCCTGGCAAGACGTGGATGCCCTCATTGATCACCTGATCCCGCAGTTCAAGCGGGGTTACGATGCGCTGCTGATGATTACACGCGGCGGTATTATTCCCGGCGGCCTCATCGCCGAGGCGCTCAGCCTGCAGGTTGTGCTGACCGCGGCGGTGGACTTCTTGCCGTCGTCCGAACAAAAACTGGCCTGGCCGACTTTCTGGCAGTTCCCGGCCGATTCCCAACTGCGCCACAAGACTATCCTGGTGGTAGACGACATCTGGGACAGTGGGCGTACCATCATGACCGTCAAGGGCCGCACCGAAGCGGTGGGGGGCGTCGTCGAAACGGCTGTCCTGCACTACAAGCCGGGGCAGTCGTTCTTTGCACGTGAGGGGCCAAACTACTACGCGGCCATCACGCACAAATGGATCGTATATCCCTGGGAAATTGACCGCGGGCGCGACCTGATGATGCGACCGCTCGTCCCCGTATTGTCTTGAACGAGAGTGGGCATGTCTTTTCCACAAGCTGAAATTGTTTGTCACAACGGCCGCCTGGTGACGGCGGCGCAGGCGCAGGTGCCGGTGTTTCATCCAGCCCTCTACGGCGCCTACGGCATCTATGAATCTATCCAGGTCGCGTCCGGCGTGATCTTTCACCTGGAGGAGCACCTGGCGCGGCTGGCCGGCTCGGCCGCGATCCTCGAAATGACGCTGCCGCATGACCGCGCACAGATCGCGAGCTGGATTCCCGCGCTGCTGGCGGCCAGTCAACTCCAGAGCTGCCTGCTGCGGCTTTTTGTGCTCGGCGCCAATGGCGGCGCCGAAGGTGATTCATTCATCTGGGCGCAGAGTTTGCCGATCTATCCGGCGCAGTTCTACAGCGAAGGCGCGGGCGCGGTGACCTTCGAAGGCGAACGCGCCTTGCCCCAGGCCAAATCGCTCAACACGCTGGTCAATTTCCTGGCCCGCCGCCAAGCGCAGCGCCAGGGGGAGCATGAAGGGCTGCTGCAGAGTCGCGGTACGATCAAAGAAGGTTCCAGTTCCAACCTGTTCGTTGTGCGCGACGGGCGCCTGCTGACGCCGCCGCCGGAGGAGGTGCTGGCCGGCGTCACAGCCGACATCGTGCTGGCCCTGGCCGCACGCGAAGGCATCGAAGTCGTCGCCGCGCCGCTGGCAGAGAGCGAGATTTGCGCCTGGGATGAGGCCTTTCTCACCAGCACCAGCCGCCACATCATGCCGCTGGTGCGCATCAACGGTCAGCCGATCGGCGACGGCCGCCCCGGCCCCATCACCCAACATCTGAGCCGCTGCTTCGAAGGGAACTTCCAGGCTGCCATCGCGGCGCAAACACCTGCAGACGGTTGACTTGGCGCCTGAAATAAAGTGCGGCGGGATTCCCACAATCCCGCCGCACTCACACAGGAGGTACACACGCTAACCAAGCGTAGCCGCCGAAATCAAGCCAAAACAAATTCCCGATTGCGTACCGGACGATAATTGCTCACCTCGGCGTGGTCATAGATCACGTCGGCCAGGATGGCGATGTGCGCGGGGGTGGTGCCACAACAACCACCGACGATTTGTGCGCCAATCGCCAGCCAACTGCGCACATGGCGCCCGTAAGCCTCGGCTGAAATATCCTCAGTAAAATCCCATCCCCAATCCGATTGTGCATGACCGACGTTGGCATAGGCGCCAATCGGCCGATCCGTCACCGCCCGCAACTCTTGCAGGGCAGACAATACCGCCGGTGTTGACATGCAGTTGACCAGCAGCCCCAGCGGGTCGAGCGGCGCCAGCACGGCGACAGCCTCGCCCAGGGTCTCACCGCTGAGCAGACGCTGGTTGTTGCCACACACAAAGCTCACCATGAAGGGCAGACCGGTGCGCTGCGCCGCCGACGCGGCGGCCACGGCCTCGCGGATCGTGTTCATCGTTTCCACCAGGATCAGGTCCACCCCGGCCGCCGCGAGGTAGCGCGCCATCTCATCGTGCTCAACCTCGCACTCGGCCTGGGTTGGCACCAGGTGCGGCGCGTAGCAATCTTCCAGCGGGCTCATCGAGCCGGCAATCAGGACACTGCTGCGTAAACCGGCATCCCGTCGCGCCTGAATCGCCAACGTGGCCGCACGGTAGGTCAAGGTTTGCGCCCGATCGCCCAACCCGGCGCGCGCCAGGGTGCGCCGATAGGTGCGAAAGCTATTGGCCGTCAGGATGTCCGCGCCGGCCGCCAGGTAATCGAGGTGAATCTGGCGCACCGCTTCCGGCTGGTTGATCAACGCCGCGGCCGACCACAACGGCAGCGGCGTCGGAATCTGACGCCGCTGTAGTTCAGTGCCGGTTGCGCCGTCGAGCAATATCGTATCGCCCTGGCCAAGCCGCTCTTGGAGCGAAAGCATCGCAGACTCCTCATGATTCGCAGCAGTTGCGCCCAGTGTATCACCGCGCAACGGCCACTAACATGATGAATGTCAGTTTGTGATGATGTTTACAAGAGCGGTCACGGTGCGCTGAGCACGGCGTAGTGCTTGGGCAGGGTGCGCGCCAGGTGCTGATCTGCCTGTGCCCAGGTGTGCCGGCCATTGGCAACGGCGCCGCCATCGTTGACCAGCCCCATGCGCGCCAGCAGGTTGATGAAGTATTGACCGCGATAGAAGTTGGAATCGTGCGGCTCCCGCGACTCTGGCCCGTATTCGATGAACCAGTGCAGGTGTTCGAAGGCGTCAGCCGGCGTGTTGAGGAGAAGATTGGCGGGGTTATTGGCCACAGCGAACTGAATGTTTCGTGGAGAGCCAAACACAGGATCAAAGAGTCCATTCTGGAACGAACGATCATCCAGGCTGATGCCCAGGCGCACGCTCGTCGTGTCGTTGGTGACCAGCGGGTTGGACAGCGGCGCGGTCAGGGTCACCCCCAGGGTGGAGGTCACCACGTTGGAAATCACGCCGGCGTAGAAGAAAAGGCCATCATAGGCGCCCACAGTCGCAAACCAATCAGGATGCTGCGTCGCAATTTTGACCGCCATGAAGCCGCCCAACGAAAATCCATCCACCCCGCGATGGGCGGCGCCTGGCAGCACCGGATAGTTGGCATTGATAAACGGGATCAGGTCCTGCAAGAAATAATCCTCGAAGCGGCCCGAACCAACCCCGCGGGCGCCATGCGTCTTTTCCGGGTCAATCATGTTGACCAACATGCCGCTGTACACATTGTCGTTACTGGAAATGCCTGGAAAGACCAGCACCATCGGGCCAATGGCGCCGGCAGCCACCAATTCTTCGTAAACGTCAATCACATTGCGGTTGCCGCGCGACATATCCTCGGCCGGGTTCACCCATTCGCGCTCATGTCCGCGGAACAGATAGAGCACAGGATAGCGCTCAGCGGGATGCGCAGCGGCGTCCGGGGGCACGTAGATGAAGAACGTCTTGCGGATGCCCAAGGCCCGGCTGAGAAGCTGCACACGTTGGGCACGTGGATCATACGGATTAACCAGGGATGGATCCGGGGTTGGCGTGGTGATGCCGGCTTCCTGGCGCAGGTCTGACCAGCCGGCCAGTTGCAGATCAATCGCGCGCGCGGTCTCAACCAACAGCACATGATTGGGAACCGGCTGCCCCGTTTCGTCAGCCTCGCGCTTGGCCCAACTGCCGCGCGTGAATGTGTATTCCAACGTTTGCCCCTTTTCTACTGTCAGGGTTAGCGTCGCCCGGCCCTGCTGGCGCACCAGGCGCAGTGCCGGATCGGCGGCCTGCCATTGGTTCCAATTGCCGCTGAGAAAGATCTCCTCGTCGGGCGGCGTGCCCGCGGGCAGCGTAACGGCCCAGGTCAAAGTGACGGCGCTGGCGGCCGGGGTCGTTGCCGGCCCGGGGCGCGAATCGCAGGCATTGAGCAGGGCGAGCATGCACAGGAGACACAACCAGGTGGGCCTGGCGAGCAGGGAGTGGGGGACGGAAGGCCAGCATCGTTTACGTTGCATCATGGGTGATAGACATCGTCCGGTTGCGCCCGGCGCCGCGCGCAGCTAAGCCGCGCCGGCTGACGCAGGAGCCATCAGGGAATCATAGCGAATCAAGGCCACGCCTGCCTGCGACAGGAAGGCGCGGGCGTTTTCGTCCGGATAATCGCCCGCATAGACCACGCGCAGCAAGCCAGCATTGATGATCATCTTCGCGCAGGTCAGGCACGGCTGGTGCGTCACATAAACCGTGCCACCTTGCACAGAGACCCCATGCAGGGCGGCCTGCAAAATGGCGTTTTGCTCGGCATGCAGCGTGCGCACACAGTGGCCGTCCACCATCAGGTGGCCGATGTCGTCACAGTGCGGCAAGCCGGCGGGTGAGCCGTTGTAGCCCGTGGTCAGAATCCGGCGCTCCTTGACGATGACCGCGCCCACCTGCGCGCGATCACATGTGCTGCGCGTGGCAACCTGCGCGGTGATACTCATGAAGTATTGATCCCACGGTGGACGACCTGACTTGGCCGTGGCGCCCATCATCCGGTGCCAAACTGCCGATCGCCGGCATCGCCCAGGCCCGGTACGATGTAGCCAATCTCGTTCAGGTGCGAATCGAGCACAGCGATATGAATTGGGACATCGGGGTGGGCCTCGTGCAAGGCTGCGACACCCTCCGGCGCGGCGATGATGCCCACGAACTTGATGCGGCGTGCGCCCCAGCGTTTTAGAATGTCAATGCAGGCCACGGCCGAGCCGCCCGTCGCCAGCATGGGGTCCAACACCAGGCAAACCTGCACCGTCGGCGCCACCGGCAGCTTGTTGTAATACTGCACGGGCCGCAGGGTCTTCTCGTCACGATAGACGCCAAGATGCCAAACCTCAGCACCCGGCATCATTTCCCAGATGCCTTCCACCATACCCAGGCCGGCGCGCAGAATCGGCACCAGGCCGATCTTCTCAGCCAGGATCGTGCCGTCCGCCTGTCCCATCGGTGTTGTCACCGTCACTGGCGAAAGTCCCAGGTCGCTCGTCGCCTCATAGGCCAACAAGATGGCAATCTCGCGGATCAGCTCGCGGAACTTCTTCGGCTCGGTCTGGATGTCGCGCAGCAGAGCCACCTTGTGTCGAATGAGCGGATGGTTCGAGACAAATAGACCTTCCACGGCCTAACGCTCCCAATCAATCTGAGTGGGCGCCAGGCCGCGCCTGACCAGGCGTTCCACGTCTTGCTGACACTTCAAGCAGAGCGTGGCGTCCGGCTTGACTTCCAGCCGCGCCGGGTCAATGGGCTGACCGCAGCGTTCGCAGACGCCATACAGACCTTTGCTAATAGCCCGCAGCGCGCTGTTGATTTGTTCCAGACGACGCTCCAGGGTATTGAGCAAGGCCAGGTTCTTCTCGCGCTCGAAAAGATCTGGATCGCCCTCCTCCGCATCAATATCAACTTCGCTCTTCAACCATTCACCCAGGTGCTGAATCTTGGCTTCGAGGTCCGTGCGTCCGGCTTCCAGCTTTATCCGCTCGCGGTCTACCAATTCTTCACGATTCATCTGATCCACACTCCATCCCACATACAGCCATTGCGCCACACTAAGAGCGCGCCTGTTATACCACGAAATGAAATTCACGTCAATACACCCTGCGCCTCACCAACTTGGGGTTCCCTATTGCTTTTGGTATAATCCAGCCGAACAAGAGTTCGGGCGACGGCACATCGTGCTGCGCCGACCGCCAGCAAGAGAGATGAGACGACAGGCATGACTGACCGCACCATTGCAGCATCCAAACGCCCGGAAGAGATCGCCCTCGATGCCGCCCTACGCCCACGCACCCTGACCGAAATGATTGGCCAGGACAGGCTGCGGGACAACCTGCGCATTCTGATCGAAGCCGCCAAGCGCCGTAAAGAGACCCTGGACCATGTCCTGCTCTACGGCCCGCCCGGCTTGGGCAAGACCACGCTGGCCGCGGTCATCGCCAACGAGATGGGCGCCAATCTGAAAGTCACCGCCGGCCCGGTCATCGAGCGCGCCGGCGACCTGGCCGCCATCCTGACCAACCTGAGCGGGGGCGATGTGCTCTTCATTGATGAAGTGCATCGCCTCGGTCGCGCCGTCGAAGAAATTCTCTACCCCGCCATGGAAGACTACGCGCTCGACATCGTCATCGGCAAAGGCCCCAGCGCCCGTTCCATCCGCCTCAAGCTGCCGCGCTTCAGCGTGATTGGCGCCACAACCCGCCTGGCGCTGATGACCGCGCCGCTGCGGGCACGTTTTGGCGCCGTCTACCGTTTCGATTTCTACACACAAGACGCCCTCGAAAGCATTGTGACGCGGGCCGCCGCGCTCCTCAAAGTCCCAACGTCGGCGGATGGCGCCAGTGAGATCGCCCGTCGCGCCCGCGGCACGCCGCGCATCGCGCTGCGCCTCCTGCGCCGCGTGCGTGACTACGCGCAAGTGCGCGCCGATGGCGTCATTGATGCCGCGGTCACGGATGCCGCCTTGCGCCTGCTCGACATTGACGAACTCGGATTGGACGACCTCGATCGCCAGGTTCTGCGCGCCATCATCGAAAAGTTCGGCGGTGGACCGGTGGGCCTGGAAACAATCGGCGCCTCCATTTCCGAGGAGGCCGACACCATCATGGATGTCGTGGAGCCATACCTGCTGCAGCTCGGTTTCCTGGACCGCACCCCGCGCGGGCGCACGGTCACCGCGCGCGCCTATCAGCACCTGGGACTGACGCCGCCCGCCGCAGCCAGCGCGGCCCAGGCGCCCCTCTTCAGCCCTGACCTGCCGGCCGAGGCCGAGTAGGACCACGCGTGATCCTGCCGTGAAAACTTCAGACTTCGACTACGACCTCCCAGCGGACCGCATCGCACAGACGCCAATCGAGCCACGCGATGCCTCGCGCCTGCTGGTGGTGCATCGTCCGTCCGGCGAGCTTACCCATCGGTCCTTTGCTGCCATCGGTGACTATCTGCGGCCCGGCGACATTCTGGTCGCCAACGATAGTCGCGTCCTCCCCGTGCGCCTACACGGGCGCAAAGAGAGCGGCGGCCAGGTTGAGGTGTTGCTGCTGACCCGCGTCAGCGACGTGCGTTGGGAGGCCCTGGTACGCGGCCATCGCCTGCGCCCTGGCCTGGTCATCGAACTAACCGCACCGGCCGCGCCCACCCTCCGCGCCCACATCGTGGCCGAGTTGGCGGCCGGCAGTCGTCTCATCGAATTCGAACGCCCGCCCCTGCCTGAGTTGGCGCGCCTGGGCGAAGTCCCCTTGCCGCCCTACATTCACGAACCCTTGCGCGATGCCGAGCGTTATCAGACCATCTACGCCCGGGTCAGCGGTTCGGCGGCCGCGCCCACGGCCGGGCTGCACTTCACCCCGACCTTGATCGAGCGCCTGGCCGCGCAAGGCATCGGCTTTGCCTTCATCACCCTGCACATCGGGCTTGATACTTTTCGGCCGCTGCGGGTGGAACGCATTGCCGACCACCAGATGCACCACGAATGGGCCGAACTGACGCCGGCCGCTGCTGCTGCCATCGAAGCCCATCGCCGCGCCGGCGGACGCTGCGTGGCGGTGGGCACCACAGCCGTGCGCGTGCTTGAAACGGCCAGCCGCCAGCCGGGCAGCGAGGGCAGCCTGCGCCCATTCAGCGGCTGGACCAACCTCTTCCTGACACCGGGCGCCGTCTTTCACACCGTGGATGCCCTGATCACCAATTTTCATCTCCCGCGTTCCACCCTGCTCATGCTCGTCAGCGCGTTTGCCGGCAAGCCCCTGATTGATCGAGCCTATGCTGCGGCCATCCAACAGGGCTATCGGTTCTTTTCCTTCGGCGACGCCATGCTGTTGTTATAGGCGCGGCCTGGCCTGTCGTCTCATCCCAGTCTACGTCCCGGTTTTTGGTTTATGGCAAGTTATGCAGTAGAATGATAAAGAGCAGTGCCATTCGTCGTAGCAACATGCCATTTCTCACTCCTGACGGTGTTGGGGTCTGCAGGTCGGCCCAAACACCTTTTTCATGATTGCCAGAGAAGTAATCACAACGGGAGAAGTAACTGAATGGGAGCAAGAGGGAGAGGACATGCAACAACAGATTGACCGTTTCCTTGCCAGCCTTGCCAGCAAGAAAGGCAAAAAAGGCAAAGAAAACACCGTTGCCGCGTATCATAACGATCTCGGTCAGTTCTTCGCCTATGTGCATGATCGCAGGCGCGACGGCACCCCAACGACCTGGAGCGACATCAGCACCAACGACATCATTGATTATGTCCTCGATCTGAAGCAGCGCGAGTATGCGGCGGCCAGCATCGCGCGCAAAATCGCGGCCATCAAGTCGTTCTTTCATTATCTGATGGACACACAGATCGTCAGTGACGACCCGAGCAAGCCGATCACCACACCGGCGGTTCTGAAAGCCCCGCCCCAGATCATGGATCAAGCCACGGTTGAGCTCTTACTCGCAGCGCCAGCGCAGGGATCGCATCCCAAAGCCCTGCGCGACAGCGCCCTGCTGGAACTGCTGTACGCAACCGGCATGCGCACCAGTGAAATCGCCGCGCTGAACATCAACGACGTCAGTCTGCAGGCTCACATCGTCTGGTGCGAACGCTACGACAAGGACACGCGTGCCATCCACCTCAGCGAGCGGGCGGCCAACGCCCTGGCCACTTACCTGGCGGACGGGCGCCCGCACCTGACGAGCATCCGTGCCAAAAACGAGGCTCTGTTCGTCAACCATCGCGGCCAGCGCCTGACCCGCCAGGGCCTTTGGTTGATCGTCAAGTCCTATGCCGAACAAATAGGCATGACCGCAGATGTGACGCCGCACGTTCTGCGCAGCTCGTCCGCAACGCACAGGCTGGCCAGCGGTACGGCAGACATGGTGAGTGAAGTGCAGAACGCGCTGGGTCATGCCAGCCGCGCCACAACCCTTATCTACGCCGGCCTGACCGCACAGCGAGCCGCAGAAAACGACCAGCAAGGCGGAAACTCATGAACAAAGAATTTGTGACCTCCGAGGACGTGGCGCAAGCCGTGGCGTATGTCCGCAGTCAAACGCGGCAGCAACCGCAGGTGGGCATGGTGCTCGGATCAGGCTTGAGTGGACTGGCCAGCGCGGTCACCGATGCCGAACGGATCGCTTTCGGTCGCATCCCGCATTTTCCCGTCAGCACGGTGGAAGGACACGATGGCGCGTTGGTCATCGGCCGGCTGCAAGGCCAGGATGTCCTCGTCATGCAGGGCCGGGTCCATTTTTACGAAGGTTATTCCATGCAGCAGGTGACGCTGCCCATGCGGCTGATGCAGCGGATGGGCATTCACACCGTCATTTTGACCAATGCCGCGGGTGGCATCAATCCCGCGTTTCACGCCGGCGAGTTGATGCTCATCAACGACCATATCAACCTGATCGGCATGGCCGGGCAGAATCCGCTGCGCGGCCCTAACGACCCGAGCTTTGGGCTGCGTTTTCCCAGCATGACCCGTGTGTATGATGCGCAGTTGCGCGCCCTGGCCCTGGCTACGGCCGCCCGCCTGCAAATTCCCTTGCGCCAGGGCGTTTACATGTGCCTCGCCGGGCCATGCTTCGAGACGCCGGCCGACATCCGCTTCCTGCGCACCATTGGCGCCGATGCCGTGGGCATGTCAACCGTACCCGAAGCCGTGGTGGCGCGCCATGGCGGTATGCGAGTGCTGGGCATTTCCACCATCAGCAACATGGCCATTGACGACATTGACAGCGAGGCCGAAACCACGCACCAGGAAGTGCTGGAAACCGGCAAACTGGTCGTCCCACGGCTGACGACCCTCCTGCAAGCCATCCTCGCCGACCTACCCGCGCCCGGGAAACCGGCCGGAGCCTGAAAAAGCCTCATGGCTATCATCGTCAAGCTGATCAGTGACTATGCGCCCTGGGTCTACGCCGCGTGTGCGCTCGTTGCCCTCTGGTATTTGCGCGTGGCCGTGCAAGCGCGGCAGGAGCGACGCCAGGCGGCCTTCAGCCTGGAACGCGAAGCCGCGCTGAACAAGACCTATCAGGCGCTCAACATCGGTGTCTTCCTGCTGGTGATGATAGGCATCGTTTACTTCATCAGCCACAACCTGGCCGCCGCGGTGCAGCCTTTGGTAGACGCCGTGGTGTCACCGACGCCAACCGCCCTGACCCTGCCCACGCTGACGCCCACACCAGAGCCAGCCACGACCACCCCCACACCCTCGCCCGTCCCTACCAGGAAGCCGACGCCGCGACCGACACCCACCGTGCTGCTCAGCCCCACCGCGCCGCCCATTGTCGCGCCGCGTTGTCCGGATTCTCGTGCTCGCCTCTTGCGCCCCGGCGTCAACGAGATCGTCAGCGGCGCCGTGCAAATCGTGGGCAGCGCTGAGGCGGAACGATTCGATTACTATAAACTGGAATTCAAACCAAGCGGCGCCGCGGGCGATCCAACCTTCATTGTCTCCTCGCGACAGCCCGTGCCCAGCGGCGTACTCGGCAGTTGGAACGTCGCCGGGCTGGCGCCGGGCGCCTACACGCTCTATCTGCGCACCGTTGACGTCACCGGCAACTTTGGCGAATGTAGCGTGCAGGTGCAGGTCAACCGGCCCTGAAATGGCGCATGTAACCCGCCTGCCGGCTCACTCGTTGCAGCATGGTGCAGAGACACCATCATCAGCGGGAGAGAATTCACCGGCATGGCCTACGTTGAGGTCGCGATGTTAAGCCAGGCACAGTCCACCACGGCCGCGCCGCGTGCCCTGGAAGAACTGTTCGAGCGGCTCTATGTCCAGTATCACCGCCCGCTGTTCAGCTATGTGCTGCGGCTGGTCGGTCATTGGGAACAGGCCGAAGACCTGACCCAGGAAACCTTCGTCAAGGCCTACCATGCCCTGGCGCGCCTGCCGGCCGATTCCAATTACCGCGCCTGGTTGTATCGTATCGCTACCAATACCTGCTACGATGCACTGCGCCGCAAACGCTTGATCCAGTGGCTACCCTTCTTCGATGACGATGCCGGCCCACAGACCGACAGCCCGGAGCACGCCACCGCCGAGGCGCTGGCGGTGCGGACGGCGTTGGCCCAACTCCCGGCCGATCAACGCACCTGCCTGGTACTCTACATTTATGACAGTTTCTCCACAGAAGAAATCGCCCAGGTCATGGGCTGTTCACGTGGCGCGGTCAAGACCCGCCTCTTTCGCGCGCGCGAGCGTTTCCGCCAGGTCTACGTGGGTATCGAGGAGAGAAGGCCATGACCAACGCTGAACATCGCCATCTGCGCCTGCTCCTGGCGCACTATCGCGAGCTGGATGACCCCGCCCGCGTGGCCGTGGATGCCCACCTGCTCACCTGCGCCAACTGCCGCCTGGCGTTGGCCGCCTACGCCGAACACGAAGCGCTCCTGTTGCGGGGTCTGCCGGCACGCGCACCATCTCCGCGCCTGGCCGCCGGCCTGCATCGCCAACTGACGCCGCGTCACCTGGGTGTGCCCTGGTATCGTCGCCTGGGCAGTGAGCTGGTCTTTGCCGCCGGCGTTGCCCTGCTGGTGCTCACCTTCATGGGTGTGATTCGCCTGCAGCAGCAGCGCCCGCAAACCACGGCCGGCACCGCCACACCGGTCAGCATCGTGGCGCCAGCAGCGAGCGCGACACCCATCGCCAGCATCACAACCGCGCCCTCGGCGCTGGTTTCACCCACACCCGCAGCAGCGCAAACACCCGCGGCAACGCCCGGCACTCCCGCCCCCACCTGGCCCTGGCTGGTCTACACGCTGGATACCAACAACAGCAGGTCACTCTATACCGCCCGCGTCGACGGAAGTGATACGCGCCTGCTCCACCGATGGCCGACCCGTTTACCCGGCGCGCCTGCGCTCAGTTTGGATGGGCGCTGGCTGGCGTACGGATTGGACGGCCTGTGGCTCCTGCCGCTCAACGGCGAGGCCGCTCTCAACCTGTTGCCGCCCGACCGCGTGAACGGCCAGGTGACGGCACTGGCCTGGGCGCCTGACAGCCTGGCCCTGGCGCTCGTCATCCAACGCCCCAACGGCACCTACCAGGTGACCATCGTGCGCCTGCAGGCCGATCTGCCCACGGACAACTTCAGCTTTGACCAGGGCTACCCGCGCCTGCTCGGCTGGAATGCAGACGCCAACACGGTGCTGGTGCTGCTCAGCGCCAACGAGCAGGAAGACAGCAGCGGGCAGATTCAGGCGCTGACGCCAGGCCAGCCCGTCGCCTCACAGCCCTATCTGTACGAGGCCGGCCCCAACTGGCGTCTGCATGCGCCAACCCTCGGCCCGCGTGGGCGCTCGGCCTACTATCTGGCCGATAGCCCGCAAGGCGCCTCAGTCCTGGTGCGCCAGGACCTGAGCAGCGGCCGTCAAACCATCGCGCTGTCGGCCACATTGCCCATCGAGAGCTATGTGCTGGCGCCGGACGAAGATTATGTCATGTACACCGTGGCCGCCGATAAGCGCACCGCCCGCGTCACCGACGTGCGCTTGCTCGCCTTTGCCAGCGGCAAGCCATCCGCGCTCACCGCCTTGCCCGGCGCAGGGGCACGGTTGCTGACCTGGTCGCCCGCCATCCCCAACGCGCTCGATGCCTGGGTGTTATGGGAACCTGCGCTCGACACAACCGGCAATGCCGGGCAGCCGCTGCATCTGCTGCGACCTTCGGACCAGGTGAGCACGACGCTCAGCCTGCCCGTGTCGGCGCTGTACGTAGCCGGCTGGCGCACGGCTCCGCCGCCCGCTGCCCCGGCCGCCGACGAAACCAACTTCGACGCGGTGCTCGCCAGCCTCGATCGCGCCCTTGCCGAGAGCGATGGGCCTGGCCTGGCGCACTGGTTGACCGATCAAGGCTGGGTTTCCTGCACCTACGGGCAACCGTGTGACCAGGGGCCGCGGACCACCGCCGCTGGCCTGGCCACACTGCTGCGCGCGCTGAACGGGTCACAGGCGCGCATCGAGGCGCAGCGTCTGCCTGTCAACCCGCCGGACTTCCAGCCGCCGGGTGAGGCGACGGTGCTGGTGCGACGACAAACAAACGCCGGTGCATCCGACAGCCTGCACCTCTACCTGCACCGTCGCGCGGATAACACCTGGCGTGTGGTCGGCGCCTTGCTCGACATTCCTTACTACGATGCGCCGGCCCTGGCCGATGTACGCGCCGCGCCGGCGGCCTTTGCCGGGCGCGAGGTCGTCATGACCGGCGCCTACCTGACCTCCGCGGCGGGCGATCTGCCCGCGGACGCACCTCGCCTGGGGCAGTGGGTGTTGCGCGACAGCAGCGGCGCCTCGGTGTGGGTACGCAATGCCAGCGCCGATCTCACGCAAGGTCTGCTGGACGGCAGCGAGGTGCAGGTCTTTGGCCTGCTCAAGATGGAACAGGGCTGGCCGTTCCTGGAAGTACGCTTCGTGCAGGCGCTGCCCGCGGCCGGTTCCTGATGTGAAAATAGCCCTGTAACTTCTCCTGTAATCACCACGACGCCCGAGATATTCGCGCCAGTGGTCCAGCCTGAACAGATGTTGCTGCCTGAGCCACCCCCGATTGCGCCGATCCCGCCCAGCGCAGTGCGCCTGCCCCAGGGCGTATTCTCGCGGCCCCGCCAGCAAGGAGTTCGTCTGCGCGCCCGACCAGCGGCCCGCCTGGATCAAGACCCGACAGCTCAAGGACGCCGCGACCAGCAGCTACCTGGAAAGCTGGGGCTACTTCGACGGCTTTGGCCGCAGCCTGCAAAGCCAGGCCCCGCTGGCGAACGGCAATCGTAGCGTGACCTCCACCGGGTATAACGCGCTCGGCCAGACCGCCTACAGCAGCGCGGCCTACGAAATCGCGGCCGGCAGCGGCTACGTCGCGCCCACGTGGACGAACCTGGCAAACTATGTCTACACCACCTACGACGAGTTGGGCCGCACGGTGCGCAACGAGACGCGCAGCGGCGCGACCCAGTTGTTGGCCACGCGCGCCACCTACGACGTCTGGCTGGCGTCCAGCTACGACGCCAACGACCATCGCCAGGACGCGGTCAGCGACGCGTTCGGCCAGACGACCCAGGTGCTGGAGTACAACACCGGCGGCGCCACCTACACCACGAACTACGCCTACGACCTGGCCGGCCGCCTGACGGGTGTCACGGATGCGGCCGGTAACCCGACCAGCATCGGCTATAACCTGCTGGGCCGCAAGACGGGCATGACCGACCCCGACATGGGCAGTTGGACCTACGGCTACGACAACGCCGGCAACCTGACCAGCCAGAAAGACGGCGCGAACCGCTGGCTCTACCTGGAGTACGACGCGCTCAACCGGCTGATCCGCAAGCGCCAGGATAGCGCGGCCGGCGCGATCCTGGCCGAATGGCTCTACGACGCGACCGGGCAGCTCGGTTTGCCCTCCAAGAGCAAGGTCTACAGTAGCCAGGGCACGACCGAAGTCTACACCGTCGCCTACGATGTGAACAACCGTCCCACGCAACAGCAATACACCGTACCGGGCACGGGCGGCGGCACGTTCCGCCTCGACACCGGCTACACCACGACCGGCCAGCGCTCCACGCTGCGCTATCCCGGCGGCAATGCGGGCCAGCAGGGCGAAGTCGTCACCTTCGGCTACAACGCGGTGGCCCAGCTCGCCAGCGTGACGGGCGACGACGGCACGCAATACGTCGCGGCCACCAGCTACAACGCGCAGGGCCAGATCAGCGAGCAGCGCGTGGATTCCGGCGCCAACGGCTTCACGCGGCAATACGGCTACAACGCCAGCACCCTGCGCCTGGAGACTATCAAGGCGGGCACGGCCAGCCCGTGGGAGAACCTGCAAAAGTTGACCTACGCCTACGACCTGGCCGGGAATGTCCAGACGTTGGCAGACAGTGCGAACAGCGGCCAGGTGCAAACCTTCGGCTACGACTGGCTGGATCGCCTGACCACGGCGGCTACGAATGCGGCGGGCGTGGGCCAATACAACCACACCTACGCCTACAACGCCATCGGCAACCTGACCAGCTACAATGGCGCCGCCTACACCTACGGCACGAAGCCACACGCCGTGACCGGTGCGTTCGGCAACGCGTATGGCTATGACGCCGTGGGCAACCAGACCAGCCGTACCATTGGCGGAATTGCCTACACCCAGGCCTTCGACTATGACAACCGCCTGCTGGGCGTGGCCGGCGGCGCGGTGAGCGCCACGTTCCTCTACGACGCCGACGGGAACCGGGTCAAAGGGACCGTCGCAGGTGTGACGACCGTCTACATCGCCGGCATCTACGAATACCAGAACGGCGCGGTGACGAAGTGCTACGAAGGTGGGGCCATCCGTCGCACCGGTTATGCCTCCGACAATGGTGTGTTCTACACGCTGAGCGACCAGTTGCACTCGACGAGCGTGCTGGTGAATCAGAACGGCACGGTGAACAGCCGCAACTTCTACTATCCCTACGGTGGCAATCGCGGCGGGAGCGCGTTCAACGGCATCACGACCAAGCGGTTCACCGGTCAATATCACGAGCAAGGCCTGCCCGGCGGCGAAGGGTTGGCGTACTACAACGCGAGGTGGTATGATAGTCAGGTCGGCATGTTCATCAGCGCGGATACGATCGTGCCGAGTCCGCTCGCGCCGCAGTCGTTTAACAGGTACGCCTACGCCGGCGGGAATCCGCTGACGTCAGCATAATGCACCTCAAGTGAGTGTGGGATGGGGTTTTGGGGGGGCGGCTGGACGTACCAGCGCCGACGGGTGCGCCAGATGCGAAAGGTGAGCAGGGAACCCGCTTGCACCTGCTGGCGAATCTGCTCAGGACTGAGGCCCAGGGCGGACGGTGCGTCGGCCTCGAGGATCAAATCCGGGGTCAGGGGTGCGGCGCCGCTGTAGCGGTGGTGATCCGCCTCTGTCAGGCGCACCCAGAGCGGGGCATGGGGTTGACGCTGTTCACCCACCAGTCGGCCGCGGCGATACCAGTCGCAGATCATGCCCGGCGAGACGTTGAGTTGTTGCGCCGCCTCGGCTGCCGAGAACAACCCATCTCCACGCGGGCCGGGTTGCCTGGCGTAGGGGCCGCACGCGGTGGGGATGCGATATTTGATGCGCGTCTGACGCACGTTCTCCTTCGTCCAGGCGTGATGCGTCGCCGTCTGCCGCCCTTCGGCGTTCAGGATTTCGGCGATCCGATAGTCCGGCTCCGTCGCGGCAAGCTCCCGTAGCCGAGCCAGTACCGGTTGGGGCGTGCGACAGCCGGGACGCGGGCGTGGGACTGTCACCTCGGTGGCGGCGCCGGTCTGCCACAGCACCTGGATGCGGGTAAAGCCAACCTGACTGAAGCTGTCGAGGGTCACGGTTTTGATCAGGCAGCGCAGCAGGCGTTTGCGGTCGGCGTTCGTTGTGGTCGGGGCATGCCAGAGGGCAGGCAAGATCTTGCGGGCCAGACGGCGGATTTGTGCCTGTTCAGCGCTGCTGAGTGGCAGAGGCGCTGCGGCTTGCAGTTCGGTCCAGGCCCGCTCGACTGTCTGAACGGCGACGAGTTGTTCTTCCCACCGTCGTTCCAACTCGGCAGCGACCAGGCGGTTGTCTGGGTCCACCTGTTCGTAGCGCCGACGGGCGAGGGTGGCCTCGTAGCGGGCGTGTTCCAGACGCTCCAGCCAATGGCGCTGTAACTGTTGACGTTCAGCCTCGGCCTGTTGGCTGGCCACCAATGCCAATTCGAGTTGAGCCGGTTGCACGGCGGCTAACAGAAGCTCGGTGACGGCGGCATCCACGTGCGTCACGCCGAAACGTTGGCAGCGAGGCTGGGCCAGGGCTTGGCTGAGCGCCTCGCAGACGTAGATCGGCTTGTTGCGGTAACGCGGGCGCAGCGGGCGGCCACAGCGAGCGCACAAGACGATGCCTTGCAGCAAGGCCGACCCTTCCCGCGCCGGTCCGGCGGCAGCTGGCGGCGCCAACTGACGATTTTCGGCCAGTTGTTTTTGGTTCTCCTGGTACTCAGCCCAGGTGATGTAGCCCTCGTGGGCGTCGGGTTTGAGCACAATCCATTTTTCCTGCGGCAAGCGCTGCCGGCGCACTTTGCCCTGACTGCCCGGCAGGTGTTGACCCTGCGTACGGCCATAGGCATAGGCGCCAGCATAGATGGGGCGTTTCAAGATCTGGTAGATGGCGGTGAAATCGGCGGGCCGCCACGCCACCAGGCGCCCCCCTAACCCATCAGATGTCAGGTACGGCAGGGTCAGTTGGTGGTCGCGGCAGTAGTGCAGGATACGGTGCGCACTGCCCAATTGGCGAAAGAGCGCAAAGACCAGGCGGATGGCGTCCTGCACCTGGCGGTCGGCGGTCAGCACGACTCGGCCATCTGCAAGCCGATCATACCCCACCGGCAGACGTAAGGCAAGTTCGCCGCGCCTGGCTTTGTTGAAGAGGGCGGCAGTCAGGTGGGTGCGCATGTTGTACCACTGGGCTTCCGCAAAGGTGCCCTTGAGTCCGAGCAGCAGACGGTCATCGAACAAACGCGGGTCGTAGATTCCGGCGGAATCGGAGATCAGGGTGGCGCAGAGAGAGGCCAGATCGAGAAGCCGATACCAGTCAGCGCAGTTGCGGGCCAGGCGCGAGACATCGGTGACCAAAATGATGCCAACCTGGGCGAGGCCAACGGCGGTAACCAACGTCTGAAAGCCGGTCCGCTCGGCGCTGGAGATGCCGGATTTGCCCAGGTCATCGTCAATGATCTGCACCTGCTCTGTGGGCCAACCGAGGCTGACGGCGTTTGGCGAGTTGGTATTGCAGGGCCTGGCTCTCCAAGTGCTCATTTGACCTGACCGGGAGTGGACTGGCGAATGTAGACCACAGCTTGACGAGCCAGATGGCCGGGTTGAATCTTAGTCGGGCTGGTCATGGCTGGCCTCCATCTGCTTGACCTTGACAAGGATCTGTGCCAGAATCAGCACAGCCTGCCTCTGCAGGGAATGAGGCAGACTCGGCCAGACATCCTGACTCCTGATAGACGGTGGAGGTTGTTGGGGTGAGGTGGACTGCGGGGGCAGTGAGCGTGACTGGGACATGGTGCGTTTCCTCCTTACGAGAGAGTTCGCACACCATGATAGCCAGTTGACGCAAGATTGTCACGTGTACAGGGGGGAGGTCAGTCGAGGCTATCGGCAAAAAATTCACGCTGTCCTCAACCGCACGACACCAGGCTTGTGGCACAAGCTGCCGGGCGCCTGCGTCCGTCTCGATGAGCCAGCATGGTTCATCCGCATGCGGACGCCGACCGTTTCGCAGCACCTTGACAATCTGTCCGCGCAAGGGGTGATGTGGCTGCACGATCCGTACATGCCGCAGATCTGTAACCGCTTCGGGGGTAGTATGTTGATGTAACTCCGCTGCGGTACATCGATCCGACGG
>NZ_JADIZS010000082.1:0-83878 GCF_016704685.1 Candidatus Amarolinea dominans
ATTTACGGGCAGCCATTCCGTTCACGTTTGGAACTGCTGCTGGCGAACGACAGGCATTGACACCGGTAGCAACGTATGCTATGATAGGCTCAGATGTTTGACTGGGATCACGGGATGATTCAAGTCAGGTGTCATGGTCTATCACGTGTTTCATTTATTTCATCTATTTCAATGATGTCATGGCTGGATGATCAGCGCGAGAGAGCACCTGGGCAAATCACCCAGGTCGCCGAAGGGGCACCCTGACCAGAAATACCGGGTCTGGCGGGCAATCTCTCAGGCAAAAAGATCGCGTTAGGACAGCACTCTGGAGAGCCGATGGCAGGGTCAGGCTGGCCGTGCCGTCGCACCGACGGGGCAATTTCCCGCACACGCGGCGAAAATCTCTCAGGTGCCAAGGACAGAGGGAATCGGGTATGTATCGCACGCGATACCTGCCCGATTCCCTTTTCTGTTTGGAGTTGGCGTCAGGCGGAAAAGCACAGGATCTGTAACCGAAACCGACGGACCAAGTAAAGAACACGTTGTCTTCAGGGAGGGATGAGGAGGGACAGGATGAATCGAACGTTTTTGTACGATGTTCACGTGGCCCTGGGCGGGCGCATGGTGGATTTTGCCGGCTGGGAATTACCGGTGCAATACCCCACCGGCCCGTTGGAGGAGCACAAGCGCGTGCGTGAGGCGGCGGGTCTGTTCGACATTGACCACATGGGACAGGTCGTCGTGGCCGGACCAGACGCGCTCAGCTTCCTGCAGAAAATCCAGGTCAACGACATCAGCACGATGGCGATCAACGATGCTCGCTACAGCCTGATGTGCTATGCCGACGGCAGCGTCATTGATGACATTTTTCTCTACCGTGTGGCGGGCGCAAGCTGGTGGGTCATTGTCAATGCGTCCAACCGCAAGAAGGATGTGGAATGGATGCAGACGCACGCGGTGGGCATGAACGTCAGCGTAACCGACATTTCGGATGACACCTACATGCTGGCCCTGCAAGGCCCCCAGGCGCAGGCAATCCTCCAGAGACTGACCGACCTCGACCTGGCGACCGTCAAGTTCCACACCTGCGCGCAGGTCACGGTCGCGGGCGTCGTGACCCTTCTGGGCGCCACCGGCTACACGGGCGAGTACGGCTACGAGTTGTTCTTCCCTGCGGCGCAGGCGGTGGCCCTGTGGAACGCCATCCTGGAGGCAGGCAAGCCGGAAGGCATCTTGCCCTGTGGCCTGGCCGCGCGCGACTCACTGCGCTTCGAGCCATGCCTGCCGCTCTACGGGCATGAGATTCACGCCCGCGTGGATCCGATCAGCGCGCGCTTGAGCTGGGCGGTCAGTTTCAAGAAGGGCGATTTCAGCGGCCGCGAGGCCCTGCTCAAGATCAAGCTGGAAGGCCCGGCGCAGCGCCTGGTGGGCTTCGAAATGGTGGAGCGCGGCGTGCCCCGCGCGGAGTACCCGGTGGCGATCGCCGGCCAGGTGGTGGGCGTTGTCACTACTGGCATGAAATCGCCGACCACGGACCGCTTCGTGGGGCTGGCCTATGTGCCGGCCGCGAGCGCGGCGGTGGGCAGTCAGATTGACATTGTCATTCGGGACACGCCCAAGAAAGCAACCGTGGTGAAGACGCCGTTCTACGTGGCGGCCTATCGTCGCTGAGCCGCGGCGCAAACCGCCGGCTCTTGCTCGACAGCATGATCTGCCTGTTGTTTCTGTCTGTCTATTCCTGTTCTATCTGTTTTTTTTGCTAAAGGAGATTACCATGAGCTACAAATTCGATCCCGCCGCCCGCTATGCCAAGTCTGATGAATGGGTGCGCCTGGACGGCGACACCGCCGTGATCGGCATCAGCGACTATGCCCAGAATGCCCTGTCCGATGTGGTGTACATCGAGCTGCCGGGCGTGGGTACGCACTACGCGCAGGGGCAGCAGTGCGCCACGGTCGAATCGGTCAAGGCCGCGTCTGACATCTACGCGCCGCTGGGCGGCACGGTCATCGCGGTCAACAGTGCGCTGGAAGATACGCCGGAGAAGGTCAATGAGGACCCGTTTGGCGAAGCCTGGCTCTTCAAGATGAAGCCAGACAACACCGCTGAGATGGAGAATCTGATGACACCGGCTGCGTACGCCGCCTACTGCACGACGCGCGAACATTAGACGGCAAAGGAGCCAACAGCGATGAACTTTAGCCCTGGCTATGTGCCCAACACGGACGCGGACCGCCAGCAGATGCTGGCGACCATTGGCGTGGCGTCGGTGGATGATCTGTTTCACGACGTACCGGCCGAATTTCGCTTTCCGCGCCTGAATTTGCCGGAACCGGTCAGCGAGTACGAAATTTTGCAGGAACTGCAGGCGCTCAGCAGCGAGGATGCCGACGCCGATACCGCGCCCTGCTTCCTGGGCGCTGGTGCGTATCACCACTTCGTCCCCTCCATTGTGGACGCCATCATCAGCCGCAGCGAATTCTACACGGCCTATACCCCCTATCAGCCAGAAGTAAGCCAGGGCACGCTGCAGGCCATCTTCGAGTATCAGAGCATGATCTGCGCGCTGACCGGCATGGATGTGTCGAACGCCAGCCACTACGACGGCGCCACCGCCGTGGCCGAAGCGGTCATCATGGCCCTCAACATTGGCCGCCTGAAGCGCAAGACGGTGCTCTTCTCGCGCGACGTCAACCCGCAGTACCGCGCCGTGGCCCAGACCTACACGCAAGGCATGGAGGTCAGCTTCAGCGGTTTTGCACCGGGGATTGACCTGGACGCGCTGGAGGCGCTGATTGATCATTCGTCGGCTGCCGTCATCGTGCAGAATCCCGACTTCCTGGGGCGGTTGACCAGCCCGGCCCGCCTGCGACAACTGGCCGCCGCGGCGCACGCCGGTGGCGCGGTGCTCATCGTCGTGGCCGATCCGATCAGCCTGGGCATGTTCAAGGCGCCGGGCAGCTACGACGCTGACATTGTCTGTGGCGAAGGGCAATCGCTGGGCAACCCACTCAACTTCGGCGGCCCCTACCTGGGCTTTTTTGCCTGCAAGAGCGATCATGTACGGCGCAGCGCCGGTCGCATCATCGGCGAAACGGTTGATGTAGACGGCGAGCGCGGCTTCGTGTTGACCCTGAGCACGCGTGAGCAGCATATTCGCCGCGATAAAGCCACATCCAACATCTGCACCAACCAGGGCCTGGTGGCGCTCTCGGCGGCCGTCTACATGTCGGCGCTGGGCAAGCATGGCCTGCGCCGGGTGGCTGAACTGTGCTATCACAAGGCGCATTACGCCGCGCAGCAGATCGCCGCGCAGACCGGCTTCGAGGTCTGGCAGGACAAACCATTCTTCCAGGAATTCATCGTGCGCTCCGCGCTGCCGGTGGCAGCAGTCAACCGTTACCTGTTCGATGAATACGGCATCATCGGTGGCTATGACCTGAGCCAGGATTATCCCGAACTAGGCAACGCCATGCTGCTGTGCGTGACCGAGACGCTGAGCAAGCGCGATATTGACGCCCTGGTGGCGGCCCTGGCCGAGATCGAGGACGCGGGCGCCGCACAGGCCGCGCCAATCCCCCAAGATGATACCCTGCCCGAACTCGACGTGGAGAGCGAGCAAATGGATGTCGTCATAGAGGCGATGGAGGTGACCCAATGAACAGCCCAGCCAACATCCCCAGCGCAGGCAGCGCCGCGACGCGCAGCGAGCCGCTGATTTTCGACCTCAGTTCTCCCGGCCGCATGGGCGCCAGCCTGCCCGCGCTGGATGTGCCGGAAGCGCCCTTGCCGCAAGATTTTCTGCGCACGGCCGCCGAACTGCCGTTGCCCGAAGTGGCCGAGATTGATGTCATGCGCCATTTCGTGCGCCTGTCCCAGAAGAACCACAGCATTGACACCGGCTTCTACCCGCTCGGCTCCTGCACGATGAAGTACAACCCCAAGGTGAATGAGAAAGCCGCACGCCTGCCCGGCTTCACCAACCTGCACCCCCTGCTGCCGGCTGAAAGCGCGCAAGGGGCCATGCAACTGATGTACGAACTGCAGGTCTACCTGGCTGAGATCAGCGGCTTCGCGGCCGTTAGTTTGCAGCCGGCGGCCGGCGCGCAGGGCGAGCTGAGCGGCGTGCTGATGATGCGCAATTACCTGTACGACCAGGGTGAGACCCAGCGCACGAAAATCCTGGTGCCAGACTCTGCGCATGGCACCAACCCGGCCTCGACGACGATGGCCGGGCTGCAGGTTGTTGAAATTCCGAGCGATGCACGAGGCAACGTGGACCTGGCTGCGCTCAAGACCCAACTGGACAAGATCGGCCGTGAAGTCGTTGGCCTGATGTTGACCAATCCAAACACCCTGGGGTTGTTCGATGAGAATGTGCTCGAGGTGATTCGCCTGGTGCAAGAGGCGGGCGGCCTGGTCTACGGCGATGGCGCCAACTTCAACGCCATCCTGGGGATCACCAAGCCGGGCGAGCTTGGTTTCGATGTGATGCACTTCAACCTGCACAA
Organism: Candidatus Amarolinea dominans; assembly: GCF_016704685.1. NCBI lineage: Bacteria > Bacillati > Chloroflexota > Caldilineae > Caldilineales > Candidatus Amarolineaceae > Candidatus Amarolinea > Candidatus Amarolinea dominans. Next base: position 4,494 of record NZ_JADIZS010000082.1, read on the forward strand.
GACCTTCACCACACCGCATGGCGGCGGCGGGCCAGGCTCGGGGCCGGTGGGGTGCAGCGAGGCGCTGGCGCCCTATCTGCCAGGCCCGGTGGTGGCAATACGACCACGCGCTGACGTCGAAGAGATGGTGGACCTGGTGTGGCACATGCCGCAGTTCAGCATCGGACGCATCAAGAGCTTCCACGGCAACTTTGGCATGCTGGTGCGCGCCTATACCTACATTCGCATGTTGGGCGAAGAGGGCCTGCGCGCCGTCAGTCAAAACGCGGTCCTCAACGCCAACTATATGCAGGCGCGACTCAAGGGCGCCTACCCCATTCCGCATGGCGACCGCACCTGCATGCATGAGTTTGTGGCCCAGGGCATTCTGGAAGAGGCGCCCACGATTCACACGATGGACATTGCCAAGCGCCTGATGGATTTTGGCTATCATCCGCCCACGGTCTACTTCCCGCTGATCGTGCGCGAGGCGCTGATGATCGAGCCGACCGAAACCGAAAGCCGCGAGACGCTGGATGGTTTCGTGGACACCCTGCTGCAGATCAAGCAGGAGGCGATCGCCAATCCGCAGCTTCTCAAAGAGGCGCCGCACACGACCCCGGTCGGTCGCCTGGACGAAGTGCGCGCCGCCCGCGATCTCAAGCTGTGCGCCACCGCGGCGGCGGAGGGGTAGGGGGAAGATCGGAGAAGGGGAGAGGGCGGAGAAGGGGAGAAGGGGAGAGGCGGAGAAGGGGAGAAGGGGAGAAGGGGAGAGGCGGAGAAGGGGAAGAACTCCCTTCTTCCACGAAACCCAATCTCTGATCTCGAATCTCTAATCTCTGATCTCTAATCCCCAATCTCTGCCAGAACATCCTCCAAAGTCAACGAACGGGCCGCGTGTGCAGGCAGCATCTCTGTGGAGAGGGCGCTGCGCTGCACGGCGGCCTTGCGTTTGGTTTCGGCGCTGGCGTCCGGATGGCGCATGACCAGCGTCAGCCAGGCCACGGCTTGCGCGGGATCATGCGGCGCGGCGATGTTGACGGCCGCTTCGCTGATGACGAGCAGTGCGAGATCGCCCAGTTGCCCGTTCAGCGCAATCTGTAAGGCGCGGTGGTAGGTCTGCTGCGCCGCCGCGCTGCCGCCCTGGCGCATGAGGGCCAGGGCCAGGTTGCGCAGCGCCATGACGCTGAGATAAGTGTAACCGTTTTCCGTGCATAGCGACTCGCTCTCGTGCAGGAGCTGTTCGGCTTCAGCGTAGGCGCCGGCCAGGCACAGGGCGCCTCCCAGGGTGTTCATCGTGTGTACCAACATGCTGGGGTCACCGACCTCGCGTGCCACGGCTAATCCCTCGCGCAGATGGATCAGGGCCTGGGTCGGGTTCCCCATCACGCTGCACACCTCGCCCAGGTTCCCCAGCACCCCAGCCATGCCCCAGTGATCGCCAGCCTCGAGGTAGAGCACCAGGCTGCTTTCAAAATGATGCAGGGCGGCGGCGTAATCACCCTTGCCATACGCCACGGCGCCGAGAAACAGATGGGGATAGGCCAGGTCGGTGCGCACACCCACACGCTGAAAGAGCGCCATGCCCTCCTCGATCAACCGCTGCGCCTCATCGTAGCGCGCCAGGCGAAAGCCAAGCCAGCCCTGGCGAATGAGCAGCCCGGCCAGCAGCCGTGCGAGCTGCGGTTGCGCCGCCTGCGCTGCCTCGCTCAACGCCAGCCAGGCTTCCTGTACGCGTGTGCTCGCCTCGCGGAAGGCGGCGTGTCCTTCCTGAAACGGGCCGCGCAGGTCATAGAAAACCATCAGGCTTTCCATCGCCTGGCGTAGCACGCGGCTATCCACCTCTTGTGTACCCCATTGCCAGGCGCGGCGAATCTCCGCGGCCACCGCGCTCACCTCGACCAACGCCGCCTGTCCGTCTTTGCCCTTGAGCCGCGACTCGCGCTCGTGCAGGAACGCGGCAAAATAGGCCGCGTGGCGCGCCAGGGTGGTAGCCTGCAGATCAGCCCAGTTGCCCAGTTTATCCGCGGCATACTGATGCACCACCGGGTGTAGCTCATAGCGTCCGTCGGGCAGATGACGCAGCAGCGACTTGTTGACCAGGTTCGCCAGGGGTTTCACCTCCGCCAGCAGGCCGCGTGCGGCCGGCGCGTCGAAACTGCCGGCGGAGACGCTCGCCTGCGCCAGTGTGACCTGTTCCTCCGGGGTCAGGAAGTTCCAGGCGTGTTCGAAAACGGCGCGCAGGCTGCGATGGCGGGGCGGAGCATCTGGCCAGGTGGCGGCCAGGAAGTCGCTGGTGCGGCCGAGTTGTTCGGCAATTTCTGTACAGGACAATGCGGGCGCCTGCGCGGCCGCCAGTTCCAAGCCGAGCGGCATGCCGGCCAGCAGGCGACAGATCTGCACAATGGCCCGATAATCGGCGGCCGTGGGCGCAAAATACCGATGCTGGCGTTGCGCACATGCAACGAAGAGGGCCACGGCGTCAAAAGACAGCGGATCAACGGCTGTGTCGGTCGTTGGAAAGGCCAGCCCATCGAGATGAAAGAGCCGCTCGTCACGCAGGCCCAAGCGCGTGCGCGAGGTGATCAGAAGTTTGACGGCCGGCGCCTGTTGCATGATGTCCACCAAGAGGCTGGCGGCGGGCAGAAGATGTTCGAAGTTGTCGAGTACGAGCAGCAGCTCGCGGTTGCGCAGAAGGTCGAGCAACTGCTGAGACTGATCGTTGCCGCCGACATTCGGCGCCTGCAAGGCTTCGAGCAGCGTTGCCGGCAGGTGATGAGGGTGCGTGATGGCGGCCAGATTCACCAGACAGGCGCCGTTGATGAAATCGCCCTGCTGCAGCGCGCAGTGGGTCAGTGCCAGCGCCAGTCGCGTCTTGCCGATGCCGCCTGGCCCGATAATCGTCAGCAGGCGGCAGGCGGGATCGGCCAGGCGGGCGGCCAGGTCATCCAGTTCAGCCTGGCGTCCCACCAAGGGAGCGGACACGGCGGGTAGGGACGGCAAGGCGCCGATGGCGCGGATGCGTTCATACAACGCTGTCACTTCGGCGGACGGCTCGACCCCCAGCTCGGCGGCGAGGGTGCGACGGCAGATTTGGTATTGAGCCAGGGCGGCCGAACGCTGACCGCTGCGCGCCAGCAGGAGCATGAGCTGGCTGTGGGCCTCTTCGCGCCAGGAGTCGAGCGCCAGCAGGCGGCGCAGGCACTCGATGCCGGCCAGGTATTCTCGCCGCTGCGCATAGTGCGCGGCCAGGGTGTGCAAGGCCTGCCAGGCCTGTTCGCGCAGGCGTTCACGTTGCCAGGTCAGCCATTCATCGAAATCGGGCGCATCGCGCACATGAAAGCCTTCGAGAAAATCACCGCGGTAGAGGGTGACGGCCTGCCGCAAATGCTGCACACGCGCCGCGGCATCAGGCGCGGTTGCGGCCAGGCGCAGATTCTCCTCGAAAGCCTGCACGTCGAGCCAAAACGGCTGCGTATGGTCGAAGGTAACCGACTCACGGGTGGTGAGGACATGAACCGGCAAGAGGTGACGCAGGTTGACCAGAAGCTGGCGCAGATTGCTCTTGGCATCTGTGTCGGACATCTCGCCCCAAAACATCTCCGCCAGACGCTCGCGCGCCAGGGCGCGGTCGCTGAGTATCAGGTACACCAACAGAGCGGGCACCTTGCTGGTGATGAAACCGGTTAGTGGCGTGTTGTCGAGGGTGAATTCGAGCTTACCGAGGAGCGCAATGCGAAGTTCCGTTTTCATTCTCCAACCTGAGAATCAGACATGGATGACACGGGACGACCTGATTTCATGATGTGACGGTGTCCCGGCAAGGCATGAGAGACGGGTTGGCGTGTCAATTCACGATTTCTTTACGATGACGTGTTACCCTGCTGCAACGTTACTGTGAGCGCACCTGGAGATACCCAACACCATGACCATGCGACCATTCCATAATCACGCCAATCACGCCTATCACGCCTATCTCTTACGTATCTGGCAGGAGAAGACCACCGAGACCCCCGTGTGGCGTTTCAGCCTGGAAGACCCAAGCAGCGATCAGCGCATCGGCTTTGCCGATCTGGCTGCGCTAACTGCGTTTTTGCTGCAACGGACCTCGGAGACCTGAGATCGGAGATCGGAGACCGGAGATTGAAGACTGGAGACCGGAGACCGGAGGAACTCCCTTCTTCCACGAAACCCGATCTCCGATCTCCGATCCCTGATCTCTGTTCTTAGACCGGAGACCTGAGATCGAAAATCGAACCGCGCTATTTTACCCGATTTGCTGCGTTCCACACAATCTTTCTGGATCCCCCCAACGCCAAGACTCACGCCTGCCCCACCTCATGCCCCAACAACCGTGAAAAACTGAGCACTTTTTGGTCTGGAGAATGAATAGTCGCGGCGGCTATCCTATGGTTGGCTTTGGCTGCCTGTTTGTCGGCAGCCGGCCAGAAAATCGGTGCGTACCCACAAACGAGAAGGAGTCAACCATGTCCGCCAAGTCGCTTCGCCTTGACCCGGTCGGTCTCGGTTTTATCACACTCACGAGCACCCTGGTCATCCAACTGTTTCACAACGTTGAGCATGTCATCCAGATGTTTCAGAAATATGCCTGGCATCTCAACCGTTTTCCTGGCCTCCTGGGCCTCCGGTTTGATTTCGAGCTGGTGCATTTCCTCTATAGCCTGGCGTTGTGGGTTGCCCTTTTGGCGACGATCATCCTCTACCGCCGCAATCCCGGCATCTGGCGCGAGAGCCAGGCCGCCGCGCTGGCTCTGCAGTTTGCGCTCTGGTTTCAGGGATACCACGTCCTGGAACATAGTGTGCGGATCTGGCAGTATTTTGGCCTCGGCATGTTGTCGCCCACGCCGGGTATCCTGGGCAATTTCTTCCCCATCCTCGAACTGCATTTCTGGTTCAACAGCATCGTGACCACCGCCCTGATCATTGCCTACATCGGTTTCCGCCCCTGGTGGCGCACGGGAAAAACCCCATATCTCAATCCCCAAATCTCAAGCTGAGAGCGGGATTTTCACGAGGAGGACTTATCATGCGTTATTTGCGTGTTCCGCACGCCCCATTGGCCGAGATTCTCATCGGCGCCCTGTTGTTGGCTACGGTCCTCTTGCTGGCCGTAGTCCTGCGTACGCCCCGCGTAACGGCCTATCGGGCCGCGGCGCCACGACGTCCACGCGGCCGCACCTGGCCAACCGTGATCGGCCTGGCGCTGGTAGTGCCCTTGCTCTGGAGCCTGTTGACCTGGCCGATTTTGCAGCCGTCACGCCACAGCCTGCGCAACTGGCGCACGGCCGTGCCGGTATGGCTGGTCAACGCCTTTGTTTCGGTTGGCTTTGCCCAGGCGCCCCTCGCGCCGATGAAGCCGGACATCAACAGCGACGGTGTCGTGGACATCCAAGACCTTGCGCGCACCAGCGGCTGCTTCATGCACCCACTGACAGACCCCGGTTGTGCAGTCACCGATGTCAACCATGACAATCAAAACAGCGTGCTAGATATCGTGCGCGTGGCCGTCCGTTGGTACCAGCCGTTTACCAGGATCGCCGACAGCAGCCCCACCAACGGCGAAGATGATGTATCCATCACGCGCGAGACCGTCATCCGTTTCAGCGCGCCCATTGACGCCGCGGCCGTCCTCCCTTCCAACTTCTATGCCACTTTCGCCGGCCAGACCCTCAGCGCCCGGCTCTATCTCTCCTCCGACATGAAGACCGTGACCCTCTTTTACGATGATGACCTGCCGGCCAGCGCGCGCGTGCGCGTCACCATCAACGGCGACGCGGTGGCCGACGCGAATGGCTATGCCATGGATGTGCGCGGTAATGGCCTGGCCGGTGGCAGTGGGACAATTGACTTCGACACGCTCTCCCTTTCCACCGTGCCCGGCACGCAGGTGTGCGGCACCGTGTTCGCCTCGGAACTGGGCCTTACACCCAACGGCGAAACGACCGATGTGCCGCTGGCCGGTGTGCGTATCACCGTGGATGGCGCTGAGGCGACCATGCGCGCCGATAGCGCCAACGACGGCGCCTTCTGTCTGAACCCAGCGCCGGCCGGCAGCTTTTTTGTCCACATCGATGGCCGTACCGCCACTGCCACGGTGCCGCCAGGCGCCTATTATCCCTTCGTCGGCAAACAGTGGGCATCGGCGCCGGGGCAGAGCACCAACATTGGCAATATCTATCTGCCGTTGATTGCGCCTGACACCCTGCAGGCCGTCAGCGTCAGCAACCCCACAGCCATCACCTTTCCAGCGGCCGTGATTCAGGCCCACCCCGAACTATCGGGCACGCAGATCACCGTGCCGGCTGATTCCCTCTTCGCCAACAACGGCACGCGCGGCGGTTCCGTGGGCATTGCGCCGGTGCCGCCGGACCGCCTGCCCAGCCCGCTGCCGCCGGAGTTGGACTTCCCGATCGTCATCACCGTGCAGACCAACGGCCCGGAAAACTTCGACGCGCCGGCGCCTATCTGCATGCCCAACCTGCCGCAGCCTAGCACCGGCTTTGCTCCTTTCCCCGGCACCAAGATGGCCCTCTACAGCTTCAACCACGACACCGGTCGTTTCGAGGCCGTCGCGCCCATGACCGTCAGCGCGGATGGCGCCCGCGTCTGCACCGATCCTGGCTATGGCATTGTGGCGCCGGGCTGGCACGGCACGCAGCCAGGCGCACGCGGCAAGGGCGGCCCAATCAAGACGCTGCCGCCCAACAACTGTCCCGGTATCAACCCTTTGACGCAATGTTGCACCTCCGCCGGGCCGGTTCCACGCACCGCGGTTTCCAACCTGGCCGACTGTCCGAACCGTATTCCCAAGCCCACCTACGTGCCGCAGCCCAACGGCTGTGGGCCTGAGGGTTACGGCTACGCGATTCCTGACTGCGCGCCGGTGCTCACAGCCCTGGGAACCGTGTCGTACATCTGCTTTACCGAAGCCTGCAACGCGCACGATGTCTGCTATGGCTCGTGCAATGCCGGCGCCGGCCACAAGAACACCTGCGACGGCAACTTCCAGGACGACATGCGCTTCAAGTGCGACAGCAGCTTCCCCATTGACCCCATCGCCCGCCAGAACTGCTACGCGGCCGCGTCCGTCTACTTCAACGCTGTCAACAAGACCTCGATCGGCAATGATGCTTACAACGCGGGTCAACAGGAAGCGTGCGATTGCTGCGCTTCTGGCTCGCAGGCCGCCGCGGCGGCGCAGACGGAGCGTGTCCCCGTTGCGAACCCGACGGCTGCCTTGCTCAATCAGATCGCGCCGCCGACAGATGCCGGTCAAGAGACTGGAGCGGGCGCTGGTCAAGAGGCTGGGGCGATCAGCGCAGCGCAGCCGCAGTCAGCCGCGGCCAAAATCCTCCTGCGCGTCACATCCCCCGACGCGCCGGCCGTGGTTGACAGCAGTCTCGGCGATCTTTCCACCGGCGTTCATTACTTCGCCATTCGCAACTGGTTCACCGATGTGGTGGTGCAGCGTGGGCGCACCGGCGCCAACGGTATCGCCCATGAAAACCTGAATCTGCAGGCGCGCACCCTCTACCGCCAATACATCCTGCAGCCGTCCACGCTGCTGGTTGGCTTTGCGGATTTCACCACGCCGCTGGACGGCCTGACGATTGACTTGCCGCCAACCTACCTGGGCAATTCCACCGCGGCCGATAGCGACGGCGACAGCTTGAACGATGATGGCGAGTTGGTCATGGGCACCCAAGTCAACAATCCAGACAGCGATGGCGATGGCGTCAACGATGGCGCCGAGGTGCAGCAGGGCACCGACCCCTTGGGCGGCTTGATTGCGCAGACCGGGATCATCGCCACGACCCAGACCCCAGGCCCGGCGGTGGACATCTGTGCGGTCAACGACCTGGTGGCCGTGGCCGAGATGGAGACGGGCGTCTCGATCTTCAACGTCTTCAACAGCATCAATCCGACGATCATGGCGCAGGTCAACACGCCAGGCCAGGCGCAGTCGGTGGCTTGCGGCGACAACAATCTGCTGGCCGTGGCCGATGGCAGCGGCGGTTTGGCCGTGATTGATTTCAGCGACCCGCCGGCCGCGTTCATCAGTCACCAGGTCAACCTGGGGGGCAGTGTGCATGCGGTGGCGAGCGCGGGCAGTCTGGCCTATGCCGGATTGACCAACGGCAATGTGGTCGTGGTGGATATGCAGAGCGGCACGGTTCTGCAAACGATCAGCGCCGGCGCCGCGGCCATCGAAGACCTGTCCACAGAAAAAGAGAACCTGTTTGTGCTGCTCGACAGCCAATTACGCGCCTATAGCGTCGCCCAGGGCATCTTGACCTTCCAGGGCCAAACCGCCACGACGGGCTATGTCGCCGAAGGCATTACCGGCCGTAAGCGCCTGTTTGTCGGCGGTGGCTTTGCCTATGCAACCTCTTACCCCGGCTACGATGTCTTCGATGTCCAGAATCTCGCCTTCCCGGTGCGTGTCGGCAACGCCAGCACTCCTGGGCCGAATTCGTTCAAGCAGATTGTGGCCAATGGCTCCGGTCTGGGCGTGGCCACCGTGGGCGTCAACCCGCGCAACGATGGCACGCACGATCTGTGGCTCTACGATGTGAGCGATCCCACGCGCACCGGCGACCTGCTGACCACGTTTAGCACGCCGGACGTGGCGCGCGCCGTGGCGATCTACAACGGGTTGGCCTATGTCGCGGACAGCGCGGGCGGGATGCACGTCATGAGCTACCTGGCGTATGACACCCAGGGCATTCCGCCCACCATTGCTTTGAGTACTAACTTCGTGTCTGGTCAGGCCGAAGAGGGTAAGGTGATGCGGGTGACGGCTGCTGTCGCGGATGACAGCCAGGTGCGCTCTGTGCAGTTCTACATCAACGACGTGCAGACACAGACAGATGGTAACTTCCCCTTCGAGGTGCGCTTCATCACGCCGCGCATCAACCCGCCGCCGGCGCCAGGCCGACCCGGCCAGCCGCAGGATGCGATCTTCACCCTGCGCGCACGTGCCATTGATACCGGCGGCAATGCCACCTGGAGCGATACCATGACGGTGACGCTGACGGCCGACGCCACCGCGCCGCAAGTGACGCTGGTTGCGCCAGCCAGCAACTCGGTGAACATCCAGGGAGGGGTTAGCGCCGTTGCCGTCACCTTCAGCGAGCCGGTTGACCCTGCATCCCTCACGGCCGCCACCTTCCGCCTGTTCAACGCGGGCAACGATGGTCAGCTTGGCACCGGTGATGATCAACTGGTGAGCGGCGGCGTCATCGAGTACCGCAGCGATGTCAATATGGCCGTGTTGAGCTTCGGCGCTCCCTTGCCGCCGCAACTGTACCGCGTGGATGTCAGCACGGGGGTGACCGACCTCGTGGGTAATGCGCTGGTAGCAGCTTTCAGCTCAACCTTCCGCGTGAATCAGCCGGTGACGTGGGCGTCAGACAACAGCGGCTTCTGGGATGTTGGCAGCAACTGGAGCAGCGGCAGCGCGCCGACCGCCTCAGATTTCGTCATCATCTCACGCCCCAGCGCGGCGATAACGGTAACGGTGCGCTTTGGCGGCGCGACGGCGCGTAGGGTTACCAGCGACGAAACCCTGGAAATCAACGGCGGTACCCTGACCGTAGCCACGCCTTCGACAAACGCCGGCCTGGTCAAGATCAGCAGCGGCGCCCTGGTCGGCAGCGATTGGGTTTTGCAGAATGGCCTGGCCTGGAGCGGCGGCACGGTGGACGTTGCGAACGCGCGCATGACCGTCAACGGTGCGGTGAGCATCAGCGGCAGCGCGACCAAATCGTTGTGGCGAGGCACGCTTGATCTGCTGGGCACGACGACCTGGAGCGGCAGCGGCGCCATCAGCCTGTCGAACGGCGCGGTCATCAACAACCAGGCCGGGGCGACCTTCAACGCGGAGACCGATCAAGTCTTCACATCCATCCAACTTGGCGGCACGTTCAACAACTCCGGCGCTTTCCGCAAACAGAACAGCGCGGGGACGACCACCTTTACCGGTTCGATCGGCTTCAACAACTATGGCAATCTGCAACTGCAGAGCGGAACGCTGGCGATCGCGTCCAACGGCACCCAAACCGGTGACGCGCAACTGAGCGCGGGCACAGTGCTGCAATTTACCGGCGGCACCTACGGACTGAATAATGCCTCGAACATCAGCGGCGGCGATGTCCTCATTAGCAGCGCCACCGTCAACATCAACGGTCAGATCAACGTTCAGAATCTGCGCATGACGGGCGGCGCCCTGGGCGGCAGTGGTACGTTGACCACTACCAACATCTTTACCTGGACGGCCGGTTCCTGGAACGATAACGGCACGACGGTCATCCCGGTCGGCGCAACGTTGGTCATCAACGGCAGCGTCTCGATCTGGCAGCACACCGTACACAACAAGGGCACGACCATCTGGAGCGGGGCGGGTGACATCAGCATCTCGAACGGTTCGGTGTTCAACAACCTGGCCGGTGCGCTGTTCGAGGCGCAGAACGACCGCACGATCAACTCCATCCAGATTGGCGGGGTTTTCAACAACGCCGGCGTCTTCCGCAAGCTGAGCGGCGCGGGCAACACGACGGTGACGAGCGTCACCTTCAACAACAGCAACCTGGTGCAGGTGCAGAGCGGCACACTGAAGCCGGGCGGCGGGGGCACGAGCAGCGGCGTCTTCGACGTCAGCAGCGGCGCGGTGCTGGATTTCACCAGCAGTCACTCCTTGAACAACGCCACCTTCGACGGGCCCGGATTGACGCGGCACAGTAGCGGCACCTTGACCCTGACCGGTCCGGTGACGGCGCAGTTGTGGCACATGACGGGCGGCGCCCTGGGCGGCAGCAACACCTTGACCGTCACCCAGAACATGACCTGGACGGCCGGTTCCTGGAACGATAACGGCACGACGGTCATCCCGGTCGGCGCAACGTTGGTCATCAACGGCAGCGTCTCGATCTGGCAACACACCGTACACAACAAGGGCACGACCATCTGGAGCGGGGCGGGTGACATCAGCATCTCGAACGGTTCGATGTTCAACAACCTGGCCGGTGCGCTGTTCGAGGCGCAGAACGACCGCACGATCAACTCCATCCAGATTGGCGGGGTTTTCAACAACGCCGGCGTCTTCCGCAAACTGAGCGGTGCGGGCAACACGACGGTGACGAGCGTCACCTTCAACAACAGCAACCTGGTGCAGGTGCAGAGCGGCACGTTGAAGCCGGGCGGCGGGGGCACGAGCAGCGGCGGCGTCTTCGACGTCAGCAGCGGCGCCGTGCTGGATTTCACCACCAATCACAGCCTGGGCAACGCCACCTTCGACGGGCCGGGATTGACGCGGCACAGCAGCGGCACCTTGACCCTGACCGGTCCGGTGACGGCGCAGTTGTGGCACATGACGGGCGGCTCCCTGGGCGGCAGCAACACCCTGACCGTCACCCAAAACATAACCTGGACAGCCGGCTCCTGGAACGATAACGGCACGACGGTGATCCCGGTGGGCGCGACGTTGGTCATCAACGGCAGCGTCTCGATCTGGCAGCACACCGTACACAACAAGGGTACGACCACCTGGAGCGGCGCGGGCGACATCAGCATCTCGAACGGTTCGGTGTTCAACAACCTGGCCGGTGCGCTGTTCGAGGCGCAGAACGACCGCCTGATCAACTCCATCCAGGTTGGCGGGGTTTTCAACAACGCCGGCGTCTTCCGCAAACTGAGCGGTGCGGGCAACACGACGCTGACGAGCGTCACTCTCAACAACAGCAACCTGGTGCAGGTGCAGAGCGGCACGTTGAAGCTGAACGGCGGTGGCAGCAGCGGTGGCGTCTTCGATGTCAGCAGCGGCGCCGTGCTCGACTTCACTACCAATCACAGCCTGGGCAACGTCACCTTCGACGGGCCAGGGCTGACGCGGCATAGCGGCGGCATCCTGACCCTCAACGCTCCGGTGACGGCGCAGTTGTGGCACATGACGGGCGGCACCCTGGGCGGCAGCAACACCCTGACCGTCACCCAAAACATAACCTGGACAGCCGGCTCCTGGAACGATAACGGCACGACGGTGATCCCGGTGGGCGCAACGTTGGTCATCAACGGCAGCGTCTCGATCTGGCAGCACACCGTACACAACAGAGGCACGACCACCTGGAGCGGCGCGGGCGATATCAGCATCTCGAACAATTCGGTGTTCAACAACCTGGCCGGCGCGCTATTCGAGGCGCAGAACAACCGCCTGATCAACTCCATCCAGCTTGGCGGTGTCTTCAACAACAGCGGCACCTTCCGCAAGCTGAGCGGTACGGGCGATACGACGCTGACGAGCGTCACTCTCAACAACAGCAACCTGGTGCAGGTGCAGAGCGGCACGTTGAAGCTGAACGGCGGCGGCAGCAGCGGTGGCGTCTTCGATGTCAGCAGCGGCGCCGTGCTCGACTTCACTACCAATCACAGCCTGGGCAACGTCACCTTCGACGGGCCGGGGCTGACGCGGCATAGCGGCGGCATCCTGACCCTCAACGCTCCGGTGACGGCGCAGTTGTGGCACATGACGGGCGGCACCCTGGGCGGCAGCAACACCCTGACCGTCACCCAGAACATGACCTGGACGGCCGGTTCCTGGAACGATAACGGCACGACGGTCATCCCGGTAGGCGCAACGTTGGTCATCAATGGCAGCGTCTCGATCTGGCAGCACACCGTACACAACAGAGGCACGACTATCTGGAGCGGAGCGGGTGACATCAGCATCTCGAACGGTTCGGTGTTCAACAACCTGGCCGGTGCGCTGTTCGAGGCGCAGAACGACCGCACGATCAACTCCATCCAGCTTGGCGGGGTTTTCAACAACGCCGGCGTCTTCCGCAAGCTGAGCGGTGCGGGCAACACGACGGTGACGAGCGTCACCTTCAACAACAGCGGCAGCGTGGAAGCGCTCAGCGGGACGTTGGGTTTTGTGGGCGGCTACAGTCAGAGCGCCGGCAGCCTGACCCTCGGCGGCGGCAATGTGCAGGCCAATGGAACGCTGGCCCTGAACGGAGGCAGTCTCAACGGCGTGGGGACGGTCACAGCGAATGTCAGCAACAGCGGGCAAATCGCCCCAGGCAACGGCGGCGCCGGCGCCCTGGCGATCGTGGGCGCCTACACGCAGGCGGCCGGTGGCACGCTCAATATCGAACTGGGCGGCCTGACCGCGGGCAGCCAACACGATCAGTTGACCGTCAGCGGCGCGGTCACGCTCAACGGCACGCTCAACGTGACCCTGATCAACGGCTTCAGCCCGGCGGTCAACGACAACTTCATCGTGCTGATCTACGCCTCTCGCAGCGGCACGTTCAGCGCCATCGCCGGCAACGGCAACACCTACAGCCCCCTCTACAACGCCGGCAATCTGACGCTGGTGGCGCAGTAACTGCGGCGCAGGGGTGCGCTGGTGACGCGATTGGAAGTGACCGGCACTTCAGTGTGCGCAACGTGCAGGTTGGTTGCGCGGCGAAGTGCCGGTCCCCTGGCGGGCGGGACGCAGCCACGAGTTGGCATTGGACATCGGAGAGATTCTCATTGCTCAGCGCCGCGCGCCAGGGCTGCTGACACCGCTCACAGCGCCGCCCGGCCGCGCCAATGGCGTCAGGCGCACGGCGCACACTTTGTAATCGGGAATTTTCGCCAGCGGATCGAGATCGTGCAGGGTCAACTCATTGGCCGCGGCTTCGGCAAAGTGAAAGGGCAAGAAGACCGTCCCTTGCGGCGAACGCCCCGTCACCAACACCTTGCACTCGACACGCCCGCGCCGCGACTTGAGTTCCACCCACGCCCCTGAGCTGACCGCCAGCGCCAGCGCATCCTCGGGATGCACCTCCACCACCGCCTCCGGGTAGATCTCGTCCAGCTTCGAGCGCCGCGTCATCGTGCCGCCATGCCAGTGGAAGAGCACGCGCCCCGTGGACAGAATCAGCGGGTAGTCGGGGTCCGGCAGCTCGTGCGGCTGCAGGAAGTCGAGGCTGTGGAATTTACCGCGGCCGCGCGGAAAGCTCTCGGCAAAAAGGTAGGGCGAGCCAGGGTGATCCGGCGTGGGGCAGGGCCAGTGGACGCCGCCCTCCTTTTCCAAGCGATCGTAGCTGATGCCCTGGAAAGGCGGGGTCAAGCGCGCCATCTCCTGCCAGATGGCCTCCGGATGGTCGTAGGCGTAGGAGGACAGCGCGCCCAGGGCCAGGTTCGCCACCGCGTCCGGTGCGGCCGCCGGCAGAGCGCCGCCGGGCAGACCTGGCGCCGCGCCCAGCGCATGCAGTTGCTGCGCCACGCGGCCGGCCAGATCGCAGACGATCTCCCAATCGGCCCGCGCCGCGCCGATCGGCTTGATCGCGGCGCGCACCCGTTGCACGCGGCGATCCGAGTTGGTGAAGGTACCCTCTTTTTCGGCAAAGCTGGTGGCCGGCAGGATGATGTCGGCGTAGGCGCAGGTTTCGTTGAAGAAGATGTCCTGGCAGACGATCAGATTCAGGTTCTCCAGGCAGTGCCGCGCATGAGCCAGGTTCGGCTCGCTCATCAGCGGGTTTTCACCCATCACGTAGAAGGCGCGCAGCGCACCGCTGCCCGCGCCGTCCACCATCTCCGGCGTGGCAAGCCCTGGCTGCGGGTTGAGGGGCGCGCCCCAGGCCCAGGCAAACTTCGCACGGATGGCGGGGTCATCCACACGCTGATAGCCGGGAAAGACGTTGAAAAGCCCGCCGGCGTCCGAGCAGCCCTGCACATTGTTCTGCCCGCGCAGTGGGTTGAGGCCGGCGCCCTCTGCGCCCAGATGACCGCACATCAACGCCAGGTTCGCCAGCGCCAGCGCGTTATCGGTGCCATGCGTGCTCTGACTGATGCCCATGCCCCAGTAGATCGCGGCCCGCTCAGCCTGCGCATAGAGCCGCGCCGCCTTGATGATGTCCGCGGCCGGCACGCCGGTCATCTCTTGAGCATAGGCCGGCGTCCAGCGTTCCAGGCTCTCGATATAGTCCGCAAAGCCTTCGGTGCGCGTGCGGATGAAATCGGCGTCGTACCATGCCTCGCGCACGATGACATGCGCCAGCGCCTGCCACAGGATCACATCGGTGCCCGGCTTCTGGCGCAGCCACACCTCGGCGAAATCGGCCAGCTCAATGTGGCGCGGATCGGCCACGATCAGATGCGCGCCGTTTTTGCGCACCGCCTGCTTGAGGAAGGTGGCGATGACCGGGTGGGTTTCGGTGGTGTTCGAGCCGGTGACGATGAAACACTCCAAAGTGGGCATCTCTGCAATCGAGTTCGACATGGCCGAGGAGCCAAGCGCCATCTGCAGGCCGGTGACAGATCCAGCGTGACAGAGCCGCGCGCAGTGATCCACGTTGTTGGTGCCCAGCAGTTGACGCATGAGCTTTTGGAAGACATAGTTGTCTTCGTTGGTGGCCTTGGCCGAACAAAGCCCGGCAATGGCATCGCCGCCATGCTGCACCTTGATCGCGATCAGCCGCTGCGCGACCAAGTCGAGCGCGGCGTCCCAGGTCAGCGGGCGAAAGCCATCCAGGTCAAGCGGGCCTCGACGGACGCGCCCGGCCTGGATGTCGGCGTAGTCGTGACGGATCAGCGGAGTGGTCAGGCGACTGGGATGGTAGACAAAGTCCATGCCAAAACGCCCCTTGACGCACAGGCGGCCGTAGTTGGGCGCTGTGTCGTGCGGCGCATTCACGCGGAAGATCACCTGCTCGGCGTTGACGTGCAGATTGACCTGGCAGCCCACGCCGCAGTAGGCGCAGGTGGAACGGGTGACATGGTCGGCTATCATTTGGTCTCCTCCTGACTCTACTGCTGGTAGGAAATTGAACCGCCAAGACGCGAAGGACGCCAAGGATCTCTTATCGTCGCGCGCGGAGACGTCTACACACGGCGGCTAGGTTTCTGGTTTGTCGCTTCGCCTGGGCTTGGGTTTGCGGCTTTGCCACGCCAGCCCCTGGTCGAGCAGCCATTCCTGTTTGCCCTTGAGCGCGCCGGTTGGGCACACCTCCACGCAGTTGCCGCAGAAGACGCAGGTCGTGTCGGGCATCGGCGCGTTGAAAAAGGTGGTGATGGACGTGTGAAAGCCGCGTTCGCCCAAAGTGAGGGCAAAGGTGTTTTGCACATCATCGGCGCAGACCTGCACGCAGCGCCAACAGAGGATGCACTTGCTGTAGTCACGCACATAGAAGGGATTGTCGTCTTCGACGGCCGCGTCGCGGCGCTCGCCGCCGGCGAAACGGGCCGGGTCCGCGCCAAAACGGGCGCTGTAGGTTGCGATCTGCGGCGCTTCGGAGCAATCCACGGTCGAATGAAGCAGTTCCAGGATCACCTTGCGCGCGCGTCGCACGCGCGGGGTATCGGTCTGCACCTCCAACCCTTCCACGCAGGGCGCGACGCAGGCCGGGATCAGGGTGCGGCCGCGTGTCGGTTCCACCACGCACATGCGGCAGACCGCGTTGGGCGTCAGGTTGGGGTGGTAGCACAGAGTGGGGATGTCCACGCCAATCTCGACCGCCGCGGCCAACACCGTCGTGCCGGCGGGTACGGTCAGCGCGTGACCGTCAATGACAACGCCGACCGTCGCAGGTGCAGACGAATTGCTCATCTACTCCCCTTCGCCGACCGGCTCCCAGGACGAGGTGTAGACCAGTCGCGCGACGCTGTCCCAATAGATTGGTTTTTCATGCCGCAGCAGGTCCAGGATGAAATTGGCAGAAGTCAGCGGCAGATTGCTGATCGTCGCCAGTGAGCCGCTGTCGAGCAGCAGGCGAATCTCCGCCTTGTCGCTGCCCGCCTGATGCCAGACGCTGTAGTTATGAACTTGATTGAGTGCCATGATCCCCTTCCTTCATCGACTCTCCACTCTCCACTCTCCCCTCACTCCCCACTCTCCTCATTTACTCCCACCCCGATCTCCGATCTCCGATCTCCGATCTCCTCAAACCCCAGCCTCTCCGGCGCGGTGTAGGCGCGCAGGCCACCGGTGCGGACATACCCCACCAGGGTGATGTTCCAGGCGTGTGCCAACTCGATAGACAGAGCCGTTGGCGAGGTGCGGCTGGCTACGATGGCGATGCGCATCTTGGCTGCTTTGTTGAGCATTTCTGAGCTGATGCGGCCCGTGGAGAGCAAAATCAGATCGTCTGTCGGCTGACGACGACGCAGGCACTGCCCCCACAGGCGATCCACCGTGTTGTGGCGTCCCACATCCTGCGCCGCCATCAGCACCTGGTCGCCATCGCTCAGCCCGCTGGTGTGAATACCACGCGCGGTCCGGTAGAGCACGGCGGCCTCCTGCAGTTCGCTCATCAGGCGTATGAGCTGCTCCGGCGCCAACTGGCGAGCGGATGTCAGCGGCGCCTGCTGCTCGGCCAGGTCATCGAAGGTGACGCCGCCGCCGCAACCGGAGGTGATGATGACGCGTCGCGGCGGCTCGAAATTGGCGTTACGCAGCCACACGTCCACGCAGGTGCCGCTGGGGCAGATCGTGACCAGACGCACATCGTCCATGGATTGGATGATGCCTTCGGCGCGCAGGAAGCCGAGCGCGAGGGTGTCCTGTTCGAACGGCGAACACATCAGCGTCGCCAGTTCCAGGCCGTTGACATGCAGGCGCAGGAATTCTTCGCCCGGCGCCGCGCCATCTATCACCCGCCAGCTTCCCCGCTCATACGCGGCGTAGCTACAATTGACCAGTCCATCCATCAGTTTGTCTGATTTCCATTTGTCTTGATTCAACCGCCGAACAGTTCCACCGCGCTCAAGATCGCACCGGAGGCGGTTTGTCCCAGGCCGCAGAGCGACGCGTCACGCATTGCGCCCGCCAGGTCATCCAGGTCAAGCCGATCGTGGGGTCGCGCCTGGCCGGTGCGCAGGCGTTCGACGATCTCGACCTGGCGCTGGGTTCCCATCTGACAGGGATAGCACTTGCCGCACGACTCATGGGCAAAGAAGCGGGCCACGCGCCTGACCACTTCCCAGGGGGCCACGCGATCATCCAGCACCATCACCGCGCCAGAACCGAGCGTGGCGCCAATTTCACGCAGCGACTGCCAGTCGAGGGCCACGTCGAAATGGGCCGCGCTGACGAAGGTGCCGGCCGCGCCGCCCAGGAGCACGCTGGTGATGCGGCGGTCAGGCAGCGGCCCGCCGGCCTGATCGAAGAGCAGATGGCGCAAGGAGCGTCCCAGCGGCAGTTCGTAGAGGCCTGGGCGCTGCACACAGCCGCTGACGCCGAAGAGCTTGGTGCCCGGCGATTGCGCGGTGCCGTACTGACGCAGCCAGCCAGGGCCGTGGCGCACGATGGGCGGGATGTTGAAGAAGGTCTCGACGTTGTTGATGACCGTGGGTTTGCCAAAGAGGCCCACCTGCACCGGAAACGGCGGCTTGACGCGGGGCATGCCGCGCTTGCCTTCGATGGACTCGAAGAGCGCGGTCTCTTCGCCGCAGATGTACGCGCCCGCGCCCAGGCGCAGCTCGATGTCGAAGTGCAGGTCACTACCCAACAGATGATGGCCCAGGTAACCGGCCTCGCGGCAGCGGGCCAGTGCGTTTTCCAGCAGCGGCGCCAGGTAGCCGTACTCGCCGCGCAGGTAGATGTAACCGCCCACCTCGCCTTGCCCCTGAATCGCGTAGGCGGTCAGCGCCATCGCCTCGATCAGGCGGAAGGGGTCGCCTTGCAGCAGGGTGCGGTCCTTGAAGGTGCCCGGCTCGCTCTCGTCCGCGTTGCACACCACCATCTTGGGCGTGGCCGGCTCGTCCGCGGCGCTGCGCCATTTGACCCCGGTGGGAAAGGCGGCGCCGCCGCGGCCCACCAGGCCCGACGCCTCGATGGCCTGCACGACTGCGGCCGGCGTCATGGCGCCCAGGGCCTGGCGCAGGGCCGCAAATCCGCCGCGCTGCTCATGGTCCGCCAGGCTCCAGGGATCAACCCGGCCCACATGGTCCGCCAGCACCACGTCACCGAGCACCGGGGGGGCGGTTTCAACAGCAGCGGGCAATACATCGGCGTCGCGATCCGAGGCCAACCAGGAGAGCAGGGCAGCGGCGGGCAGCGGCGTCTCATCGAGCAAGACCGCGGGTGCGTCGGCGCAACGGCCCAGGCAGGGCATCAACTCCAGGGTGAACGCGCCGTCGGGCGTGGTATCGCCATGCTGGCGCAGGCCGGTGTGGGTGGCGATGGTGTCGCGCAACGACTCGCAGTTGGTCGGCTGAGCCAGGTAGCAAGCGATGTCATCGCACACGCGCAGCAGGTGGCGGCCATGCGGCTGGCTGTAGAGCATGGTGTAGAAGTCAATGACGCCGTAGATGTCGGCCACAGGCACGGCCAGCGCGGCGCCGACGCGGGTCACAAGATCAGGCGAGAGCCAGCCGTGGGCGCGCTGCACGGCCAGCAGACAGGGCAGCAGGTAAGCGCGGCCCTTGCCCTGGAAAGACGCCAGGACAGACGCCACAGATTCGGAAGGGGAGAGCGCGGAAACAGGCATCGTCGGTCTTCCTGATTGAACGCGTAAGAATTCACAACGCTCACAACCGCGGGTGGTCGTAGCGGGCAGCACAAGCTTAGGCTGATGCTGGGGTGGCACGGTAAGGAGGGGATTATACCCGCATTGGCGGTGGTTTGCAAGCACCGAACGCGAGGAACCAGGCGGAATCAACGGCTGACATGCAGAGTTTCTAGCAGCGGGTTATTCAGGACATAGCTGTACCGATTGAGACTCTGCGGATTCCCTGGATTGGGAATGAGTGTATCCGCACTGGCAAACCGTCCCAACGATGGGTCGTAATACCGCGTTGTAGAAATACAACCCGCCGGCCACACTGTCCAGCACCTGCCCGGTGAAGCGCCGCTGCGTCGGCGTCGCGCCGAAGTTGTAGCGATTCTCACCCTACGGTCGACCATCTCTTCCAGGAACTCGACCGATGCCAAAGCAAAGGCCTCGTGGCTTTGGACCAGTCGGTCCCAAATGGCCAGATCCCGTGCATTAGATGATTCTATTTGCCGCATCGTCGCCACGAACAGGGGCACCCTCAACTGATTTCCTGGCCCAACATCGCCATCGTCCAGGTAGTCAAACAACGCGTGAATGGTGAACTCAACGTGATGCGGCGCATTGTTCAGGGTGACCAGAAGATGGTGCAAAGCCTGATTCGTAAGACCCAGCAAGAGGGCGTGATCAACACCGCTTTCATTGAACGGCTCAACGCCACTTTTCGCCAGCGGCTCAATAGTCTGGCTCGCAGAACCCGCACCTTGGTGCGTAAGGCAGCCACCCTTGAAGCAGGCATGTTTGTCGTCGGTTGCCTCTACAACTTCTGCGACACTCACCATAGCCTGCGTCTTAAGTTGCTTGTCGGCAGGCACGGTTATCGCTGGGTGCAACGTCGTACGCCGGCTTTGGCCGCAAGCTTGACCGATCATATCTGGACACCAACCGAGTTGTTCAATTTTAAGGTGCCTTTGCCTCGCTGGGAACCCCCCGTTCACCGCGGTCGGCCCTCCCGCAAGACCCAATAACTCATCGAAAAGTGGTGTAAATGACCACGTTTAAGTGCGGTGACACCCGCTGGTTTTTGTGACCAATTATCTGTAGATATCAACTCATCCTTATCCAAAGATGGCGCAACTCACAAACGTCAAGACCACCCACTCTCCGATGCTCAGACTGGAGTGTGCTAATCTTAGTGGTCAGGTTATCACTTAGCGATTGGAGAGTATCGGAATCACTCCAGACTGAATCTGGTCCTGCCGCCAAGTCCCTAATCCAGCTGTTCACCTGATCCAGCCAATAGGAAAAGGACTGCTCCTGAACGTATGCGATCATGGCCGCAAAGGTATGCGCGGCCCCATGGAGGCCGAATTTGAAACGCTGGATACCGCCAGTCGTGCCATATTCGGTAGTGACGTATTCGCGCTTGTCTCGATCCGGCCCTTTTGGTATCGGGAGCCGTTTGCACTCAATGGGAAACAGCGGGTCAAACTGGCTGTGCCGGCGGCCTTCGATGATGAAAGCGGCGGCCCGGGGCTTCACTGTGAGGTCTATCTTCCTACCGCCACGCGTTTCATCGCCGGTCTCGGTTCGGAACTGGACATGGCTCCAGATGGGCGAGTAGTAGACAGCACTGTTGAGATGATCGCATAGGTGTTCGGTTAATGTGGTTTCCGCGTCTGCGGACGGCCGATCAGGGTGGTCGCGCCACCGGGGAAGTTCCTTGGCTATGAAGCCTACAAGCTCCAGCTTCGCTGTGCAAGGCAGGTGAATGTCCCGGTCGAGCCTACCTGATGGAAGATCGATGTTGATACTGATACTGTCCGCCAACATAGTCACAAAGCCTCAGAAGCCTTGCTCGGCCAGGTCAGCGAGCGTCTCATCCGCATCCCGGAGTGCGATGGAGCGCAGCCAGTATCGCAACCGGTCGGGCTTGAGCAAGTAAATGCATGCTCCATCATAGATCCGGGCGATACGGGTAACATTGAGGCCGCCGCCGCGTTTTTCTCGCAGCAGCGCGTTGAGTTTCCCTTTGAGTTCCTCCGCACCTGTCCAGTCCACCTTTCCATTGCCGAAAACATAAGGCTGACAAATCACGCCCTGCCAAGTATACTCCTTCAAGGCGTGTAATCTGTTATTTCTGTAAACGCCGTTAATCCGGGTGGTGAAAACGTCATTGAATGAAGGCAGAGCAGGTACACCCTTGTCTTTCATTGCAGCAGAGTTTTCGCCGAGGCGGATGAGATCGCGATAATAGTCCACAATGTCGGCAATTAGAATCTGCTCGTGAAGACTTAGTTCAAGATCGTGAGATGACGGGCATGGTAGGTCGAATACATCTGCACCGGATAGCGTAGTGGCATGTTGGGTAAACAACTTAATACTAGTTGCTGCAACATATGCTCTTAAGGAATTCTTCTCTTTACTAAGAAAGGCGTCGAGCTTCCTAAGGCATTCAATGTGATCTGAAGTACCACAGAACCCCACAATCTGGTTTTTGTATGTCAGATAATGCGCTGTCCAGAGACCATGATTCAGATCGTATTGCTCATGTACCAAAACCATCGGAGGAGTATAACGTGCCCTTGTATAACCAGAGCGAAAAGAGGTGGTAGTCACAGTGATAATAGTATTGGAATCAATACCTGATTCGGAGATTCCGCCTGATGGAAGCAATGGCTGTCCGGTCAGGTGATTACCTGGCTGACGCACGACAGTTTTGCTGGGTGGCCCATCCTTGGGCGGGGCAGCTTCGATAAAGCCCTCCCCGTAGTCCCAACCTTGTTCTACTGCGTATTGCCCTAAGGTTCTGAATTTCCGCAGCCTATCAACAAGACCAAGGACGCGCCCACCGCCGAGCAGGTCACATCGCCACACGGCGTTATTGCTCAGGACTAATTCCCGCGGCAGCCAGTGCATGTCATAATAATCAATATCGAAGCCTTGTTCCGCATCAGCGCGGCCACTGCGGCGAAAGGTGGCGTGGAGTATCTGCCGCTCCGGTGGCGGCGTTTGGGCTTCTGCAACTATCACAACGACCTTGGTGTCAGCGCCGCTTTTTTGGAAGAGACCACGGATTGAGACGAAATCGAGAATCTCGCGGACGTCCCAGCGTTCAATGAACTTACGCCGGAACGCGAGTGACTGCCGGTTGTAGAGGAAGTTGTACTGTTGGAGCATGGAGAGCACGCCGCCATGAGCCAGCATCTCCATGGATTCATGGAGGAAAAGATAGGCTATTTGTCTGTCGGGCGGCGCTCCGTGTTCCCGCTGATATCGCTCATAGGCCCGTTGTGCGCCGTCGGTGCCAAGTGTCGAGGCAAATGGCGGATTTCCGATGATTACGCCGACGCGTTCCTTGACTGTTTGCTTCTCGCGAGCCTCAAAGAAACAACCTGTGTGAATAGTATGTTCCTTTAGAGGCGGGAAGAGCTTCACGCTGGTCCTGATCTCTATCGGCTCGAGTGCATCGCAGAGAGCGAGGGAGAGGCTAAACGCAGCGAGTTCGACGGCGCCTTCTTCCAAATCAATACCCCGCAGCCGTGTCGTAAGCAATTTCTGAAGGGTTGCCTGTGTTGGGTGCTCCCATCCGTTGCGAAAGCGCCAGTGAAGCACAAGTCGCTTGTAGGCTTCGACAAGGAAGACCCCAGAGCCGCAAGCTGGATCAAGAATGACTTCGTCGTTCTCCTCCAGCCGGTCCAGCCGCTCCCAACTCAAAACTTCGCCCAGCATAAGACGAACGACAAAATGCGGAGTATAGACCGCCAACGCCGCGTCGTTGACGAAAAGCTGGTAGATGTGGCTGATAAGTTCCACTGGCAGATCGGCAAAGGAGTATCGTTGCCACAGCGTACGCTGACCACCAGCCTCCTGCCGTCCTTCCACCAGTTGGGCAAAGCGGGCGAGTTGACTGCTGGCCTGCAACGTCTTGCGTTCTTCGTCGCTCAGGACGAACACATGCCCGTTGAATCGCTCTTCCAGATGATCTAGCAAATCAACAAGAGCCGGACCGTCAGCAAGCACCTGAAAGAACTCTCCTGCGTCAGGCAGAAAACGGGCAAAGAAGGCGTCCTCAAAAACCCCTCGCCTTTCAAGATACGCGATAAGCACCGACAGGATGAGCAAACGTCGCTGAAGCGGTTTGGGCAGGGTGCTTTCTTTGTTGAGTTCCTGGTGCAGTTCCTTGACTGCGTTGATGAGCGTCTTTTGCGCTGCTTGTTGGCTGGATAGGAGCTGCTTGCACACCGCTGGATCATCCCAGAGCGTTCCGGTGCGGAGCCGTTCGGCCTCCCACCACGGATCTTGATCGATTCGGGAAGTGAGTTCAAGCGTCTTAAAGGGATTGAAAACGGGTCTGCTACCGCTCTCGAAATCAGGCCGGTGCGCACAGCGGAAAAGCTGAACTAAACCACTTGTAACGCGATAGACCAGCGGCACGCCGCCCCAACTCCACAGTCGCTTGTGCAATTCTGCGAAATCAGGGTCCGGTGTTGGCCCATCTGAGCGGTAAAGAAACGCCTGCGCCACCGATGCTTTGCCATCGCGAGGTGCCTCAAAGAAGACCGCATCTGCCGTGTATAGCTCGGCCTTCTCCATGACTGCTACTTCTTCGGCTGGCCGACCAGTCTTGAGATACCCCCGAACGGGCACGATGCCTTCCACGACAGCAAGGTTCTGGGCATCGCTAAAATCGGTCAACCAGTTTCTAGGATCGTTCATCTCTGCGCTTTCATTCGGTCAAAGGGCGTTGAAACACTTGTGTCCAATGAGGCTGAGGTATGCCTATAAAATTGGACAGAAGAAGGGGCAAAGACAAAGGAAAAGACGAGGTGGCTCGATTGGAAACCTGGCCCTCTCGCCTTATCTGGGGGTGTATGCGCAATTGTAGGCGAGAATAACGGATTGTCAAGCCAAGTCCATCGAACTGGCACCAACGGCTTGCTGAGCTAGCTATTGTGTCTCAATCTCGACTAGCGTGGGGTAGCCAAGCAAGGAGTCCAATGAGCTTGCGCAACTATACCTCGTCTATAAACCGGTCCAGTTGTCGGTAGGCATCTTAATAGCTGTGATACTCTGAGAACTCTACATCTTCTTTCTTAGATAGTTTGGATCAGACGTTTGGCGTAGCCATTCTGGCAAGCTTCACCGATCTCGGCCAAGCTGATGCTTACGGTATGATCTTTGGAGTCGTAACGACCCGCCACCGAGAAACAGCGGAAATCGTTACAGCGAGAAACAAAACGACCGGGGAGGTCTTCAGGACAAATTATAGCACATCTGTTCGAGAATGTCAAAATTCGCAGCCAAAGCATCTGTTTAAGCCGCAGAATTGGCGGGAAGGGTTTGTGGCACGATTACTGGCCAGGCGTGACGCCAGGGCGTGGACGTGAGCAGATAGCAGTGGTTGAAGCACGCAAAGCTCAGCAGACAAAGCAGGAAATAGGCCAACGTCAGGCTCACGTTGCGCGCGGAGGGTTGCCAGGGCAGCCAGGCGAGCAGAATCAGGGGCGCCACCCTCTTCGTCGACCATGAGCTCATCGCGTCTGGCTCAGTGAGGCGCAGGAAACTCAAGCGCAAGAGCTTGGTTACGACGAGACGCAATTGGAAGTATTACGGGCAGAGGTGCTGGCCGCCTACGCCAATGATCGAGGCGATAGCGTGACCCACGAAGCATTCCCACGGGACAGCACATAAGTGTCACGGTACGCGTACAGCTGAGGAGTATCCGAAAAAAGGCCACCACAGCCGCGCTAGCAAACCATCGGTCACTTGGCTGGCCCGTGGTGTCCACAGTATCTCACCGCCGGCAGCCCACCGAATTCAAAGGCAAACACCATCGCTACACGACCCTATCTTCCTGCGTCGGCAACCAGCGAGGGGGCGTGCTGGCGCGCCCCACTGACCTCTGGGACCGGTAGCACAAGGGCCGGTTATGATCAGCCCTAAAATCTGGCCAGCAGGTTAGAGGCAACGGCGGCACCCAAGAAAGACTGACTGATGGCTGATCTTGTACGCCCGGGCGCGGGCTTGGATGTGCCGGCTCTACGATCACGCCAGACGACGCAAGGCAGCCCTTTACTCAACGAAGATGAGACGAAAACCTGGGAAGCGGCTTACAGGGCGCATGTAGGGACTGACGCGCGGCAATCTATGGAACGTTTGGGGAAAAGTTTTCCACAAACTCTGTGTACATGGCTTGCAGCTGATCATCGTAGTATGTGAGGCCAGTTACTTGAATAATGTGGATCCATTTGTTAGTTGCGATGGCAACCGAATACATGCGAACACGATAGTTCTCGTCCGATAGGCTTGTCTC
Organism: Candidatus Amarolinea dominans; assembly: GCF_016704685.1. Lineage (NCBI taxonomy): Bacteria > Bacillati > Chloroflexota > Caldilineae > Caldilineales > Candidatus Amarolineaceae > Candidatus Amarolinea > Candidatus Amarolinea dominans. The sequence continues at coordinate 30,288 of NZ_JADIZS010000082.1, forward strand.
GCTAACCGACTGTACGGCAGGGTAGCCATGAATCTTGGTCGCCGTGGGAGGAGTAACTACGTCAACCTTAGCGTACTCCGATAACTCCTGAAGCAGTCGATCTAATTCTTCCACAGTAGGATAAGTGGATCCTAAGAAGTCGAGCGTTGGGAGGCTGGCTACTAGAATCACGGTGTTGCCCTCCATGCCAGCGGATCCCAAAGGGGCAACAAATGCTACGCCCCTTCCTGGGTTGTCTGGTTCGGAGGGAATTGCTTTTCGTTGCCAACTCTCAGGAAAATACGCTGAGAAATTAGCGTCTTGATCCTCGTAGTAAACCCAAGTAGTTTTGCCAAACACCAAGAAAGATGGCGTTGGAAAATTAGAAGTTGGTGTCGGGCTAGGCTGGGGCGGTAAGGTTGGCGCAGTCGTTGGTCGAATAGTCGGTGTGCGTGATGGCTCTATTTGGGACGTTGTGCATTCTGTAGCAATCTCAAACATAGCAGAACTTGATTCGTTACCCACCTGTGCAGATTTCTCCCAAGTAATTAAGCCACGATTGTATTTGTTCTGGTCCGATGACTCAAAACCTTCCACAATGAGATCAAAGGCCTGAATCCGTAGCTCAACGCTGGAAAGCTCCTTTTCCCAAAAATCCTTACCTTCAGCATGCGCACCAAGTTTTACCCAGTCATCTACGAATTGTTTCTGATAGGGTTGATATTCCTTTATGATGTTGACCATCTCTTCGGAAGCAGCAGAATAGTCGAGACCGGTTTCCCCATGCTTATCAAACCACTCTACAAATTGGGATGACCCGCTGATTCTTTTTGCGCGAAGAAGTTCGGCTTTTGCAAGCCACAGACAGAAACTTGAGTCAGGTTCTAGAGTGACTGTCAAAGTGTTTTCCACAACTTGTCGTCTGTCGCCCGAAACAGGTGCGCGTCCTACCCCCAACGACAAGAAAAGAATCTCTGCTCCTGCCTGAAATGGCATAGCGATCACAAACCCCAGGAGCACCGCACCGACGAAACCAAGAAAGCCGCGCTTTCTTCCCTGAATCTGATTCTTCGTACTCCAACGCCGCACCGACCAGGCGATAGCGACCATCGCTATGAACCCGTATATTGCTCCCATATTCATGATTCACCATCTTTTGTTCTTGGGTACCACATGAAAAACAGAACGTGCTTACTTAGCTACAGACGCAACACCACAGGGTTTGACGCGATCTCCTTCAGATTTTGGTGGATTCGCTTCAACGGATTGCAGGCAGATGCAAGGGGACGAAACGTAACGCTCGGTGCCATTGCCGGACACTCTTTTAATGGAGATATCGAGACAGAAATGGAGACGAGAAACGAACTAACTGGTCATCAGGTCGGTGTCAACCACGGGAACTTACCGCCGGCAGCCCATCGTGTCAAAGGCAGACACCATGAATACCCCACCGGCCGGCATAGCCGCGTGCTGGCACTCTGCCTCGCCGGCCATCCCCGGAGTACCCCCGTGGCCATCGGGACTTCGTAGCAGAAGAGTGGGGTAAGGGCGACGTATGCGCTGACTTAAGCAAGCACAGTACGAACTGACAGACGGAAGCCTCTGGGGTATGATAGCGAGACAACAACCAAACTATCACCCTGGAGGCTTCTATGATAGAGTTTAGCGCAAAGCCAGCGTGCGTCCACAATCAGTCGCCACTGGGCGCCTTCGTAATTGAGCACTGGGCGCTGATCGAACAGGTGCTGCTGGCCGACTTGGCCACGAGAGCCTCTACGAGCGGGGTATTGCGCCGCCGGTATCGGCGATTAACCCTTCGGACTGTTCGGCCTGGAACGCCTCCTAGTTCGACTTTCCCGCCAGCCGCGCCAGCCTCTCCGTCACCAGGACGCACATGTCGTGAGTAATGTGCGTCCTGGTGAAAAACGCGTCGTCGCTTCCCTCCATGCGGATCAACTCATCGAGCTGCTCGATCTGGTCGGCCACGCGAATGTCGAGCGCGTTATCCTGCAGGATACAGGCGTCTTTGACGGATATGAGCATACGGCTACGCCTGGTCTACAGTGATGCGTTAGTGGCTCTTATGGAGACTCGGGTTCTGGCAAAGGTAGCCAGTCGGGATGCAAGCGTTCAGCAGGGACATGGCGCAAGAAAACCGCCATGATCGAACCAATCGCAGCCGCTATGTCAATGAAGCGCCACAACCTGGCCTCGTCGGCGATTCCCAGTCGTTTGTAAGACAGATGAGCGACTTCCTTGTTGGCCCGCTTTTGTACTGGAATCAGCGCCTCCGGTATACTTGGCCTGACCTTCACCCAGTCATTAGGGTCATCAAAGTAATCTCCGGCAACGACATCGTCTGGATATCGTTTGCCTTCGTAAAGAAACCCAAGCATCACCCGTGCGTGAATCGCAAAAGACTCAAGCACCGCATTGTTGAGCGGCCCCTGGCCCAACACAGCAGAGGCCATGCCCCGCCCCAAGCTGTTCAGCATCCAGAATTCGTAGAGGAGATGCTGTGAAGCCGCAATGAGTTCTTCCGGTTGTCGCCGAGCCTGGCCTCCATCAGAGTCACTCCTCAAATCCATCTACCGCATGCATCTCATGTATGTGGTTTCGCTTTCCTACTATCGCGGAGTCTTATCGCTCCAACCGCCCGTTCATGGCGTTCTTCAGCTTTGGCTCCAGTTTGCGCACTTTTGCTATTACACATCGTGTATGCGCTTGAAGTATAGTAACTCTAAGACGTCACCGCATCTCCCCGAGTGATCTACGTTGCCGTGCAGAAGGTCAGCGACCTTTAGACACGTTTTTCGAGTTGCTTTCGGCTGTCTGTGAACGGAAATCACTTTCTAAGCGGTAGTGCCGAAAAACGAGAAGATGTAGCGCCATCGTTGGGGTATGAGGAGCCGATTCGAGTCTCGGCACAAATCGCATGATCCTTCCGGCCCCACTCGTTGGGGCACGAGTTGGGGCCGATCCAAGTCTGGCGTGAGCCGCAAAACTCTCCCGGCCCCACCTCGTGCCCCTACCAATAATAGAAACGGTCTTCGCACCAGCGCATCGGGTTCTGGCGGATGTATTCGCGAATGCGTTCCAATTCCTGCTCGCCGCGCACGATATGATCGTAGAAGTTGCGTTGCCAAAGCGGCGGAGCCGGGATGAGGCCGCGATGGGCCGCTTGCTGCGTGACGGCGCTCTTGTAAGCGCCCACCAGGCTTGACAGCGATCCGGCATGGCATCGCCAAACTTGCGTGTCTTGCTGACCGCGCCCGGCTCCGCAGAGCCGGTGTCCATAATCCAGAGCAGCACGTGCGCATGGTTGGGCATGATCACATGGATATCCACCTGGGCGTCGGTGTGGCGTTCGGCGAATTCAATCCAACACTGGTCCACAATGCGTCCCAGGGGACTTAAGACCATGACGCCGTTGATGACTTCGCCGAAGATGTGCTGGCTGCGATGCACACGGAAGGTGATAAAGTAGGCTCCGGCGTTGGTGTAGTCGAAGCCGACGTAACGCAACGTGTTGCGGCGACGATAGTCGGTCATTGCGCACTCCTCTCTCGCGCACACGCGTCGGGGCACGAGGCGGGGCCGGCGTGAGTCTCACCATCAGTTGGATCAATCTCTCGGCCCCACCTCATGCCCAACGGGTCTAGCGCGTACTGCGGCGGCGCAGGAGGGCGGCCGCAGCGGTCAGTGTCACCAGGGCCAGGGCCATGAGCGGCCAGGCGCTGACGGGGCTGGGTGCTGAGCCGCTGTCGAGGCTGCTCAGTTCAACACCGGTCGGGGAGCCGGGCGTGGGCGTCGCGGTGGGGGTGACGGTCGCCGTTGGCGGAACCGGCGTGTCGGTCGGCGTCGCGGTGGGCGGCGCAGAAGTGGCCGTCGGCGTGGCCGTGGGCGCCGCGCCGCACGATCCGGTCTGGATGTCCAGCGACCAACTGTTGAGGCTGCCACCGTCGAGGTTGGCGTCGTCCGAGATGGTCACCAGCCATTCGCCGTTGGGGTCTTCGCCGATGAAGGCGGCGAACGCCTCCTCAGGCACGAGCGGCGAGGCCAGGGTCAGGTTGACGTACAACTGATCGGTCACCAGGCCGTTGTTGTTGGTATAGGGCACCTGACCACCGGGGTTGGCGTCGTCATCCCACAGCGTGCCCAGGAACACATGGTCGAAACTGCTCCCATTGTCGCTGGAGAAGGTGACGATGGTGCCCTGCGGCGAACGCAGCGTCATGTCCAGGTCGCTACTGAACGTGTGCGACATGAACGTGGTCATGTTGAGGTCGGTCAGGAAGGTCGGCAAGCCGCTGACCATGATGGACGAGGTCACGACAGGCGTGCCCGTCGCGGTGATGGCAACCGGCGTCGAATTGGAGCTTGCGGCGCTCGCCGTGCTCGGCGCGGCGTCCAGCGAGGTCACTTGCAGCGTCCAACTGTTCAACGTGCCGCCATCGGCTGTGGTGTCATCGGAGATGGTCAGTAGCCAGTCGCCATTCGGATCTTCACCGATGAAGGCGCTCAGCGCTTCTTCGATCACCAGCGGTGAGGCGGTGACGAGATTGACGTACAGCTGATCGTTCACCAGGCCGTTGTTGTTCACGTACGGCACCTGGCCGCCGGGGTTGGCGTCGTCATCCCACACCGTGCCGGCGAAGCCATTGTCGTTGGTGCCGCCGTTATCGGTGGAGATCGTCACGATGGTGCCTTGCGGCGATTGCAGTGTGATGTCAAGTTGGGCGTTCGATGTGTGATTGATGAGGGTGCTCAGGTTGAGGTCCCACAGATACGGCGCTGCGCCAGCCACAGTCAGCGTGGACGAGATTACCGCCGGGGCCGGTGGGAATGGTCACCGCGGTGCTGTTGGCAAAGTCCAGTGTGGACGCGGTGCAGACCGGCGGCGCCGGCGGGATGACTCCCACGATCGGCGTCGGCGTGTTGGTCGCGGTCGGCGTGGCCGTCGGCGGCACGGGAGTCGCAGTGTCGGTTGGGGTGGCCGTGAGTGGCTCAGGAGTCGCAGTGTCGGTCGGGGTGGCCGTCGCCGGCTCAGGAGTCGCGGTGTCGGTTGGGGTGGCCGTGGCCGGCTCAGGAGTCGCAGTGTCGGTCGGGGTGGCCGTCGCCGGCTCAGGAGTCGCAGTGTCGGTTGGGGTGGCCGTGGGCGGGACACTGGTTTCGGTCTGCACACACCACTCGACTAGAACGCCGGTATCGCCGCCGGCCGCATCCACGGCGGTGATGGTCCACGCGCCGCTCTGGTCCATGCCGTCGAACGCGCTCAGCGCGTTGTTGGGAATGAACGTGCCGTTGATCGTCGGCACGCTGGCCGCGCACTCATTCTCCACAGGCGTTGCCGCTTCATCGTCCAGGGTGGCCGTGATGTTGTCGCCGGAGCAGCCGAACGTGCTGGCTGGCACGCCAGGACGGTCAACGACAGTAACGCTGGTGGCGTTGTGGGTTACACTGAAGCTCGTGTCGCCCACCCAGGTGTGGGTCGCGCGCACGAAGACATTGACATCGTTCAGTGTGCCGGTTGAACCGACATTCAAGGTGTCGCTGACGCCGGTCGGGTTATTGTCCGGAATCGCAACGTTGGGCGTGCTGCAGGTGAAGCCTGCTGGCACAGGAGTCGCCGTGGGGGTATTAGTCGGGGTCGGAGTATCGGTGGGCGTAGGCGTCACGGTAGGCGTCACTGTAGGCGTGAAGGTCGCGCCGGCCGGCTGACAGGCCGTTACGCTGACGTCGTCCACCGCCAGACCCGCATACTGGATGCTGCTATCGCCGTCGAGATGGAAGACCAGTTCGGTGTTCTGGCCGGCGTAGCTGCTCAAGTCGCGCTGCCGGGTTCCCCAGCCGGCCGACTCCTGCACGGTGACAGCGCCGACGCCCGTTGTCATGGTGGCGCCGTACCACTCCCACAGGCGGGACGGGTTGGCGCCGCCCACCTCGCGGAAATCCACATAGGCATGGTCGAAGGAGGCCGATTCGATCTGGTACTTCTGGCTCCAGGTGACGACGACCGGCCCTACCAGGCCCGCCAGGCTAATGTTGGGCGAAACCAGGTCCTGATTGCTGCTGACGTTGTAAAGGCCGGTGAGGTTGGTCTTCCAGCAGTTGACGCCGCCGTTACAGGTGTTGATGGGCGCCGCGGTGGGGCTGCCCCAGGCCCATGTGTCGGCTGTGCCAGAGTGGGTGAAGCCGCCGTCCGTAGCTTCGAAATCGGAACTGTAGACCGTGACCGGGGTGGTGCCGCCCGGACAAACCGGCGGCGGCGTCGGCTCGCACACCCGCATGCTCCAGCCCAGCAGGGTGCCACCGTTGGTGTTGGCCGTATCATCGGTCAGCTTGAGCGTCCAGGCCCCGCCCGCGTCCTGACCGTCGAACCAATCGAGACGGTAGACATTCTCAGGCTCGAAGGCCGGGCCGGGCTGAAGCAAATAGACCGCAATCGGGATGGCTGCTTCGTCGTCCAGCGTGGTGGTCATGGTAACGAAGACGCCGGCGGTGGATTGACCCACATCCGTGAAGAGGCCGACTTCGTTGCCGCCGGGCGCCATCAGGGTCACATCCAGTTCAGTCATGACGGTGTGCGTCAGTTCGACAGTCACGTTCAAGTCGGCGATGCGCGGATTGCCCGGCACGGTGATCGTGGAGGATGCGGTCGTCGCGCCAGGGCCGAGGGTTTGGGGCACATCGGTGCTGGTGTAGGTGGTGCAGGTCTCCGGGGCGGCCGGATGCACGGAGACGCTCAGGTTATAGTCGCCGAAGGTGGTGCCGCCGGCGGGTACGCCGACCCAGATGTAGTAGGTGCCGGTCTCGCGGACGGTCATGAAGTGGGCTTCGGACAGGGGATTGGTGGCTGAGCCAACGCTGGCATCATTGACCGTCAGGTAGTAGTTGCTGAACAGGCCGATACCCAGGGAGCCGTTCCACTGCGTGTTGTCGCGCGTGGGATCCAGGTCGAGACTGGCGTAGATGGTGTCCCCTGCGTTCAGGGCGAGAGAGAACCAGTCGGCATCGGTGGCGCTGCTGGTGGTGCCGGTCATCCAACCGAAGGCGGGCAAGGCGTTGGCGGTGCCCGGGGTGTCATTGGGCTCAACTTCGGCTGTGGGGCTGCCGCTCTGCACTCTGACATGCAGGTGATAGGGGCGCAGGTGGTTGGTGGCGCTGAAATGTTTGACCTGCAGAAAATAGGCGCCGCTGCTGACAATGTTGGCGCCGGCAATGGTGGACGATGACGAGCCAAGCGAGCCATCGTTGTCGTCGGTTTCAACCACCGTCGTTCCATCGCTGGCAAACAGGCTCAACACGCTGTCGGTCGAGCCGTTGGACGAGAAGCTGGTCATGACCGCGGCGTAGATGCGATCGCCGGCATTGGCCGTGAAGGAGAAGTAGTCCAGGTCGCCATTGGGGAAAACGGCGCCCCAGACGACACCGTCGTTACTGGCAAGGGCCGTGGCGGTGGCGGCGGTGTTGTTCGGCTCGACTTCGGCCTGAAAGGCCTGATCGAGCGGCTGGTAGGGTGCAAACTGGGAGCCGTAGACGCCATCCGGCGTCTTGCCCTCATCAACATCGTCCTGGGGGATCAGTTCGATGGCTTTGGGCGGCTCGGCTTGCGTTGGCAATGGCGCCTGGTCGGGCGCGGCGTTGGTTCGGGCCAGTGCCAGGCTGCCGGGAATGGCAACGGCAAGCAGCAGGCCCACAATGAGCAACAGACGGAGAGTACGCGGTGCATGCATGAGATGGTTCCTCCTAAACAACGACCCTCGACGGGAACCAACCCGAAGCACAGAGCGGCAAGGCAAACCTGGCAGGAGCGCCACGCTGCGCGTTGTTTGCATTTGACGTCACAGATTCGCGTTGGTTCAACAAAAAAAGAGGTGGGGGCTACGGGAGGCCGAAGACAACGAACGGCACAATTTTAGCAGTACGTGTCACTTGTGTCAATTGGCAGTTACCGCAGGTACCGCGAGGGCCATGCGGGCGCTTGACAAGCCGGAAGGGGCTATGCTATAATCGGCTCAACTTGTCCCCGTTACGCTATCCTCATCTGTTTACGCAGACACGATCACGAGCGAAGGATATCCGGTGACCGGATTGAACGATGAATTGACCATTCACCGTCGTGAAGAACGACTGATTGCACGTGTCATTGATGGCGAAGCAATTATCGTAGACTTCAAGACCGGCGATCACTATAGCCTGAACCAGATCGGCACCCTCGTGTGGGAGATGGCGGACGGACAACATTCCTTTCAGGATATAGTAGCCTCTATTTTAGAGCGTTACGATATCAGTGAAGCGCAAGCCCGTGCAGACCTGAGCAAGCTGGTTTCCGACATGGAAAACGAAAATCTTGTGGTGCTTGGCGAAGCTCCAATCTCCAGCTAGCGAAGGGTTTGTAACGGGCTGAGATTACCTAAATGGCGACACTGCGTGGGTGCCGTCGCGAACGTACTTTCCAAACATCAGCGCAATGCTTAGCGCAAGGAGGAATCAACATGAATCCTAAGATGGCCTACGAGGCCCCGAAACTGATCAAGCACCAGCGACTCCAGAAGGTTACATTGGCGACGACACCGCCGCCTCTGAACTTCCCGAACGCCTTGCCCGGTCAGTAATACTCGGGAAACTCAAGGTGGAGGCGTCGTGAATCTCTTTTCTCGGCGCAACTGGCTACGCGACCTGTCGGTAGTCAATGTCCAACCCTTCGCCTGCTGGGAACGTTACCACATTCGTTTTACTAATCTGAGTACCTGGCCACCGACCGGTATTCCCGGTGCTTGGGTAATGTCCAGAACGAGAGTGCGTGCAACGGAGCTTCGCCAAGTCACGTCTTCCGAATTCTAACGAACAGGGCAGTTGCGCATTAGCCAACTGCCCTGTTCGTTTGTTTTTTGCCTCCCCCCTTCCGCCCTGGATAGTCACTGTCCGTAAACAGGTTAGCGGTGTCATGACAGGATGCCCTTGCATGACAACGCCGAACCGCTATGTTAGGAACGGACAGTTGCACAGTTACATAAAGTATGGCTTCATGGTGAACGCAGACGACTTCTTCTTTTCGCTCCAGCAGATCTGCGCACAGGCAGGTCCTCTTTCCTGGGCCACAGTGCGTGTCGGTGCTGAAGATATTGCCCTGGCCGCGGCGCCGGTCGCCCTGCACCAACGCCTGTTACGCCCGCTGTCTCATCTCCAGCAACCGTCCGCCTCGGCCACGACCCTCACCCTGACCCTGGTGGCGGCGGCGGCGGACGCACCGCCCTTTCCCTGGCCCGACGCGCCGCAGGCGGGCGATTTTTGGGAGTTTCGCACCGGCGACTACCTCTTCTCACACTACGGACATGGACTGGCTGTCGTTGGCCTGGACCTGCGCCGCGGTTGTGCGGTTGGCTATGTGCGTCGGCCGGAGCTGTTGCCGGCTGCCTTCTTCAGCGGCCTTCTTTTCACCACCCTGTATCAGGCGCTGCGCCCGCGCGGCTTCTTCCTGCTGCATGCCGCGGCTCTCGCCTGGCAAGGACAGGGGGTGCTGATTACCGGCCCCTCGGGCGCTGGCAAAACGACCACTATGCTGCAATGCGTGCGCGCCGGCTTCCGTTTCGTGTCCGATGACGCGACGCTGCTCACGCGCGCCGCGCAGGGCGACATCCTGGCGGTGGCAACCCTCAATACCATGCACGTCACCCCGCGCACCGTGGATTTTTTTCCTGAACTGGCTCCGTTTGTCAATGAGCGCGCCGACAATGGCAAGGCCACCATTTTCTTACCCGAAGTCTATCCGGACTCTATGTCTGCCGTGAATTCCAGGGAAGCGGTGGCGCCCGTGCGCCTGCTGATCGTGCCTTCGCTGCAGGGGCCGCGCGATGGCACATTCGAGCCGCTGTCGGGACGCACCGTGCTCAGCGAGGCCCTGCCGCTCAGTGTGGATTTGCAGCAGCCGGCCGCCGCCGCCGCGCACCTGGACCTGCTGGCACAACTGGTGAAGCAAGCGCGTTGTTTTCGCTTGCATTTGCCGCCTGACGTGGTGAGCGTACCGCCGCTGCTGGCGGCACGCCTGGCCCATTTGAGCTTGGATGAACTAAGGTGAGGTGAGCGCAGACAGGCGCGCGCGCACGCTGGCGACCCGCGTGCGGGCAAGATCGAATTCGTACAGCGTGGGCCGTATGAGCGTCGTGACCTCCAACGCCTGGAAGCCGGCTTGGCGTCCTGCGCGCAGAAGGCGCTTGAGCAGCAGATAGGGGAGGCTGGCAAGACCGCTGTACTCGAGCTTCAGTTCCCTCACCAGCGGCAAGAAGGACGCGGCCTGTCCGTTGGCGCGGGCCAGTTCGGCTTCGCGCCGCGCTAATTCATCCTGCAGGTCAATGACCAGCTCATACCAGGCCGCACCAAAGATCGCCATGGTCTGATCCAACAGCACCTTGACCTGGGCGGCGTCCTGGTTTTGAAAATGATAGGGCAACGATTCATGCACGCTGCCAAATGCGATGCCGGCAGCCTCTGCCTCCTCACGCGAGCGCGTGCCTGGAAACAGGGCCAGCGTTGACAGAATGATCGGCGGGAAATAGCCAAACAGGCCATGACTCTCGATGAAGTCCAGATTCTGTTCCAGGTCCTCGATGGTGGTATTTGGCTCGAACATGATGAAATCCACCTGGGCGGCCACGTCATTGCCCCACAGGATGCCCAGGGCGCGGCTGTTCTCCTCCACCGTGGTTTCCTTGTTCAGGCGATCCAGGCTGCCCTGGCTGCCGCTCTCCAGACCGGCGCCCACATAGCGCAACCCCGCCTGCCGAAAGGCCGGGAAATACTTCTCGCCTTTGACGATCTGATCGGCGCGCGTGAGAAAGGCAAATGTGAAGTCCACACCGCGCGCGCGCAACGCTTCGGCAATTTCCAGCGCACGCTTGGGCTGCACGAAGAAGTTGTCATCCTGGAACTCGAAGTGACTGACGCCGCCCTGGCGCGCCAGTTGTTCCATTTCATCCACCACGTTGGCCACGCTGCGCCCCCGCCAGCTCTTGCCCGGCGATGCCGCATAAAAGGTGATGATACTGCAAAAATGACAGTGGAAGGGGCAGCCGCGGCTGCTAATGAGGGACGCTTTGATGCGCGGTTTTTGATCTACCGTGTCCATAAACCCGGGATAGCTGCTCACCGGCGGCAGCAAATCACGCGCCGGAAACGGTATCTCATCCAGGTTTTGCAGAAGCGGGCGCGCAGGGGTCAGCTTGATGCGCTTGCCCTCGCGGTAGCCCAGGCCCGCCACCTCTGCCAGGGGTCGGCCGCTCTGTTGGGCCTGCAGCAGTTCGAGCAGCGTCGCCTCCCCTTCACCGCGCACGACGATGTCAATTTCAGGGAAGTCGTTCAGCGATTCATACGGTGCAAAGGTCGGATGATAACCACCCCAGATGATCTGCAAGCGCGGCCGCTGGGCCTTCAAGCGCTGTGATAACGCCCGCGCCGTTGGGATGGTGGCCGTGAGCAGGGAGATGCCCACCGTTTCATACTCGCCAGCGAGGGCATAGGCGACGATCTCATCCAGCGGCAGCGGGTGATCGCCCCAGTTGCCGTCCAGCAGGTCGGCGCGTGCGCCGTGCTGGCGTAAATAGCCCGCAAGATAGGCGATGCCAAGCGGCTGCGTTCCCCGCCATTCCCGGTGTTCATGGTCCGGCGGGCTGATCAACAGTAACTTGGCGCCACCCGGTGCAATTGGATACATCGTTCGTCCTCCACCATTGAGTAGGGGCACGATTCTAACATACGCCTTGTCCGGCGTCAAGCATTTTTGCTACCAAACCGAGTGCCTATGTTGCGGAGCGGAGGAGATCTGCCACGAATTACACGAATTTTCACGAATTTCACAGAAGCCAATTCGTGGCAAGACTCTGCTGGCCGCCAGGAACCGGCCACGAATTTTCACGAGTTTTTGCTGGCGCACCGTTACGAAAGTGAGAGGCGTCCGATGTTGATCCAATCTGCCTGGGAATTTGGCTCTGTGGACTCACAGCCCTGGCCCGGGCCGGAGGCGCCCGATCTGGCTGCGGTGACCGCCTGGCGGCCGGCCACGGTACCGGGGCAGGTACACAGCGATCTGCTGGCACACGGGATGATTCCCGATCCATTCGTGGGCGCCAACCTGCGCGCCTGCGCCTGGGTGGATGCGCTTGATTGGTGGTATCGCACCACGCTGACCCTTGACCTGGCGCCTGCGCAGCGCACCTTCATCACCTTCCACGGTCTGGATACCTACGCCGCGGTCTTCGTCAATCAACGGTGCGTTCTGCGCAGCACCGGCATGTTCGCGCCCCACACCGTTGAGTTGACCGGCCTGGCGCCGCCTGCTGCCGCGATCGAACTGGCCGTGCGCCTGACCGGGCCGGCCGGCTGGCCGCGTCAGCATCACAGCCGGCGCGAGCGGCTGCTCTTCGCCCTGGAGCGCCTGAGCGGCGCCGCGGCCGCGCTTGGCCCCATCCCCGAACGCCTCGATCATCTCAAGGCGCCGATGCAGTTCGGCTGGGACTTTGCCCCGCGCCTGCGCACCGTGGGCATTTGGGACGAGGTGAGCCTGCACAGCAGCGGCCCGGCGACCATCCTGGCGCTGAAGCCTCCGCACGCGTCGGCGCCCATGTCCGGTCAGGCTGCCGGCGATGCGCCCGTCTGGACTGTTGAGATGACCCTGGACGCGACCGCGCTGTGCGCCGTGCAGGCCACGCTGCGTGTCACGCCGGCCAATTTCGAAGGCCAGGCCTGGGCGCACACGACTGCGCTGACCCTTTCCCCTGGGCCGCAAACGGCGCCTGTGATCTTGCCGCCGCTGACCCTGGCGCCCTGGGAACCGTGGGAGCGCGGCTTTCCGCACCTCTACTGGCTGGAGGTCACGCTGCATGACGCGGCCACCGGCGCGCAACTCGATCAGCGTCGCCTGCGCTTTGGGCAGCGGCAAGTGGCCTGGGCGCCGCTGGCCGGTCCGGGAACCGCACCCTGGCGCCTGCATATCAACGACGAGCCGCTGTTCGTGCGCGGCGCCAACTGGGTGCCGGCCGATGCACTGCCCGGACGCCTGCGCCCGCCCACTTACCGGCGCCTGCTGAGCGCGGCGCGCGCGGCGGGCATCAACCTGCTGCGGGTGTGGGGCGGCGGCCTGCGCGAAAAGGCGGCCTTCTACGACCTGTGCGATGAGATGGGGCTGCTGGTCTGGCAGGAATTTCCCTTTGCCTGCCTTTTTCTGGCCGCGTACCCGCACGAAACGGCCTGGCTCGACCGCGTGGAGGCCGAAGCGCGGGGCATCGTGCAGGCGGTGCGCCACCATCCGAGCGTGGCGATGTGGTGCGGCGGCAATGAGATGGGCGTGCGGCGCAATCAACACCTGCTGGCGCGCCTGGCCCGCGCCGTAGCGGCCGAGGACGGTACGCGCCCCTTTGTGCCTGCCTCGCCCGCCCAGGGCGATGTGCATGAATGGGCCGTCTGGCACGGGCGCGCCCCCTTGCGCACTTACCAGGCGCTGCAGGCGCCGTTTTGCAGCGAATTTGGGCTGAGCGCCCTGCCGGCCGCGGAGTCGCTGGCGCACTTCCTGCCGGCTGCACAGCCGTGGCCTGACGCCCCGGTCTGGCGCCTGCACCAGGCTGAAGCGGGCAAGCTGGCCCATTACGCAGCCCTGGCGGGGACGCCGGCGCCCCCGGCTGATCTGCCTGCCCTAATCGCGGCCACACAGACGGCACAGGCGGCCGGCTTGCAGGTCGCCATCGAGCATTTGCGGCGCCACAAGGCCACCTGCGGCGGACTGGCCTTCTGGCAGTTCAACGAACCGTGGCCCACGATTGCGTGGAGCGTGCTGGATTTCGATGGCCGTCCCAAGCTGGCCTACGCGCGGTTGCAGCGCATCCTGCAGCCGGTGTTGATCTGCCTGGCCTACCAACTGCCGGTTGGCGCCCGGCCCCAGGCCATCAGCGGCGCCATCTGGATCGTCAACGACACCCGCGCCCCGTTGCCTGGCCTGACCTGGCTGGCCTGGCTGGACAACGAGCCGCTGGCCCACGGCCTTGCCGCGCTGGAAGCAGATGCCAGCCGACCGGTCGGCGCGTTGACCGCGCCCGTCGCCGGCCGACCCGCCCGCCTGCGCCTGGAACTGCGCCAGGCCAACATCCTCCTCGCCAGCAATGAGTACGATCTGGCCCTGGTTGATCTGCCCGCGCAGCCCTTGCCCTCCCGCGCGCGCCGCTGGCTGGCAAACCGGATTCTGAAGGATGAAGGATGAATTCCTGCACTTCCTCCCACCGTCTTGACATTCTGACCTGTTTGCAGTAATCTGTCTGCACGATACTACTGCGCCTGCCGGCGTGGAATTACCCTAATTTACTCGAATTGCTTGAAATACTCGAAAAGGAACACGTTTCACATGCGTATTTTGGTCACTGGCGGCGCCGGCTTTATCGGCTCGCATGTCACCGATGTGATGTTGGCTGCTGGTCATGAGGTCATTGTGGTGGACAACCTCAGCTCGGGCAAACGCGCCAATCTGAACCCACAGGTCTCTGCATTCTACGAACTTGACATCCTGGACGCGGACGGTTTGCAACAGGTTTTTGCCGCGCACCGACCGCACGCGGTCTCACACCAGGCGGCCCTGGCCAACGTGCGCGAATCGCTGCACGAGCCGGCGCGCTATGCCGAGGTCAACCTGCTCGGTTCGATCAACCTGCTGGAAGCGGCGCGGCGCCATGACTGCCAGCGCATCATCTACGCCTCCACCGGCGGCGCCTGCTATGGCGAGCCGCTCTTTGTGCCGGTCACCGAAGATCACCCTATCAACCCGCTCGACCCCTACGGCGCCAGCAAGCATGCGGTCGAGCATTACCTCTATCTGTACCAACACAACTACGGCCTGGCCTACACGATCCTGCGCTATCCCAACGTCTATGGCCCGCGCCAGGACCCGTTGGGCGAAGCCGGCGTCATCGCCATCTTCACCGGCGCCATGCTTGCCGGCCGCGAGGTCACCATCAACGGCAGCGGAGAACAGGTGCGTGATTTTGTTTACGTGGGCGACATTGCGCGTGGCAATCTGTTGGCCCTGCAAACACCCGGCAGCGCCATCTACAACCTGGGCAGCGCGGTGGGTACCAGCGTCAACACCATTTTTGCAGAACTGCAAGGGGCCACCCAATACCCCCTGGCGCCACACTACGGCCCGGCCAAGCTGGGCGAAGTCTCGCGCACTTACCTGGACGCCAGCCAGGCCCGTCGTGACCTGGGGTGGGAACCCCGAATGAGTTTGCACGACGGCCTGCGCCTGACCGCTGACAGCTTCCGATAAGGAACGGGAATTTTTCCGGCGTGCGCATCCCCTATATCCACGAAAGCGGCCTGATCGGCATCGGCTTCAGCCTCGTGGTGGTGGTCATCGCCTCGCTCAACCTGGTGCTGGACGGCGTTAGCGGCGGAGCAAGTGTCGGATGGCCTGCAACTCCTCCGCGCGTGCCAGCCAGGCGACGGTCAGATAGACGCCGACGCCGAGGGGCAGGCAAAGCAGCACCTTCAACCAGGCGCCGGACACTCCCGGCGCCTGTTGCCATCCCCAGACGACGATCCCCAGGGCGGTGCTGGCCAGGGCGGTGCGCCAGAGCGCCGGCGCCAGCATCCCGGCCTGCAGCCCGCCCAAGCGCCGGCGTAACAGCCAGAGAAGTGCGACCATCTCGATCGTGGTGGCGATGCTGTTCGCCAGGGCCAGGCCTCCATGTTGCAGCGGCCCCAGCAGAAGCAGGCTGAGCACGATGTTGAGCAGCATGGCGCCCACACCGATCACGACCGGGGTGGCGGTGTCGTGCAGCGCGTAGAAGGCGCGCGCCGCCACTTCAACCACCGAATGTCCCACCAACCCAAGCGCATACAGTTGCAGGGCTGTCACCACCAGGGCCGTGGAGGCCGCGGTGAAGGCGTTGCGCTGCAAGAGCACCGTAATCAGCGGGCGCGCCAGCAGGATCAGGCCAATGGCCGCCGGCAGGGTGAAGAAAAGAATGGTGCGCAGGGCCGTGGTGAAGGTGCTGCGTAGGGCCGCCAGGTTGTGCTGGGCAACCTGCGTGGCAAAGGTGGGAAAGACGACGGTGGCCACGGCCTGGGCAAAGATACCCTGCGGCAAGAGCATGAGCAACCAACCGTAGTTGAGCGCGGCCAGGCGACCTTCGGGCAGACCGGACGCCAGGATGGTATTCACCCAGAAGTTGAGCTGTACCGCGGCCAGTCCCAGCACGCGGGGCGCCATCAGGCGGCCGATCTCGCGCACGCCGGCATCATGCACGTCCAACAGCGGGAAGTAGCGGGCGCCCAGGCGCACGAGCGCGGGTATCTGCACCAACAGATGGCCGGCCGCGCCCACCAGCACCCCGATGGCCAGGCCGCGCACGCCCAGGGCGCCGCCCAACAACCAGGCCCCGCCGATGATCGCCAGGTTGTAGATGATCGGTGCGGCGGCCGGCGCCAGGAAATGTTGCATCGCATTGAGCGCGCCCATCACCAGGCCGCTGATCCCAAAAATGATCGTCGAGATGAGCATCAGGCGCATGAGGCTGACGGTCAGCGCCTGCTGCGCCGCGCTGAAGCCAGGCGCCAACAGGTGACGCACCAGCCAGGGCGCGCTCACCGCGGCCAGGATGGCGGTTAGCGTCAGCAGGAGAGCCATCAAGTTGGCAACAGCACTCGCCAGCCGCCAGGCTTTGGCGCGGTCTCCTTGCAGCAGGCGTGCGGCGAACGTGGGGATGAAGGCCGAGCCAAGCGCGCCGCCGGCCACCAGTTGAAAGAGCAGATCTGGCACGCGGAAGGCCGCCAGGTAAGCATCAAGCTCGGCGCTGGTGCCAAATTGCGCGCCGATGACCACTTCTCGCAGCAGCCCCAGGGCGCGGCTGACGATGAAGAAGCCCATGACCAGGGCCGCGGCGCGCGCCATGCTGGTGTTTTGTGTTGCGCTGTTCTGTTTGACGTGCGTCATGCGCTGTTCATGCCCCGGCTTCTCCATAATCCGGGGTAGGGGCATGGCCTTGCGCCTGCCCGCGTGGGCGACCGCAAGGGTGCGCCCCTACAAATTTCTCCATAATCCGGGGTAGGGGCATGGCCTTGCGCCTGCCCGCGTGGGCGACCGCAAGGGTGCGCCCCTACAAATTTCTCCATAATCCGGGGTAGGGGCATGGCCTTGCGCCTGCCCGCGTGGGCGACCGCAAGGGTGCGCCCCTACTTTAGTTCATCCGTTGCAGAATATGGGTGGCGACCGTGGCGCCGCTGCCGCCGATGTTTTGCGTCATGCCGATGGCCGCATTCTGCACCTGGTTGGGGCCGGCGCGGCTGGTCAGTTGCAGGTAGGCCTCCACGACCTGATAAACACCGGTGGCGCCGACGGGGTGGCCGCGTGCCTTGAGGCCCCCCATGGTTGACATGGGCAGGCGGCCTTCGGTGGTGATCTCCCCCTCTTTGGCCATCTCGTGCGCCTTACCCGGCCCGGCAAAGCCGCAAGCCTCCAGGGAAAGCGCCGCCATCACGCTGAAGGCGTCGTGCGCCTCGAAGAAGTTGATGTCCTGTGGTTCGAGGCCCGCCTGTGCATAGGCCCGGCGGCTGGAGAGGTACGAGGCCTGCAGGAACATGGGCGTTGCACGGCTGTGAACGGCGACCGAATCGGTGGCATTGGCCGAGGCCAGCACACGTGCGAACGGCCGGCCGCTGGCCTTGATCTCCGCCATGCGGTCCCCCGAGCAAATAATCAGCGCGGCCGCGCCATCGCAGATGGGGGAGGCGTCCAGCACGCGAATCGGATCGGCTACCACCGGTGAACGCCGGTAGGTGCGCATATCAACCGCCTTCTGGAACATGGCGTTGGGGTTGCGTGCGCCGTTGTGATGGGCGTTGATGGGGAAATAGGCCAGGTCTTCGGGGATCAGGCTGTATTCGTAGAGGTAGCGGCGCATGATCATGGCGTTGAGGGCCACGAAGCTGACGCCATGCGAGGCTTCCTCATCGTAGTCGGCGGCCATGGCCAAACCACGTGTCGTGATCCGTGGATCGGTGGCGGTCAGTTTCTCGACGCCGCAGACCGCGACGATGTCATGCTGCCCGCTGGCAATTGCCATGACGCCCCAGCGTACCGCTGCCCCGCCCGATCCGCAGGCGGCCTCGGCGGTGGCGGCGTCAATGCCGCGCAGGCCTGCCGCGTCCGCGATGAGTGCGCCCAGGTGCTGCTGGTTGAGCAGGACGCCCGACAGCATGTTGCCGACATACAAACCTTCCACCGACTCAGCCCCGGCATCGTGCATGGCGGCTTCGACGGCGCGTGCTGCCATGACCCGCAGGCTCAGATCGTTATGGCGCCCGACGGCTGTCTGGCCGACGCCGATGATGTAGGCATCGCGCATGTTAGTCTCCGTTGTCCCCTGGTTTTCCGTCCCCGTCATTCAGAAACTGATCTGGAAATTTCTAATTGGAATAAAACTTGCCTTGAAACCTGGCATAGGTTGCGTAATCAATGTCCCGACGACGCTTGACATAATCGCTGACACAGGGCGCGGCTAAGCGCGGGGCGTAGATGCGGTCAGTGACCACCAGGGAAAAGGCGTCACTGCCGGCGCCCGCGCCAAATGACACCACCAGGATGCGTTCGCCAGCCGTAGCCACATCCAGGACCGCGCTGAGGCTAAGCAGGACCGAACCGGCATGAGTGCTGCCGATATCCTCAACCAGGAACCCCGCGGCATATTGGTCGTAGGAAAAACCCAGGGCTTCTGCGGCGCGCCGCGGGACTTTGTTGTCTGGCTGATGGAAGATCACGTGCTGGTAGTCGGCGGCGCTGCGCCCCAGTTCACTCAACAGTTGGCTGGCGGCTGCTTTGACATGGTCGTTGTAGGCTTCGGAGCCGGTGGAGCGCAAGGCGTTACTGTAGTAGCGCGCACCGGGGCGCCGCCAGATGTCCATGCTATGGGTGACGTAGGAGATGGAGCCTTCGATGATGGCCACGCTCTCTTCCGCCGGCCCAACGATGACGGCCGCGCCGCCGGCTGCGGTGGTGTACTCCAGGGCGTCGCCGGGGCGTCCTTGCGCGGCGTCCATGCCGATGCACATGGCGTAGTCAGCCATGCCAGAGCCGACCAGGGCGATGCAGGCCTGCAGCGCCTCGGTGCCGGCCTTGCCGCCAAATTCCCAATCGGCGGCAAGGGTTTCGGGCGAGGCGCCCAGAAATTCGGCTACGATCGTACTGGTTGGTTTGACCGCGTAGGGGTGAGATTCGCTGCCCACCCACAGCGCCTTCAGCTCTTTGGGGTCAATCGCGGCGCGCCACATGGCATTGCGCGCCGCTTCGATAGACATGGTGGCGGTATCTTCATCAATTCCGGCTACCGCCTTTTGTTTGACAGGCCAGCCGGCGTCTTTTCCGCGCCAGACCCGCGCAATCTCTTCGCCGGCCAGGCGGTAACGGGGCACGTAGGCGCCATGACCGACGAGACCGACATCCCGATTGGGCTTGAGCATCGCTATTCCAGGGGCGCGGGCTGCATATGGAACTGACGCCTGAAGATGGACTGATAGACATCGCCCTGACTGACGATCCCCACCAGTTTGCCGCCTTCGACCACGGGTAGGCGTCGAATGGTCCAGAGCACCATCAGGCCGGCGGCTTCCAACAGCGGAGTGTCCGGAGAAACCGTCTGTACATG
This sequence comes from Candidatus Amarolinea dominans, assembly GCF_016704685.1. NCBI lineage: Bacteria > Bacillati > Chloroflexota > Caldilineae > Caldilineales > Candidatus Amarolineaceae > Candidatus Amarolinea > Candidatus Amarolinea dominans. The sequence continues at coordinate 49,949 of NZ_JADIZS010000082.1, forward strand.
ACGGGTCATCACCTCACCGGCCGTGATGCCGCTGATGTCATCGAAACCCTCATCTTTGGCCGAATGAGCCAGGCTGGGGGTAGGCGATTCCAGGAGGTGCCGGAAGAGGGGGTGCATTTCGCGCAGCACGTCCTTTTCTGAAATAATGCCGACCATGCTGCCTTCGTCATTGACAACAGGCAGACCGCTCAGGTGACACTCCACAATGGTACGCGCCACATCGCTGAGCGGCGCTTTTTCATTTACCACGAACACGTTGGTCGTCATGATTGATCGAATGGTCACAGTTCCCTCCCTCATGGCATCAGATCTCAAGTCGAGATAGGTATTGGTTGTCTCTATCTTATTAGCATCACTATAACGCAATGCGCCATAAAAGTCAACGGCGAATTGGGCGGTCTTGACAAAGGTCGCGCGGGTAGCGCCGCGACTCGCCGGTGGTTAGGTGTGCCTACCCGTTTGGGTGGGGTGACGTGCGGGTGCAGGGGCAGGCCGCCAGGGGGTAACGGACGGCTGCGGTCACGCGTCGTGGGGTTCGATTTCCCACGTGTCCTGCTGGCTGCCCCAATGGCTGCTGCCGTCACTACGACTAACGTGCCACCATGTCCTGCGCACCACGGTGACGCCGGGCGCTTTCTGCTCCGCGCTGAGGGCGGTGGCCGGCGACGAGACCGGGGCTGGGCCGGGGCGCGTCAGTCGGTTGCCGAGCAGGCGCTGAGCGAGGCGCAGCGCCAGCGCCGCGGTGGCCACGGCCACCGTTGCCCCCACCTCGCGGCGGGTGATGGCCGGCAAGGTCAAGCCACCGAAGCGGGTGACAGCCAATTTGTCATTGATGTTCGCCCCACAGGCGCGACAGATCGTTGCCTCCGCCGCATTGGCGGCCCGGCAACGTGGACAGATGCGCTGAACAGACATGATCGTCATGGCAAACCTCCCAAAAACGTAAGCGTTCAGGCCCTCACCCCCCGGCCCCCTCTCCCGTCGTGGAAAAGCACACGACGGGAGAGGGGGAGCGGCCACACCTCAGCCCCCTCTCCCGACGACAGCAGTTCCGTCGTCGGGAGAGGGGGTAGGGGGTGAGGGTCTGAACGGTTACCCAAAAACTAAGACCCGGAACCGACCAGGCCGGCCCGCGCGATGACCTGCTCGGCCGCGCGAATCAGCGGCATGTCCACCATCTTGCCTTCGTAGGCAAAGGCGCCGGCGCCTGCGGCCTGCTGACGAGCGTGGGCTTCGATCAGGCGCCGCGCCTGAGCCACCGCCTCAGCCGACGGGGTAAACGCGGCGTTGATCACCTCGACCTGGCGCGGGTGAATCGCCATCTTGCCGGTATATCCCATCTGCATGGCGCGCTGACATTCCCGCTGCAGGCCATCCATGTCGTTCAAATCTACAAAGACGGTGTCAATCGCCTGCCGGCGATAGGCCGCGGCCGCGGTCACCACCGCGCTGCGCGCATAAAATACTTCCCAGCCTTCGGCCGTGCGCGTCGCGCCCATGTCACCGGCCAGGTCCTCCGCGCCGAACATCAACGCATCCACGCGGTCATCCGCGGCCGCAATCTCGCGCACGTTCATGACGCCCAGCGCCGTTTCCACGATCACCAACATGCGCACTGCGCCCGCAGGCCATCCCTGCGCGTGTTCGACCCGCGCCAGGGCCTCGCTGACCTTTTGTACCTGGCCGGCAGATTCTACCTTGGGCAAGACCAGGCCATCCGGTCGGCCGGTCATCACCGCATCCAGATCAGCCGTCTCCAACCCAGAGCCAACCGGGTTGATGCGCACCAGGCGCTCGCGGCTGCCAAAATCAAGGCCGGCCAGGGCTTCCACAATCGTGGCCCGCGCCTCGGCCTTACGGCTGAACGCCACGCCATCTTCCAAGTCCATAATGATGCTGTCGGTCGGCAGCCGCGTGGCTTTTTCGATTTTGCGTAGACTGTCGCCGGGCATGAACAAAAGGGAACGTCGGACGCGGGCCATGAAACCTCCTGCCTATCTCAGTCGGTTAGCACCTTGAAGGCCAGGTGGCGCCCCATGCGCTGGCCGTTGGCCAGGGCAAACCACAAGCCTGTCACCATGTCAACCAACGGCGCCTGGGCGATTTCGCCCACGCGTATGGGGTGCAGTCCCGCGTCCGCGATCAACTGCTCAACGGCCACCTGCGCGTCTCCCCCCGCGCCACAGTAGAACAGATCGGCCTGTTGATCGCCAAAGCGAGGATTGACGAGATTTTCCCAACCCATGCTGTTGAACGCCCGAAACACCCTGGCGCTCGGCGCCTGGGCGGCGAAGATGGCAGCGCTGTTCATGGTCGGCGCGCCCATGCGGTTGGCCGCATCAATGACAATTTTGCCGTTCAAGGCCGCGGCATGGGTGCGAATGGTTGCCTCCATGGCGCCGCCGGGAATGGCAAAGACCACGACATCGCCGAAAGCAATGGCGGAGGCCATCGTCCCAACCGCTGCCTGCGCCCCCAGCTCGCTGACAAACGCTTGCACATGAGGGCTGTTCGCTTCACGCACGCCGAACTGAACCGTATGACCGGCCTGCGCCCATCGCTTGCCCAGCGTACCGCCGATATTCCCGGCGCCTAGAACTCCAACTTTCATGTTTTCCCACCTTTCGTGTCACTGCTTAAGCTCCTGCGTCCGGCGCTAGCCTGCGCAGGCAGGGTTGATCATCCTTGCCGCGACTTCGGTCGCCCGCAACCTTCTCAGATTGGTCGCTTCAGAAAAAGTACCGTCCGTTCCAATTCAATCACTACCATACCGGCCTGATTCTTGCCAATGTGACGCAGCCGCACCAGGCCGCGGTCGGGCTTGGAGGCGGAATCCCGCATTTCCAGCACCTCTGTCTCCACGTAGATGGTGTCGCCATGAAAGACGGGGCGCGGATGGGTTACGCGCTCATACGACAGGTTCGCCACGATCGTGCCCTCTGTCAATTCTGGCACGGTCAGGCCAACTACCAGGCCCATCGTGAAGATGCCATTGACGATGCGCTGCCCAAACGACGTGCGGCTGGCAAAATCCTCATTCAGATGCAGCGGCTGCGGGTTCATCGTCAGGGCACTGAAAAGCACATTATCCATCTCCGTCACCGTGCGCCCCAGGCTGTGTTGGATCCGCATCCCCACCGTCAGCTCGTCAAAATACTTGCCCGTCATGACGATCTCCCTCGATTGATCTATTCCTCGTCGTCCTCCGCAGGCTCTGCAACAGGTGCGTCAGGTCGCAGCACCGGCGCGCCCACAGCCAGATAGGTGTAACCGCGCGCGACCAGTTCGGCAAAGTCAGAAATCATGCGCCGGCCGTCAATGATCAGATAGGGCGGCCGCGAGGTCTGCTCGATCTCATTAGAAATACCGCGGAATTCCTCCCAATCGGTCGAGATGAACAGGGCATCGCTGCCTTCCAGGGCCGCGTGGGCGCTGTCGTGATAGCTGATCTTCTCGAACAGGTGATTGCGCGCCGGATCGAAGTAACGCTGCGCCTCCTCGGTCGCCAGGGGGTCATAGGCCCGGATCGCCTTGACGCCCAGCGCCAGCAGGCTATCCACGACCTTGAGCGCAGACGAGTCACGTATGTCATTGGTGTGCTTCTTGAAGGCCAGCCCCAGCAAGGTCACCGTTTTATGGTTGAAATTGAAAAGCGCCTCGTGTACCGCACGCTCGATCAGGTAGCTCTTCTGATACTCGTTGATCTGGTACACCGAGCGCAGCAGATCGGTGGACTTGCCGCGGCGGCTCAACTGATAGGTGAGCGATTGGATGTCCTTGCCAAAACAACTGCCGCCGGCGCCGTTGCTGACATACGAACCCCACGTGCTGATGCGTTCGTCCGCGGTGACGCCCAGCTTGAGCTGCGCCATATCAATGTTGTCGAACGTTTCCGCCAGGCGTGCGCCCACCCCATTCCAGAAGGAGATGTAGGTCAGCAGCAGCGTATTGGCCACATACTTGATCGCCTCGGCCGTCTCCGGGGTCGTTTCGATGTAGCGAATGCGTACATGGTTGACGAACTGTGGGTAAACATGACGCAGCACGTTGAAATCTTCGTTCGTGTCCGCGCCCACAACTACCCGGTCCGGCTTGCGTGAACGCTCGACCGCGTTGCCTTCGGGTAGGAACTCCGGGTTGGACGCGACGCCAAAGTTGGGTACCCCGTGCTCTGTCAGCACCTTTTGCAGCTTGCGTGCCGTACCCACCGGAACCGTGCTCTTGTTGACCAAAACCACCCGGCGCTGATCGCGGCGCTGAGTCAGCAGCTCGCCCAGTTGATGAACTGCCTTGAGATAGTAGCTCAGGTCGGTGGCTCCGCTGCGCAGGGGTGGGGTGGGCAGGCATAAGAAGATGACCTGGGTGCCTTCGATGACTTCACGGATCTGTGCTGCGTCCGACACGAAGAACAGGTGGCGATCAAGGTTCTCAGCAATCACATCGGCCAGTTCTGGCTCGTTGACATAGCTTTCGATGCGGTGACGGTCTCCGCTCTGATAGGCTTCGATGCGGACCTGGTCAATGTCGTAGGCGTAGACTTGATGACCAAACTCAGAGCACACGGCAGCATGGGTCAGACCGACAAAACCGGTGCCCACAACTAGGATTTTCATGCAGATTCTTGCCTCATGCGACGCGCCTGGGATGTGGTGCGGGGGACGCCGTCATCATACCCCAAAACAGGATGCCTGGCAACTTGCCGCCCTATTTTGTCGCGCAGTTGATCACCACCTGTGGTAAAATAGGGTCACTCTCGCGGAGCAAGGAGGCTCTCACGTTCCATGACTGCTGGCTTTTTCGAATTAGTGCTTGACGGGCAATCGCTTACCATCGCCCAGGTTGTACGCGTGGCGCAGGCCGCGCCGGGAACCCTGCACCTGCGCCTGGACGACGCGGCGCAGGCACGCGTCCGGCGGGCACAGGCTGCCGTCGAGCAGATCATCGCGCAAGAACAGGTCGTTTACGGCATCACCACCGGCTTTGGCGCGTTCAAGAACATCTTCATCTCCCCAGAGCAGACGACCCAGTTGCAGCGCAACATCCTGATGAGCCACGCGGTGGGCGTCGGTGCGCCCTTTCCCACCAATGTCGTGCGCGCGATGATGCTCATTCGCGCCAACACGCTGGCCCTGGGACATTCTGGCGTGCGGCCGCAGGTGATCGAATTCCTGCTGCGCCTGCTGGAGCGCGGGGTACACCCGGTGGTGCCCCGGCAAGGTTCGCTGGGCGCGTCCGGCGACCTGGCGCCGCTGGCGCACGTCAGCCTGGTGTTGATCGGCCTGGGCGAGGCGGAGGTGCAGGGCGAGATTTTGCCGGGCGCGGCCGCGCTGGCGCGGGTTGACCTGGCGCCGCTGACGCTGCAGGCCAAAGAGGGCCTGGCGCTGACCAACGGTACAGGCCTGATGGCTGCGCTCGGCTGCCTGGCCGTGGCTGAGGCCGAAAACGCGGCCCGCGTGGCCGACATTGCCGGCTGCCTGTCGCTGGAAGCGCTGCACGGCACGACGCGCGCCTTCGACGCGCGCATCCATGCCGCACGGCCGCACCCGCGCCAGGTGGAATGTGCGGCCCGCCTGCGCGAGCTGTTGACCGGTTCGGAGTTCACACGGGACCGCCCCGGTGTTCTTGGGGAAGATCGCCAACCCGCGCCGTCGGCAGACTTCGTGCCGCCGCACCGCCACACGCCGGTTGATCCGCAGGACGCGTACACGCTGCGCTGCATTCCCCAAGTCCACGGCGCGTGCGAGGATGCCATCAAGTACGCGCGCTGGGTGGTGGAGATCGAGCTGAACAGCGCCACCGATAACCCGCTGATTTTTGTGGATGAGGCGAGCGGCGCGGTGGATGTCATCTCCGGGGGTAATTTTCACGGCGAGCCGCTGGCCATTGCCTTCGATTACCTGGGCCTGGCCCTGACCGAGCTGGGCAACATGTCCGAGCGCCGCTTGAGCCGCCTGCTGGATGCGGATAGCAACGGGCATGTGCTGCCCCCATTCCTGACCGCAGATGGCGGCCTCAACAGCGGCTTCATGTTGGTGCAATACACCGCAGCCGCGCTGTGCAGTGAAAACAAGGCCCTGGTACACCCGGCCAGCGCCGATACGATTCCAACATCGGCCAATGTCGAAGATCATGTCAGCAATGGGCCGATTGCCGGACGCCAGGCGCGGCGCATCCTGCGCAACCTGGAGACCATCCTGGCCATGGAACTGCTGGCCGCCAGCCAGGGTATTGATTTCCGCCGTCAAGTGCTCGGGCCTGACACGCGGCTGGGACAGGGCACCGCGCCCGTCTACGAGCTGGTGCGTACACAGGTGCCGTTTGTGACCACAGATGTCGTGATGTACCCGCTGATCGAAACCGCCCGCCAGTTGGTTATCAGCGGGGCGGTGGTTGCCAGCACGTTGAACTGAGAACTCCTGAATCCTTTGCGTCCCTGCGTTCAGACATTTTTGGATCAGCCCAGGCCGGGGAGGAAGCTGAAGGAGCGCCGGCGGGGTGTTGTGACCGGCCCAGCGTCGGCGGCGCTGACGGAGGTTGTGGCCGGCGATTCGTCGAGCTTGAACTGTATGCGGTAGAGGCGCGCGTACAGGCCATCCTGCGCCATCAATTCCTCGTGCGTACCCAACTCCACCAGGCGGCCCTCTTCCAAAACCGCGATGCGATGCGCGTTCTGAATCGTGGACAGCCGGTGCGCAATGACCACGCTGGTGCGGTCGCGCATCAGGTGCTCCAGCGCCTCCTGCACCAGGCCCTCGCTTTCGCTGTCCAGCGACGAGGTGGCTTCGTCCAGCAGGAGAATGCGCGGGTTCTTGAGGATGGCGCGGGCAATGGCGATGCGCTGGCGCTGGCCGCCGCTGAGCTTGACCCCGCGCTCGCCCACGATGGTCTCATAGCCGTTGGGGAGCTGCAAGATGAAGTCGTGCGCATTGGCCGCGCGCGCCGCTTCGATCATCTCCGCCTCGCTGGCGCCCAGGCGGCCGTAGAGGATGTTGTCGCGCACGCTGCCGCCGAACAGCAGCGTCTCCTGCGGCACGATGCCGATCTGGCTGCGCAGGCTGTGAACCTGCACCGTGCGGATGTCGAACCCGTCTACGCAGATGCGGCCGGCCGTCGGATCGTAGAAGCGGGGAACCAGGTTGACCAGGGTCGTCTTGCCGGCGCCGCTGGGGCCGACCAGCGCCAGCACCTCGCCAGGCTGCACATCCAGGGTGATGTCAGTCAGGATGGCGGCGCCGGCGGGGTTATCCCGATAGGCAAACGATACCCCCTCGAAGGTGATACGCCCCTGCACCGGCGGCAGCGGCGGCGCGCCGGGCGCATCGGCGATCTCCGGCTGCGCGTCGAGAATCTCGAACAGGCGCCGACTGGCGCCGAGCGCCTCTTGCAGGCCGGTCCACAGGCTGCTAAACTGACCGATGGAGCCGGCAATGGTCAGGGTGAGGATGAGGAACATCAGCAGTTGCCCGGCAGTCAGGCGACCGGCCAGCACCTCGTGCCCTCCGAACCAGAAGATGGAGATCACGGCGGCAAAGCCCATGAAGGACGCCAGGGGGCCAAAGAGCGAGCTCAGGCGGATGCGTTTGAACGCCAGGAGCAGCGTCTGCTGAATACTCTGGCGAAAGCGGCCTACCTCGTAGGCTTCGCGTGTGAACGATTGCACCACGCGCACGCCGCCGATGGCCTCTTCGAGCACGGTGGTCGCGTCAGCCAGTTGATCCTGCACCGCGGTGGAGAGCGTGCGCAAACGGCGGCCAAAGAGGATGGCAATGAGCATCACCAGCGGAATCAGCACCAGCATGAAGACGGTCAGGCGCCAGTTGGTGACGATGATGAGGATGAACGCGCCGATGAAGGTCAGGGTTTGCGAGAGCGCGGTGGAGATGTCCGCGGTGACGACGCTGCGCACCGTGGTCACGTCGTTGGTCAAGCGGCTGACCAGCTCACCGGTGCGGCGTTCGTTGAAGAAACTAAGCGACAGGCGCTGCAGATGTTCGAACAGCGCGATGCGCATGTCGGCCAGCACGCGTTCGCCGATCGTGGCGAGCAGATAGCCGCGCACGAAATAGACGACGCTTTGCAGGGCGAAGATGCCGATCAGGATCAGGGTAATTTGATTGAGCAGCGTGGCATCACCGCGACTGAAGACCGCATCAATCAGAAATTGCAGGGCATAGGGGCCGGCCAGCGACAGGATGCTGCCGAGAACCACCGCCGCCAGCATCACCGCCAGACGCCGGCGATACGGTTGCACAAACGCAAACAGCCGTCGGAACTGGCTCATGCCGCTCAGCGGGTTCACACGGAGAGGGTTTTCTTGTTTTTTTTCAGTCATAACACCTCATTTTGTCGGTCACGTCTTAGGTGTGACGACATCGTTCGGAGTTAGGTCACGCCCCTCTAGGAGACTGGCGATGCGCATATCACTTAAAGCATCAATAATTACACTGCTGGCGATCATCCTGTTGACGGCCTGCGCCGACATACCGCCTGGGCGCGCCAATGAGCCGCAGCGTGCCGAGCGCCAGGCACACCGGCGGTGTGCGTCTGGTGATGTGACACTCAAGACGATTTGATCCGGTCGGCACGCCTCCTGTCCAGCACGGTTCTGGGCGATGTCGCCGGGGTATCACGCTGTATTCACGGCCCACATATGCCCCTTGACCCTTTGGAGGAGCGCTTTCGCTGACAGACCAGGTTTGGCGCTTGGGGCACGGGCAGGGGGAAGAATTCTTGCAGTTACCAGGTCACAGGGTCAGGCGCTCCATAGTACTGAAACCCTCACGCGGGGGGCCTGCGAACTGCTGAAAGCGTGCAGGTGAGCAGCGGACGGCAGCTTTGTAGTTCATAACAACAGAATCTACCATTTTGTATTATTTCCAATGAATGACGGCTTGGCGCAAGCACGCCCCGACATCGATGCAGTGTGGCAGGCTGTCCAGAAGTCATTCACTTTCCTGGAAGCAGCGCCGCCCGATGCTGTCCCAATGGAGGCAACCCCTGTTCGATAACGTCGTCCGACCGTAGGTCACGCCTACGGTGACGATGTTGTCCGGCCAGGAGGCCGGACCTACAGGGCCGCAGCCAGTTCGTTGGTCCAGGCGATCACCTGCTGGCGCTCGCTGTCGGTGATGTTGCGCAGGGGCAGGCGCGCTAATCCGCCCACCTGGCCGCGGGCGGCCAGGCCGGCCTTCCAGCCGGCAATGCCATGACGACCGACGGTTTCGCTGACCCGGCGCAGCAGCTCGCCATAGCGGCGGGTCGCGGCGATGTCGCCGTCGCGGGCTGCCCGCACCAGGTTGGCGGCCGCTTCGGGCAGCACATTGGCCGCGGCCAGGATCACGCCATCCACCAGGCCGGTCAACAGGAAGCCGGGCGCGGCGTGCGCGGAGCCGCCGAGAATGATGAAATCGTGGCCGGCCGCGGCTTCACGATAGAGGCCGGCCATCTGCGGGTCGCCGCCGCTGTTCTTCATGCCGATGATGTTGGGATGCCCGGCCAGCGCGGCCACCGACTCGGCCGGCAGCGTCACATTGACGATGGGCGGCACGCTGTAGAGCATGATGGGGATGGGGCTGGCGTCGGCCACCGCGCGGTAGTGATTGGTCAGATTGGCGGCGTTCATCGCCTTCTGATAATAGCTGGGCGTCACCACCAGCGCCACATCGGCCCCGGCCCGGCCCGCCTGCCGGGTCTCCTCGATGGTCTGCCGCGTGCCGGACAGACCGGCGCCCGCGATCAGCAGCCGGTCGGCCGCAATCTGCTGACGGCCCACTTCGAGCACCAGGGCGCGCTCGAACTCGCTCAAATGCACCTGCTCGCCCGTGGAGCCAAGCAGGAGGATGCCATCCAGGCCGCGGGTCAGCATCCAGGCCGCGTTGCCGCGCAGACCGGCCACATCCACCTGGTCCGCGGCGTCGAAGGGGGTGATGAGGGCGACAAAAGCGCCGGCCAGGCGCTCTTTCAACGTTCGATGATCCATGATGTCTCCTAAGAAAACGAATTCCAGGGGTCAGTCTGGCAAGAAGCGTGCAAAGACCCGGTTGCCGATCAAGACGGCGGCGGGGGTCAGGCGGACACAGGTCGGCGTGACTTCGATCATCCCGGCCGCCGCCAGTTCCGTCAGGATGTCGGGATAAATCTCGCTGACATCCAGGCCGAAACGGGCCTGAAACGCGGCGCGGTTGACCCCTTCGTCCAGCAGGCGCAGCCCCACCATCATCGTCTCGCCCATGGCCAGGGCGGGCGTCGCCTGTTCCTCCGAATCGAGCAGCGGCTGGCCTGCGTCGCTGCGCCGGATGTACTCGGCCGGGCTGCGCAGGTTGGACCAACGGCGGCCCTGTTCGCCAGAAAAGGCGCCGGGGCCAAAGCCCAGGTAGTCCGCGTTGCGCCAATAGGTCAGGTTGTGCTGGCTCTGAAAGCTGCCGCCCGCAGGATGGCGCCGCGCCCAGTTGGAGATCTCATACTGCTGATAGCCGGCCGCGACCAGGCGCGCCTGCGCCATCTCGTACAGGTCAGCGGCCAGGTCTTCGTCAGGCGCGGGCACGCGACCGCTCGCCACCCAGGCCGCCAGCGGCGTGCCCTCTTCGACGATCAGGCTGTAGAGCGAGAGATGCTCCGGCGCCAGGGCCAGGCCGCGCTGCAAGGTGGATTGCCAGGTAGCCGGTTGTTGCTGGGGCAGGCCAAAGATGAAATCGAGGTTGATGTTGTCGAAGCCGGCGGCGCGGGCGTGAGCAAAGGCGATCTCGGCATCGTCTGCGCTGTGGATGCGGCCCAGGAAAGCCAGTTCGTCCCCATCGAAGCTTTGCACGCCCATGCTCAGGCGGTTGACCCCCAGGCTGCGCAGATCGGCGAAGCGGGCGCGATCCACCGTGCCCGGGTTGGCCTCGCTGGTAATTTCGGCCTCAGGCAGAATCGTAAAGGCCTGGTGGCAGGCGTCGAGCACGCGCGCCAGTTGCCCCGCGCTCAGGACGGTGGGGGTGCCGCCGCCCAGGAAGATGGTATGCACCGGCGGGCGGCCGCGTGCGGCGCCGGCCGCGCTGATTTCACGGGCCAACGCCACGCTCAGGGGTTCGAAGAGCGCCTGCAGCCCCGCGTAGGTGTTGAAGTCGCAGTAGGGGCACTTGCGCGCGCAGAAGGGGATGTGCAGGTACAGGCTGAGCGGTGTGGTGGTCATGACTTGACGCTGGTGGTAGACTGCGTGCTGCTGTCTGCTGCGCGGTTTTGGAAGCGGAAGCCGTGCCCGCGCACCGTGAGCACGTAGGCATGGCCGGGATCGAGTTCGGCCAGGCGCTCGCGCAGGCGGCGCACCAGCGCATCAATGGCCTGTTCGGAAATGCCCTCTTCGGCATCTTCGGACCAGACGCAGCGAATCACCTCGTCGCGGCTGACCACGCCGCCGGCCGCGTCCAGGAGCAGTTCCAGCAGGCGGTACTGGGGCAGGGAGAGCGGGGGGTTGAGCGTGCGCTCGCCCACGAACACCTGACGCGCGTCCGGTTCCAGGTGCAGCACCGGTATGCGTGGCGGCTGCTCGAAAACCAGCGGCGCGGTCTGTTCGGCGTCCACGAAAGCCAGCTTGAAACGCAGCGCGATCTGAATTTCATCGCCATCCTGCAGCGGGGTGATGCCCGCCAGGTCGCGGCCGTTGAGATGCGTGTTGTTCTTGCTGCCCAAATCCTCCACCAGGTAGCGGTCGCCTTCACGGAAAACGCGCGCATGGCGCCGTGACACCTGGCGATCATCCAGGAAGATGTCGCAATCAGGGCTGCGCCCGATGATGATTTCGGCCTGGTCGAGCGGGTAGCCGCGTCCGGTCTGATTGCCGCGCTGCAGAATGAGCATGGCGGTTTCACGGTTCAGCATGACGATGGTATACTCCAGGGAGCGAGGCGCCTGCGCCAGGCCTGGCCTGGCGCGGCGCGGTGGTGTTCAGCTTGATTCAGCAACTTTTCAGCACTCTGTAATGCACGCATGAGCAAAACCCTGACGAACGGCACGGTTCTCTACAACCGCTACAAGGTTCTCGAATTGGTCGGGCAAGGCGGCATGGGCGCGGTCTACAAAGCCGAAGACCTGCGCCTGAAAGGTCGCCTGTGCGCCATCAAGGAAGTGGTGCCGGATCAAGGCGACGACCTTTTCGAGCAGGCCTCCGAACAGTTCTACCGCGAGGCGAGCACCCTGGCCAGCCTCGATCATCCCAATCTGCCCAAAGTCTCTGACTATTTTACCACACGCGGCCGCGAATACCTGGTCATGGATTTCGTGCCGGGGCGCGACCTGCACGACCTGGTGAAAGAAGCCCGCCGCCAGGATCACTTCCTGAGCGAAGAGCAGGTGCTGGGCTGGATGGGCCAACTGCTCGATGCCCTGGAATACCTGCACAGTCAACCTTCGCCCGTGCTGCACCGCGACATCAAGCCGTCCAACATCAAGCTGACGCCGCGCGGCGCGATCAAACTGGTGGATTTTGGCCTGGTCAAGCTGCTGCTGGCCGATGACAGCCGCACCGTGACGGTGGTGCAGGGCCGTGGCACCGTGCAGTACACGCCGCTGGAGCAATACGGGGGCGACACCGGCTATACCGATGTGCGCTCTGACATCTACGCCATCGGCGCCACGCTCTATCATCTGCTGACCGGTCAGCCGCCGGCCGACGCCAAGCAGCGCTTCCTCAAACCGGGCAGCCTGGCGCCGATGCGCAGTCTCAACCCGGCCGTCTCTGCCACCACTGAGCAGGCGGTGATGCACTGCATGGCGATGCATCCCAACGACCGGCCGGCCACGGTGACCGATGTGCGCCGGGCGTTGTTCGATCCCGTCTTTCACTCGGCCAGCCTGCGCACCGATTCCCTGGCCGCCTGGGATCTGGCGGTGCAAGCCAACAGTTGGCTGATTGGCGCCGCGCTTGGCCTGGCCGTCGTAGCCCTCGTTGTCACCCTTCTGGCCCCGGTTCTACCTTGATTGTTTCTCGTTTTCCGTCCCCTCGCTGAGCAGCTCCTTTTCATGCACAGCGGCGTTGGTCTCGCGCCAGATCAACGCGGCCAGCGGCAGCAGGCCGCTGACAAAGGTGATCATCGGCGCGCCCCAGGGACGCAGACTGTGCTGCAACCAGGTGGCGCCGGGCAGCCAGCCCAGGCTGTAGAGCACATACGCGGCCAGGCCGCACACCGCGGCCCAGCCCAGCAGGCGTACGATGTCGTCTGGTGTGCGCCGGTCGCGGTTAGCCTGTGTGAAATAGATCAACCCGCCGGCGGCCGCGACGCCCAGCAGGCCCAGGATGAAGGCAAACAGGTCAACCCGCGCGCTCGGATTGGTGTTGGCGAATCCGGGCACGGCGGTTGGCTCGGGGGTGTTGGTCGGCGTGGGCAGAGGCGTCCAGGTTGGCGTGGGCGTGGGGGTGTCGGTGGGGGTGGCGGTCGGCGTGGGCACCACGGTGGCGATGCGCGCCGGCGAATCGCCCTGGATGGTGACCAGGAGCGTGGTAGACTCTTTGGCGCTGCCCGCGCTCATCGTGATGCGCAACTCGCCTGTGCGTTCGAGCTTGACGCTGGCGCGCGCCACGCCGTTGATCGTGGTCACTTCCTGGCGCGGTAGTTCCAGCGCCTCGCTGGCGTAGAACAGGCGGAAGGTGGCGGGTGTGCCATCAGGCACCGCATTGCTATTGCGGTCGCGGATGATGCCGCTCGCCAGTTGCAGCGTGTCACCCACGTTGACCGGGATCGGCTCGGACGCCGGGTTGCCGGCGTCGTCGTTGCCGGTTTGCGCGGAAAACTGTTCGATGGAGATGACCTGGGCCGGGTCAGGTTCCAGCCGCGCCTGCAAATCGTAGTTGGTACCCGGCACGCTGACCGGCGAGGCGCCCGGCGGCGTAAACTCACGGAAGAGCGCGCGCACGGCCGCCTCCAGGAATGGTTGCGTGCTGGCATAGACGCCGTAATAGGCGGTGAGCTTGCTGATTTCCGTGGTATCCAGGTAATACGGTGCGTTGAGGGCCAGGATGATGATCTTCTTATCGCGCAAGCTGTCGGAGCGCTGGCGCAAGAAGGCCTTGACCATGTCGGAAGCAGGGACTTCGGTGGGCGCAACGTCGAGCATGGCAAAAATCAGGTACGCTGCCGTGCGCACCGAGCCTTCGACCGAGGCGGCATCCGTGGCGGCTGCCTTACCGTCGAGCACGGCCTTGAGCTGCTCGAAGCTGAAGCTGGTGACGTTAGCGGGCTGCACCTGGCCGGTGGCCTGCGGGCCGTACAAGCGCAGCACGATTTCTTGCAGGGCGTTCACTGGCACGGGCACGAAGGGCGCGCACGCGGCGCAGTCCTGTACGACCCGGCTATCGCTGAAAATCACCAGTTTTTCATCGGTCAGGGGCGATGTAGGCACCCGATCGGCCAGCTCCTGGGGGCCAGGGTAGAGCAGGGTGATGCTCTCTTTGGCAATCTGCGCCACCACGGTGCGGTCAAGCCCCACCTGCGCGGTGGCGGCGGTCGCATCTACCAGCACGTTGTCTGTGCTGAATTGACGATAGAGCTTGAGCTTCATACTCAGAATACGGGTCACCGCGGCATCGGCCCGTGTACGAAAGTCGGTGTCGCTGTCGTATTTCTCGCGAAAGAAGAGGATGGTGTCTTTGATGTTGGCCAATTGTTCGCGGTTGTCGCTGGTCAGGGCAAAATTGGTCAGCGTCAGCAGGTCATTGCCGGCTGTGAACGCGTCCAGGGCGATCTGGCGCTGCGGGAATTTCAGCAATTGGGCATCGTAGTAGCGACGCACCGCAGGCACGCCCAGGCTGTCGCTGACCAGCAGGCCGCCCGCGCTGCGCCAGGGCTTGAACTCCGGCAGGTTCATGATGGTCTGCAGTTGTGGCGCCAGGCTGATGGGTGGCGTCAGTTGGCGGGTGTTGTCCTGAAAGCCCCGGTAGCGGATGTGTGATGACATCAACGCCTCGGTGGGTGAAAAGACCTGGTGCGCGTCCAAGCGCGTGGCCGCAGCAAAGGGCGGTAGTTCCACCTGCTGCAGGGCGGCCAACGGCTTCTGGACCGTCGCCACTTCTTCTTCTGGCCGGCGATCGCTGCTTCCCTGCCCGGGGAAGTGCTTGGCTACGGTGAGCACCCGTTGATTGCTGCCGATGTGTACGCCCTGGATGTAGGCCTGGCCCATGCGCCCCACCCAGTACGGGTCGCCGCCAAAGACACGCACGCCCAAGTCACCCTCGCGCCCGCCGCGTGGATTGTCCAACACGTCGAGCGAAGGCCCGAGCAGAAAGTTGACCCCGACGGCCGCCAGTTCTCGCCCCACGATCTGGCCGACCGCCTCGGCATTGGCAGGATGCCAGGTGGCGCCAATCGCCATGGCATCGGGCAGCGGCGTAAAACCGTTGCGCAGCCAGGTGTAGGGAAAATCGTTGCCTTCGTGCGTCACGCCGATGAGGAGGGGGATGCGCACCACGCTCTCTTCTGGCTCGGCCGGTTTGGGTGGGCGCACGGTGGCGGTGATGACCGGCGTCGCTGTGGCGTCTGCCGGCGGCAGCGGCTGGTTGAAGGCCAGCGCCTGCAATTGATTGCTCAGGCCGGCCACGGCCGCCGGGTTGGCGCCGGTCGGCGGCAAATTCTCCGCGGTGAGCAGCACGCCGCCCACGTAGTAGTCGCGAATCAACTCGGCAATTTGCGAATCAGCCCCGGCGTCGCTGCCCTGAAAACTGACCAGGAACAACTGCCCCACCTTCTGGCCGTTGGTCATGCGCTTGAGCAGCTTCTGGACATCGGTCTCAGCCTGCCCGGGCGCGGCCAGAGTCGGCGCCGGACTGAGCAGGGAGAAGAACAGCGTCAAGAGCAGGAGGAAATGTAACTGCCCAGGCATCTGGCGCCGGCGGCAGCCGCCGAATGAATTCGGGGCGCAAGGGCGTGCCGCCGCCAGGTCGGCCTGCGCCGACCCGCATCGCGTCCACGCAGGTGGACGCCCGGCGGAACGCCCATTAGGCGCGATTTCAATCGCTCTGCTCGCCCGCAGCCGGGGCGCGACATGTGCCATGTTGTGCCGATCCATCCGTTGTCTTAGGGGGGAAAAGGGGAAAGGTCAGGGAGCGGCCTAAGTATACCCGGCCTCAAAGAAGTTGCCAACTTGCAGAAGTTACCAACTTTCCAAAAAGTTGGTAACTTGCAGAGGCGCCTTACAGTCAAACCGGCGACCGCTCTTTATCATGACTGACCGTCCAATGGACAGCGAAGTAGATGAAGTAGATGAAGTAGATACTGATAGGAGACAGAAATGCAACGAAAATTAGCCCTCGGCCTGCTGCTGGTTTTGCTGAGCCTTGTCATCAGCAGCTGCGCTGGCGCCACTCCCGCCGCCACCCCGGCCGCTGCGAACACCCCCGCGCCGGCGCCCACCCTGACGCCAGCCGCTGCGAACACCCCCGCGCCGGCGCCCACCCTGGCGCCGGCCGCTGCGAATACCCCCGTGCCGGCGCCCGGCGCTGCGGATGTTTTCCGCTTCGTCACCGTGGCGGACGCCAGTGAGGCTCGTTACCGGGTGCGCGAACAATTGGTCAATCGCGATCTGCCTGGCGACGCCATCGGCGCCACGAAGGACGTCAGCGGCACGCTGACGGTTGCTGCCGATGGCACGCTGATGTCAGCGCAGTCACGCTTCGAGATCAACCTGCAGGGCCTGAAGAGCGATTCCAGCCGCCGCGATGGCTTCGTGGCCAACAATGTGCTGCAGACCAGCCCCTTCCCCACGGCCGTCTTCGTGCCGACGGCGGCCACTGGCCTGCCGGCACCCCTGCCCGCGTCAGGCCAGGGCACGTTCGAGCTGAGCGGCGATCTGACCATCCGCGATGTCACACGGCCGGTCACCTGGCAAATCACCATCACGCGCGACGGCGATCAACTCTCTGGCACGGCTACAACCAGCTTCACGTTCAAGGATTTCAACCTGACGCAGCCGCGGGTGCCGGTCGTGCTCAGCGTGCAGGACACCATCAAGCTGGAGTTTGATTTCCAGATGGTGCTGGCCGGCGCGTGAGCGTCTTCTCCGGCATGGTCGCGCACTTCACCGGCTCTGCCAACGCCCTGACCCAGGCGCAAGCCCGGGTCAGGGCGTCGGGTCGCCCGCTGATTGATCTGATCAACGGCAATCCGACGCAGCACGGCCTGCACTTCCCTGCGGCCACCCTGCAGGCCGCGCTGGCAAAGGCGCAGGTCGCGGCGGCCGTCTATCGCCCTGATCCCAAGGGGCAGGCGGCCGGCCGCGCAGCCATCAGCGCCTACTACGCGACCCAGGGTGCGACCTTCGACCTGGAACACATCCTGCTCACCCCGGGCACGAGTCAATCCTACTGGTACCTCTTTCAACTCCTGGCGGACCCCGGCCAGGAGATCCTGACGCCGCAGCCGTCCTATCCCCTGTTCGAATTCATCGCCAGCCTGTGCCGCGTGACCCTGACGCCCTATGCGCTGGTGCGGTCCGCCGCAGGCTGGGAGATTGACATCGCCGGGCTGGCCGCGGCCATCACGCCCAACACCCGCGCCATCGTGCTGATTTCGCCGCACAACCCCACCGGCCATGTCGCGAGCGCGGCCGAGGTCGAGGCGCTGGTGGCACTGGCGGCCCTGCACCGCCTGCCCATCATCGCGGATGAGGTCTTCTGCGAATTCATCTTCGGCGCCGGTCAACACCAGCGGCCGGCCAACCATGCGGCGCCGTTGGTCTTCACGCTGAACGGCTTCTCCAAGATGCTGGCGCTGCCGGGCGCCAAGCTGGGCTGGATCGCGGTCAGCGGGGAAGCGGCGCTGGTCAGGACCGCGGTGGCCGCCCTGGAAACCATCGCCGACACCTTCCTGGCGACGCACGAATGGATTCAATGGGCCGCGGCCGATCTGCTCACGCAGGGGCAGGCGTTCCTGGCCGACTACCGCCGGCAGATTGCAGAGCGGGCCGCCCTGGCCCATGAACTGCTGGCCGGCGCGGACCATTTCCATCTCACACCCGCGGCCGGGGGATTCTACCTCACGCTCGATGTGAGCCGGTTGACCAGCAGCGACGAGCACCTGGCGCTCGATCTGCTCCTGGAAACGGGCATCCTGACTCATCCCGGCTGGTACTACGATCTGCCCACGCCAGGCCTCGTCCTCTCGTTTCTGTCCCAACCGGAGATTCTGCGCAGCCATCTACCGCGACTCATCGCGTACCTGGCCGGCAATTGAGAGGCCTCACACCAAGACACGAAGGCAGGAGTTATTTTTGTGTCCCTGTGTCCGTGTGTGAGCCGGGAGCGGAGTCTGGCCGGGCCGCGGCGGCCCACCAGAGGACGGCGAAGGCGAGCAGGCCCAGGATGCCCAGGGCCAGCAGCTTGGTGAGCCGCGAGTTGATGAAAATCGCCAGGCCGCCAAAGAGGGCGCAGAAGGCGTAGTAGGCGAGTACGATCTGGCGCTGACTGAAGCCCAGGTCGAGCAGGCGGTGGTGCAGGTGATCGCGTGAGGAGTGATAGGGCGAGCGGCCGCTGCGCACGCGGCGCCAGATCAGCCAGGCGACATCCAGGATGGGCAGGCCGAGCACTAGCAGCACCGTGGCGACACGCGCGCCGCCCATGATGCCGAGGGCAGCCAGCGCAAAACCGAGAAAGAAAGCGCCCGAACTGCCCATGATGACGCTGGACGGGTTGAAGTTGTAGGGCAGAAAGCCCAGCACCGCGCCCAGCAGGGCCAGCGGCAGCAGCGCCACACTGGTTTGCGGCGGTTCGGCGCGCAGGAGCATGTGGCCGGCCACCACCAGGCAAAAGATGGCAGCCACGCCCGCGGCCAGGCCGTCGAGACCGTCCAGCCAGTTGACGGTGTTCATCATGCCGGCAAACCAGAAGAGGGTCAGCAGCCAGACGATGGGCCAGGCAAAGCCGTCCGCGCCGCCAAAGGGCTGATTGGTGAACGGGTTGTTGACATGCTTGATGAAGATCAGGCTGGCGATGCCGATCAGCCCGGCCACGACCTGCACCAGCGCCTGGGGCCAGGCCGGCAACTGCAGGCGGTCATCGAGCAGACCAAAGATGACCACGACCGTGCTGCCGATGAGCAGGCCAATGAGTCGCGTCGCTTCGTTCGGATCGCGGCTGGCCGGGAAGAAGGCGGGGAAAGCCAGCGTCGCCAGGACCGTCAGGGTGAAGGCCAGGTAGAGCGCCACGCCGCCCAGGCGTGACAGCGTGCCGGTATGCACGCGGCGCGGGGCCGGCGCATCGGCCAGGCCCAGGCGCAATCCCCACTGCCGCGCCAGCGGTGTCAGCAGCAGGGATAATCCAAACGCCAGCAGGAAAACAACGATGAAGGGCAAAATCAAAAACCTGGTGTCAAGAGCCTACGGTTGCAAGCGGTTCAACATGCGGGGGAAGGCGCCGGTCTCGCGCACATGATCGAGGCCGCAAATCCAGGCGACGGTGCGCTCGACGCCCAGGCCAAAGCCGCTGTGGGGTACGGAGCCGAACTGGCGCAGTTGGATGTACCAGTCATAGGCGTCGGCCGGCAGCTTGTGCTTCTCGATGGCGGCCATCAGCTTGGCCGGATCGCTCATGCGCTCGCTGCCGCCGATGATCTCGCCGTAGCCCTCAGGCGCCAGCAGATCGGCGCTGCGGCAGACCTCCGGCCGGTCCGGCTCCGGTTCCATGTAGAACGCCTTGACCTCGGTGGGGAAATGATGCACGAAGACCGGCTTCTCGAACTGCATCGTCAGGTAGGTTTCGTGCGGCGCGCCGAAGTCGTCGCCCCAGGCAATGGTGGTCAGCGGATCATCGTTGGGCGGCACGGTGACGCCCTGCGCCGCGGCCGCGTTGATCATAGCCACGGCCTCATCGTAGTGCAGGCGCTCGAACGGCGCCGTCACCTTTTGCAGATGGCTGATGTCGCGCTCCAACACCTTTAGCTCGACGGCGCGCTCTGCCAGCACCGTCCGCACGATGTAGCTGACAAACTGTTCTTCGATCTCCAGCAGTTCTTCCAGCTTGCAGAAGGGAATCTCCGGCTCCACCATCCAGAACTCCTGCAGATGGCGCCGCGTCTTGCTCTTTTCCGCGCGGAAAGTAGGGCCGAAGCAGTAGACCGGGCCGAACGCGAAGATGTTGGCTTCGTTGTAGAGCTGGCCGGTCTGCGCCAGGAAGGCCGGCGTGCCGTGAAAGTCAATCTCGAAGAGGGTCGTCGTGCCCTCGCCGGCCGCCGGCGTCAGGATGGGCGTGTCCACCAGCATGAAGCCGTGGTCGTCCAGCCAGGCGCGGATGGCCTTGATGATGGTCGCGCGCACGCGCATGATGGCCCATTGGCGGCTGGAGCGCAGCCACAGATGGCGGTTGTCCATCAGGAACTCGACGCCGTGCTCCTTGGGGCTGATGGGGTAATCGGCCGCAATCTGAACCACCTCCAGGTCGGTCACATCCAGCTCGAAGCCGCCGGGGATGCCGGGCGCACGTTCTTCGGCGCGCACCGTGCCGCTGACGATCAGCGAGGACTCCTGCGTCAGGCGCCGCGCCGCGTCGAACACGGCCTCGCTGACATTCTTCTTGAAGACCACGGCCTGGCAAATGCCGCTGCCGTCACGCACCTGCAGGAACTGCAGGCGGCCCTTGTCGGTCTTGTTATACAGCCAGCCGCGCAGCGTGACCGCCGCGCCGACGTGGTCTTTCAAGTTCTCGATACGAACGATGGACATAGCTCTCTCCTCGCAGGTTGGAATGTTCGATTCATGCACCCGGTACACGGGCGTCGAAATTACCGCTGTTGAACTCCACCAGTTTCACCCAATCAATCGCGCCGCTTTCGTCGCAGAAGCGTTCGATGAATTGGTGGGTGAAACGGTTCACGATACGGGCGTGCTCTTGGGCGAATGATCCTCGACACGTTTTGACTTGAGCTGCAATTGGCTGGACGATGGCGCGATAGAGATCTTCATCGCCGCCGATGAGGCGCCAAAAATCTGAACCGACGACCTTGAGATAACCCCGTTGGTAACTGGTTTCCGCCTTACCGATGCAGATTCCGATTGTCGGCTGCACCCTGATTGCGTCCCGGCCAGTCGTCGCCTGGCGTAGGGCCTGTTCACGAACCCGGATTTGCAGGTCACTGTCAGCAGTGCAGTACGGCATGATGCTTACCAGGAATGAGATACCGTTGCTGGAACACTCCAGATCAATACCCGGTACAGCCGATGGTCGTCCCTGGCCCGTGCTGTCGGCTACGAACACTGCCAAATCGAACAGCCATTCGGCGAGTGTCTCTCGTTCGTGAGCCGCTTGCGCAGCGTCAAGCGCCATGCTGATGACATCTCCCGCCGATCGTGACCGTTCAGTCACGAAGGAGTAGGGGTGCGGCGACAGCAACGTGTCAAGACTCAGCATGTTGAGCATTCCGATTCGACGCTGATCCCAATCGGCGATGCGCTGCTCAGTAAAGGCTTGCACTTCATTGATGTCCAATGATGTCCAATGGTTTCATAAGAGTCTCCTCTGGATTCGGTCGCCTGCAGACGCTGGTCGGATTCCTACAGCTCGCGCTCTTTGCGCAGAACACTGCTCACTTCCTCGATCACTTCAAGCAGTTGATCGAATGTTCCCGTGCTGCCTATTGTATCCCAGAATTCCTCCCCAATCAGTATTTCATCCCGCACATCCATGATCTTCTTGGTGAGGCTGTGGCTGTAATCTGCTCGCGTCGGATAGGGGTTGTACGGAAAGGCCACGTAGGCTTGTGGGTTATCCCTGGCGCGCAACGCCAGAAAAGTCAGTATCTTCTGTTTGGTTGCGGAGCCGATGTCCAGGTTCGGCTTGGGTGTCTTGATCTCAACGAACAGTGGGCCTCTTTCGAAATCGCCGATAAAAATGTCCGCGATGACTCGCACGCTCACCATTTCCTGGTCGCCGTGATCATCAACATGCAGCACCTCGGCCAACTCAGCCGCGTGATTGGGGCGACGTTGACCTGATCGCAGCTCGCGGGCAATTCTTGCAATCGCATCTACCGTAGACTTAGCAATAAGCCCCTGCATTTTATGTTCCAATATCACTTGCTGATAGCGTTCACTTGCAATGGATTTAGCCAGGCGTGGGAATAGGAACATCCCCATTCTCGTAACGGCAGAACGCTCACGTTTGGCTGCGATCAGACCCGCATCGTTCAGGAACAGTTTGTGAAATGGGTGAGCCTGTTTGAGCTCTTCGATGTCTTGAGGACCATACCGCTTTACCGATTGCTGTGCAAAGCTCTTTAACAGGTCATAGACTGCCTGGCGCGTGGTTGAGTTCATCTATGGCTCCATGGATTCATTGGGCTCACGGTTTTCGCCACACAAACACCGATTCGTAGAATTCGCTCGATCGTCGTCCGGTACGGCGGTTCACATGGCGCTTGAGCACGGCCTCGACTTCAACCCCACACAGCCTGGCAATTTCATCATACAGCCCGAATTTGTCGCCGGCCACGACGATCAAGATACCACCTGCCGGCATGGCTCCACAAGCGCGGCGGAAAACCTCTGCAATGGACTCCTGGTAGGTGCGTTGCGCCTTTTGACTGGAGCCTCGCTTAGCCGCGCCAATTTCTGACTCACTCTTATCCTGAAGTCGGAGCAGTTCATAGGCATAGCGATGCTGTTCGTGATAATCAATCAAGCCGACATACGGTGGGCTGGTAATGACACCATCTATAGGAGGAATATCGGCCAACCGGCTATCTTCGTGCTTGATGATCACAGTTGCGTCGGTACGTTGGCCCGCGAATTCCTCTAATCGAGCTATGGTGTCCAGGCTGTAATGCTTCAAGAATTGATAGGCCGTCGTTGTGGGCATACAGGTGCGGCTGTGCTTGTAGCACCAGTACGGCTCTGTCTGTGGAGCCTTCGGAAAATCCAGGTCGAAATGAGTAGTCAACCGCGCCGACCGTGCCGACCGTGAAAGGATGATTTTCAGAATCTCCTGATTCCGATAATTCTGAATCAGATCGCGGTAAGCCAGCAATTCTTTTAGCGCCTGCGGCGCAAACCAGCGCTGAAGATAGCCACTGGATGAAACCGGCCCATGTCCGTTACCGTTGCCAGTTGCGCTCCACAAGGAGAGCTGCAAGCTGCTGGTCTGAGTGACCTGTTGTGAAGCGTTCAGAATGTCCAGGATCTCCTGGCGCACAATTTTCAGATCGTAATGCTTGGTTTTTGCTGTGGCCAGGAGCGCATTGAAAGCCGAGACGTCATAGCCAATGGCGTTGACGCCCAGCTCGTTGGCCTGCACCAACGTGGTGCCTGAACCTGAAAATGGATCGAGCACTGTCTGCCCTGGGCTGAAATACTTTCTGAGAAATACCTCGACCAATTGCGGGATGTATTTACCGAGATAGGGATGCAGGCGATGAACATGGCGCGTACGCAATTTTTCGGGTAAATCACGCTCGTGCCAGTTCAGATTCAACTCACTCAACGGCGTATCCGGCGTTACGCTGCTCGACACGGTCGGCTCATCCGTGGTCGCGTACAAGACAACTCGTTGTTCTTCTCTGGTTGATAACATCATTCCACCTGCTATTGTCTCGCTACGCGCACCTTCTCGATCTTCGGCCCGCGCATCTGCAGGACGGTGAAGTGTACGTTGTCGTAGCTGATTTCCTCGCCGGCGTGCGGAATGTGGTGCAACTGATAGAGGATGAAGCCGGCCAGTGTCTCGTAGTCGTCCAGCTCCGGCAGGTCGAGTCCCAACTGGGCGTTGATGTCGTCCACGCGCGCCTGCGCACTGACCTCGAACACGCCTGCGGCCACCGTGACGACGGTGGACTCGTCCGTCACCCACTCATCGGTGACTCGGCCCACCACCTCTTCCACCAACTCTTCCACGGTGACGATGCCGGCCGTGCCGCCGTATTCGTCAATCACAATCGCCATGCCAATTTTCTGTTTGCGCATCTCGTTGAACAGGTCACCTACTTTGCGGCTGTCAGGGACAAAGTGGGCCGGATGGATGATGCCCAGTTCGGCCAGGGTGCGCGTGCGTGCCTGCGGCCCCGCGGCCAGGGCCATCAGGACATCTTTCATCGCCACCACCCCCACGATGTTGTCCAGGTCGCCACCGTAGACCGGGAAGCGGGAGTGGCGCGCGACGCTGAAGACGTGCAACAGATCATCGAGCGTGGCGGCCCGTTCGATGCCCACGATGTCGGTACGCTGGATCATCGCCTCACTGACATCGCGTTCGCCAAACTCGAACACGCGCACCAGCATCTCTTCTTGCGTCTGTTCCAGCACGCCCTCAGCCTGGCTCTCGCGCACCAGCATTTTTAGCTCGTCCGCCGAGTAGACCGAGTGATGCCCGCTGGCGCCTGCGACGCCAAAGAGACGTAGCACCAGCGTGGTGGCGCCGTCCAGCAGCCAGATGACAGGACGAAAGATGCGCGTGAATGCGTCCATGATGCGGGCAGACATCAACGCGGCGCGTTCCGGGTTGCGAATGGCAAAGGTTTTGGGCGCCTGTTCGCCGAGCACGATGTGGATGAAGGTCACCAGGGAAAACGAGACCACCGTGCCGATGCCGATGGCGACGCCTTCGCCCCAACGTGCGCCAACCAGGCGCGAGATTCCAGGCTCGACCATCTGCGCGATGGTGACATCGCCAATCCAGCCCAGGGCCAGGCTGGCAATCGTGATGCCGAGCTGCGCAGCGGCGATGTAGAGATCGGTATCGTTCTGCATCTTCAACACCGTGCGCACAGCCTCATTATTGGCGCCCGCCTGAGCCTCCAGCCGCCCGCGGCGCGCCGTCACCAGGGCAAATTCAACCGCGACAAAGAAGCCGTTAGCCGCAACCAGGGCCGCTACGGCCAGCAAGCGTGGGAAGAAAAAGGAGAATCCAGTATCCATTAGTTCAATAGAGCAACAGGGATGGGCAGGCAACGGCGCTATTATACCATAGCAGAGGAGAAGGGGAGAAAGGGAGAAGGGGAGAAGGGGAGAAGGGGAGAAGGGGAGAAGGGGAGAAGGGGAGAAGGGGAGAAGGGAAGGGGAGAAGAGAAGAGAAGGGAGAAGGGAGAAGGGGAGAAGGAGAAGGGACGCGACGGCTGAGTCGGGGGCTCAACCGTCATTTGATAGAAGGGCGTATTGGCTGGCGTGGCTAGCGTTGGAATCTATCGCCTGGTGCGCACGTAGATTGGTAGAAAGGCCTTGCTGGTCAGCGCGGTCGTCGTCGTCGCGGTGTTGTTGTCCCGCTCGATCTCCGGCGTGATGGTAGCCGCGGTCGCGAGGTTGATCAGGCTACCCGTAGTAGCGGTGGGGGGCACCCGCGCTTCAATCATGATCGTGAACGGTCCGCTGCGCGCCGCCAGGTTGCCGAGATTCCAGGTCAGCGCGGGCGTCCCTGCGTTCGGCGGCGGGTTGGCACGAATGAAGGTCAGGCCGGCGGGCAGCGTGTCGCTTATCGTCACGCCGGCGGCTGTGGCGCCGCCGCGGTTGCCGTAGGTCATGGTGTAAATCAACGTGGCGCCTGGGGTTGTGCTGGCAGGGCCTGCCAGGCTAAGCCACAGATCGGGGTAGGCTGAGCCGAGACTCACGTCGTCCAGGTAAGCCCACGCGCAGGGCCGACCGGCGGTTTCGTGCAGATTGAAGCTCAGCGTGACGGTCTTGCCGGTCCAGGGCAAAGGGCCAAACCAGCGATGAGTCCACTCGGCGGCGGGGTTGGTTGTCGAGAAGATCGTTGTGGTGTTGATGCCATCGTTGGCCGTTACACTTAGCCAACGATCTCCGGCCGGCGCCGTCGCGCCCAATTTGTAGAAGAACGAAAGCGTCGCTGTCGTCATGGTGACAGGCACCGTAACCGTCTGGCTCAGGGTGGCATTACCGGTCTGAGTGGCGAGAGGCGCGCCCGTGTAAAACAGGTCGTTCTGTAAACTATCCGACCAAACAAGGTTAGCTGCACCTGACGAATCTATCCTTAGCACATGCTCTCTGACGTCATAATTGCCAGGTGACGCTGCGAGCGGCGCGGCCCAAGCCCCTTCATCATCCTGTCGCACGTAATAAAGATGCAAAGTGTCTGCGAAACTCCCCAACCAAATGACATGGAGATGATCCTGTTGATCTTGCGTGATGCCAATAGGAAAGTAGTCAACCGGTTGTGATTCGGAAATCGCAACCGGCGTAGTCCACGAGTTCGCACCATCCTGGCGCATGTAATACACTCTGAACACCCCATTATTAGAGCTAGGCCAAACGACATGAGCGACGCCGGACCGATCGGCTACAATGGCAGGATAAGACATCACCGTTGCATTTGTGATTGCGACTGGCGGTAGCCAATCCTGGTTAACCCAGCGTTTCGTGTATAGCGAGATTGCCCCGCTCTGCGCCCACACAAGGTGGACTGTTGTCTCAAAATCAACCGACATATCAAAGGGATGGGCATGTGACATCGAATTCGTTGACACTTTTTGCACTGGCAGCCACTGCCCATCGCTGCGTCGCTGGCGATAATAAACAGAAAAATAACCACTCTCACCAGTGTCATTCCACGCAACATGGAGAGAGCCATTCGCCGCCAACGCGATCTTCATCTCATGTCCAGACCCATATGTCTGAGAGATATTCTGAACAGCAGACCAGCCGCCGTCCGTACCACGATAGGCATAGAAGGCATCATTGTAAGTAGTGGTGCTGGAAAACCACACCAGATGGATCGTTCCATTGGGCGCCACTGCCAACTGCGGCGATGAGGCATCGGGCAGGTTCGCGGCTAGCAATGCGTTCTCTGTGGCACCCCAGACACCCGCCGGGGATCTGGCTTTATAATAAATTGTGACTCGATTATTTGCGGCCTCAGTCCAGACAACGTGGGTACCACCGTGATGATCGAGTGCCATTTGTAGCTGCAGTGCTGATCCCGGTGTATTTGAGACATTAGTTACGGTTGACCATGAACCATCTGGACGACGCTGTACATAAGAGACCTCGCTGATAGAATTGGCACTTTCCATCCACACGACGTGTAGGACACCACTGCTGTCCATCTCCATAGATGGGTACGCTGGGTTTGCGGAGTTTGCAGAGATGCGGTGGGGAGCCGAGAGTTGTAAAGGCGAGCAGCCCAATAGGGCGGCTTTCTCCCCGATGTGCTGCTGTGACGCTAACGCAGCGGGCAACTCTGTCGAAGTTTGCCAGGGCGCCAGATTTTGCGCCTCGAAACTTCCATTGCCCAAGGATTGGTCGGGCGGTGGCAATATCGCTTCGAGTGTGACATCGCGAAAACTGTTGTAATTGGTGGTTGGCAGGACACCATAATCCGCCTTATTCCACGAAACGGCATATAATGGATTGGTTTCGTCAACATAGGTTTGAAAGCGACCGTTTTCATCACTAACGAATCCTCTGAACGCCCTGGGCATGGTTGTGATCGTTGCGTTAACGATCGGCACACCACGGTTGTCTTTTACTGTGCCGATGATTGCCCACGTGTACATCGTTGTACTTGCATCGCCGTTTCCTGGAGGCCATTCTTCCTGGTTGTGCGCGCGATCAAGCCCGCGCGAGCGAAACGCATAGGTTCGACCAGGTATTCCGGTGAATAACGTTGCGGGGCTTGTTGTGCCAACCAGCCAGTTAGTCCATGCATCCGGACTAAGCGATTCATCGGAATGGCTCAGCAATTGATACTGGACATCGTACGTATGAATTCCAGAGCCTCCCGGATCAGTGCCGCTCCAGCTAATGACACTACCATTGCGCCGGTAAACGGGTAGGGGATCAACGGAAGTGACTGGCGCCAATGCTTCTACCGTTGTGATTGCGTCGGGCATGATCGGCCAGTCTTCGGCATTTTCAGCACGATCGTTCGCCTGGCTGCGGAAACTATACACATGACCGCCGTCCCCGATGAAAAAC
This sequence comes from Candidatus Amarolinea dominans, assembly GCF_016704685.1. NCBI lineage: Bacteria > Bacillati > Chloroflexota > Caldilineae > Caldilineales > Candidatus Amarolineaceae > Candidatus Amarolinea > Candidatus Amarolinea dominans. The sequence continues at coordinate 77,822 of NZ_JADIZS010000082.1, forward strand.
AGCCGACGTGGCTGTTACCCTGTCTTGCCAGACATTCCACCCATTGTCATTATCCTTCACCTGTACCACGTAGTTCAAGATGCCCGAGCGGCCTTGATCGCTGCCAGACCAGCGAACGGTGAACGCGTAGGGGGATTGTGACGGAAGCGGCAGCACGCTCGACGTGGGCGCGGTCAGATCAAGCCCTTGCCAGCCGGGGCGCCAGTCGCGATCACCGCTGCCAAGACCGGTTGGCGGCGCCCAGAATTGAACGCTATCCAGCGCCCTGAGGCGCGAACTCGTCCAATACCATTGGCCCTCATATTCGATCCAGGAGATGTACATGAAAGCGATATAGCGACCGTCCGGCGACCAACTGCCAACCCAGGCATCCGTCTTCTCATCCTCAGGACGATACAGACGCCGTGGATTGCTGCCATTGGCATTCATGACCCAGATTTCGTGCCAGGTATCGTCGTCGCTGTCCGCGTCATAGGCAATTCTCGTCCCGTCAGGCGACCAGGCAGGATTTTCAGCCGAAGGCTGTGTCGAAAGCCGCGTCTGCCCACTGCCGTCCGCGTTCATCACCCAGACTCCCAGCTCGCCGCTTCGGCGCGATGTGAAGGCGATTTTTGTCCCATCAGGCGACCAGGCGGCCGTACCATCGTAGTCTGGCGAATTGGTCAGGCGTTGTGGGTTGCTGCCATCTACGTTTATGACAAATACATCCCACTGGCCGTTGACATAGCTCTCGTACACAAAACGAGTTCCATCAAATGACCAGGCTGCGCCCGCGTCATCCCCACCATTGGGCGTGACTTGCCGCAGGTTGCTGCCGTTCACGTTTGCCACGAAAATTTCGTAAGTGCCGGTGCGCCGTGACGTGAACGCGACTTGCAGCGCGGCCGGACTCAAGCGAGGCGCCAGGTCGGGGGGCGCGTCACAGGTCAGACGCACGGGATAGCCGCCATTGCCCCGCGCCACGTAGATTTCCCAATTGTTGTCGCGGTACGATTGAAAAACGATTTTACTGGTGGCAGTCAAATCATCAGGTAGAAGGCCGTCTGATGGCATTGTGACGGATGGACCCGTGGCGAAACGGGCTTTCCTCCAGAGGTGGCGTCAGCACGTGTGGCGGAGGTGGAGGGGCGGCGGCCGAACGCAGTGGTGAGCCGGTTGTTGCAGCCAGGCACGCGGCCATCAGCAGAAACAGAGCCGATAGCAGGCGACTCGCAGATAATGGGTGGTTCATGAGATCTCTCCTTTCGGGACAGAGGCGGGCAACCGATACGGAACCTGGGCGCAGTATAACATCGGTGACGCGCCCCTGTCAATGTCCCGGTTTCTAACTTGCCAACTTGCCAACTTGCCAACTTGCCAATTCGCTTTCGCAAAGCTTGACCTGGGCTTGCGAGCGGGGTAAAATTGGGTCAATGAATCAAGGTTGTCCAGAGGAAATGTTTTTGCAGCATATACTGCAAGCGGGCACGAATTGCGCCTGACCCCTTAGGCGGAAAAGTGAAGTCTATTCCGCTTGCAGCATACAACACCATCCCAACTTTTCCTTTACAAATCTTAACAGCCCCCCTGCTACACTTGGACTGACGGTTGCTGATTCCCCGACCGCTTCCGTTCAGAGACATGACCCAGGAGGTTCATAGATGATCAAGAAAATCGTGATGGTGATGGGCGTTTTGGCGCTCGTCGTGGCAATCGGCGCCGTGACGGTAGGCGGGGCGCTGGCGCAGACGGTCACCCCGCCGGCGGCGACAACCCCAACCGTGCCGAACGGCTATAGATTTGGCCATGGCTTCGGCTTCGGCTGTGATGGCTCCACGGCCACCTTCGATGCGACGGCCGCGGCGCTCAATCTGACGCCGACGCAGCTCTTCGAACAACTGCACAGCGGCAAGACGTTGCAGGAAGTTGCAACCCGCAGGGTGTGGACATTCAGAAGGTGCAGGACGCGATTGACGCTGCCCGCACGCAGGCAATGAAGGATCAGATTGCGCAGGCTGTCAAGGATGGCGCCATGACGCAAGCGCAGGCTGACTGGCTCCTGCAGGGGTTGGCCCAGGGCTACATGCCCAGGGGCGGCCCCGGCGGACGTGGTCACCGCGGCGGCATGCATGGTTTTGGCGGCGGGCTGTTTGCCCCGTCAACCACCACTCCTTTGGCTCCGGCCACGGGCATCGTCCTGACCGAGGTCAGCGGATAAAGGCGACCTGCCGAACGCCCTGACACCGGTTGGGTCGCCAAAACATCCCATTGTTCGCATAAACCGCAGGGGCGTGGCTACTGGCTACGCTCCCCTGTCAGTATTGACCGCCCAGATACCCCGACGACAACTCCAGGCGAAAAAGCCCGCACGCCACACGAATCCGGAAATAAGTCCCAGATGATGAATCGAACTATCCTGGTTGTTGATGACGACAAAAAATTGTGCGGCTCGTGTCGCTCTATTTGAGGAAGGGAAGGCTACCGCGTCCTACCGGCGTTCGACGGGCAGGAGGCGCTGGAGATTCGCAGTCAGCAGCCCGACCTGATCGTGCTCGATCTGTTTCTGCCTGAGCTGGACGGCACCGATGTCTGCCGGCTGCTGCGGGCCGATTCACGCGTTCCGATTATCATGCTCACCGCGCGCGCCACCGATGAGGACAAGCTCCTGGGCCTTAACCTCGGCGCCGACGACTACCTGACCAAGCCCTTCAATCCACGTGCACTGGTGGCACGGGTTCGCGCCGTGCTGCGGCGCACCCTGCCCGATGATGACACGAACGGCGAGCTGCACTTTGGCGATCTGGCCATCAGCCTGGTACGGCGCGAGGTGGCTGCGCACGGGCAACCGGTCAGCCTGACGCCCACCGGAGAGTTCCGCTTGCTGGAAACACTGGTGCGTGAACCTGGCCGCGTTCAGCCGTTCGGAGTTGCTCGATCGTGCCTTTGGTTTCGATTAGGACGGGATCGAACGCACGGTGGACGTACACATCATGAATTTGCGGCGCAAGATCGAGCCGCAGCCAGGGGACGCTGCGCTCCTATTATGACCGTACCGGTTTTGGTTACCGCTTCGAGGGGCATCATGCTGCATAGCCTGCGCGTGCGTCTGCTGCTTGCCATCATCCTCGTCGTGCTGATTGCGATCAGCGTGACGGCCATTGTGGCGCCAGCGCACGACCGGTGAATTTCAACGCTACGTTGAAAGCGGCGGCACCTCGACCAATCGGCGCTTCGCCTTCGTTTTGGCACGCTCCTTTACGGTCAACCAGGGCTGGAGCGACGCCCAGGCCGAAGTGGACCGTCTGGCGCAGTTCACCGATGAACGCCGTGGTGACCGATCAGCGATCGTGCGGTGGCCGATTCTGAGCGGGCGCTGATCGGTCAACCGGTGCATGGCAACTGGCCGCCGCCGGCCGCGATCATGGTTGCCGGCACACACGCGCCGGTTCCCTCTACCTCGGCCCGCTGACCGGCCCACGCGAGGCCGATACCGCCTTCCTCTCCGCCTCAACCGCTCGCTGCTGCTGAGTGCGCTGCTGGCCGGCCTGGCCGCGGTGGCGGTCACGCTGGTGCTATCCGGTCGCATCTTGCGGCCGGTGCAGGCTCGACGACCGCCGCCCGCCGCATGGAAAAGGGCGATCTCAGTACACGGGTGCAAAGTTGAAACCGACGATGAAATCGGGCAACTGGCGCATGCGTTCAACGCGATGGCTGGCAGCCTCAGCCAGCAGGAACAACTGCGGCGCAATATGGTCAACGACGTGGCGCATGAGCCTGCGCACCCCGTTGCCAATCTGCGCGGCTATTTGGACGCAGCACGCGATGGCCTGGTGAGCACTGATGGGGCGTTGGTGGACCGAGCTTGTACGAGGAGACGATGCTGCTCAGCCGCCTGGTGGCCGACCTGCAAGAGTTGGCGCAGGCAGAAGCCGGACGCCTGACGCTGATGCGACAGCCTGTAGCGCTGGTCGGGCTGGTCGAGCAGGCGATGGGCGATGCTGCGGCCACCAGCCGATGGAAGGGTGTCACTCTGTTGGTGGACCTGCCGAGCGATCTGCCCCAGGTGGACGCGGATCGTGAGCGCGTGGGACAGGTGCTGCGTAACCTGCTGCAGAATGCCTTTGCCCACACGCCGGCCGGCGGCGTCATTACGGTGACGGCGCAGCCTGAGGCAGCAAGCGTGCGGGTCGCGGTGCATGACACCGGTAGCGGCATCGCGCCCGAACATCTGCCGCACGTCTTCGACCGCTTCTACCGCGCCGACCGCCTGCACAGCAGCCAGACCGGCCGGGCCGGGCTGGGGCTGGCGATCGTCAAACAACTGGCGCTGGCGCATGGCGGCACGGTCACCGCCAGCAGCGAGCCGGGCCGCAGCACCTTTACCTTTACCTCCGCCAATCGCCACCCAATCCTGACACGGGCTGGCGGGCCGGCGCCCCCCGCGGCTGGCGGTCAGCCCTGACGCGCGCGGCGTTGCCGCTGATCGTACCGGCCGGCTTGTCACCCGCCCCTGCCCTGGCGCCTCTTCATGATATTCCGGGTCGGCGTTGATGCGCCACAGGTCGTTGCGCTCACCCAGGCCAGGTTGCGCGCGCTGCCGGTCAACATGGCGTGATCCCGATTGTTGTAGCGATGCAGGCCATTGCGACCGATGGGCTGAAAGTTCCGGCAGGCTGTCCACGAATGCACGCACCTGCGCCAGGGCAATCACGGTAACGACTATCGTAAACCGGGTAGGACTTCTCCACCCGAAACGCAGCCATCCACCACATCGGCCTGGCGCACCAGCCCGCTCTGCTCCAACTCTCGTTTTGCCAGATCAATCAGCCCCGCATCGGGCGTGTTCCACAGCGCATCGCCCCCGTTGCAGAAATATTCCAGGCCCAGGCTGCTCATGCCCGGCCCCGGCACCATGTCGGGCGACCAATGCCGAAAAATTCTGAATGCCCCCCACCCGCACGCTTGGGTCGTGCATGTAAATCCAGTTTCCGGAAACAGATTGGGTTTCGGCTAAGATCAGGCCCACTATAACAGGAAGTCACGGTACTTGAGGCTGCCGGCTGCGGCCACCTAACCTCCGGCGGCGCCGAATTCGGCTTGCGCAGAAATTCGCTCAACGGCATGCTGGAGATGAAATCGGTGCCCCCGATCAGGGTTTCTGCCCGTTAGCGGCCACCAATACACCGCTGATGCGCCCGCCCCTGGTGAAGATCTTGCTGTACGTCGGCGTTCAGGAGGATGACCCCGCCCGCCTGCGCCATGCGCCTGCGGCTGCCACATCATACCGGGGGCCACGCCGCGTCGTAATCGAACGCCTCGATCAACGAGGTCACGGTCCCACCCGAGATGGAGCCACCATGCTTAGGAGCGCGGTCGGCAGCGATAGGTTCCTGATGCGCTGCGCCGCCCACTCGCCTTCAACTCCCGGCATGAGATGCCCGACACTTTTCTCGGTGGCAGGTCTTGAAGAAGGTCTCAGTGAGCGCCGTCAAAGCCGGTTGGTGACCACTCCTCGAAGGTGTCCTCACGTGGATAGGGGAAAGGAGCCGCCAGCGCGCGTAACAGGCACGATCAGCAGCGCTTCCAGCGGCCCCAGGTTCCACAGCGCATTTGCCCAGTTTGAGTGGATGTTCTGGAAAAAAAGAAGCAGTGACAGTAGAAGATGCGACAATATGGCCAGTGTAGGAAGTCCTGACCCAAGTTTCGCGCAGGCTTGTTGACCACGGGTGTTGCTGAAGAAACGGTGGCCGCCCATATCGAAGAGCAAAGCCGTGGTACTATTCCCGTAACGCCAACCCCGCCCACTTTACGCTCCCTTTTCAAGGACAAGCGGCCGCTTTAGCCGAGACGAGAGTCCAGTTCAAAGCCACGCTCAACCCGGCGGGCCAGCGCCCAACACCACAAACTGACGGCCTTCTGCCTGTCCGTCACTGAAACCTTGCCATGCTCACAACGCCGCCCACCTCTGGCCCCTAATCGCCGCTGGAGAATAACAGCGCCGTGCAAGCGTCGCTGGCATCCCTCCCGACGCCATCGCTTAAAGCCAGTCTACCACAGGTGGCGCAGCCAGCCCGGTTT
>NZ_JADIZS010000083.1:0-13427 GCF_016704685.1 Candidatus Amarolinea dominans
CGTGACCGTTCAGTCCTGAGGTAGGAGTGCGGCGACAACAACGTGTCAAGACTCAACCATCTTCGAGCAATCCGATTCGACGCTGATCCCAGTCGGCGATGCGACGCCCAGTAAGCTTGCACTTCATTGATGTCCAATGATCTCCAATGGTTTCTTTAGAGTCTCCTCTGGATTCGATCGCTTACCTGCAGAGACTGGTCAGATTCACGAAGCCGCGCTCTTGCCGAGCGCCCTGCTCCCTTCCTCGATCACTTTAAACTGATTGATCGAATGTTTCCCCGTATGCTACCCTATTGTATCCCAGAATTCCTCCCCAGTATTATTTCATCCCGCACATCCATGATCTTCTTGGTGAGGCTGTGGCTGTAATCTGTGCTTTCTGCGTCGGATAAGGGAGTTGCAGGGAAGGCCCACGTAGGCTTATGGGTTTATCCCTGGGCGCAACGGCAGAAAAGTCAGTATCTTCTGTTTGGTTACGGCGCCGATGTCCGGGTTCGGCCCGGGTGTCTTGATCTCAACGAACAGTGGGCGCTCTTTCAGGAATCGCCGATAAAAATGTCACCGATGACTCGCACTCTACCATTCCTGGTCGCCGTGATCATCAACATGCAGCACCTCGGCCAACTCAGCCAGGCGTGATTGGGCGACGTTGACCTGATCATGGCTCGCGGGCAATTCTTGCAATCGCATCTACCGTAGACCCAACAATAAGCCCCTGCATTTTATGTTCCAATATCACTTGCTGATAGCGTTCACTTGCAATGGATTTAGCCAAGGCGAAGGAATAGGAACATCCCCATTCTCGTAACAGCAGAACGCTCACGTTTGGCTGCGATCAGACCCGCATCGTTCAGGAACAGTTTGTGAAATGGGTGGGCCTGTTTGAGACCTTCGATGTCTTGAGGACCATACCGCTTTACCGATTGCTGTGCAAAGCTCTTCAACAGATCATAGACTGACAGGCGTGGTTGAGTTCATCTGGCTACATGGATTCGTTGGGCTCACGTTTTTCGCCACACAAACACCGATTCGTAGAATTCGCTCGTCGTCGTCCGGTCGGCGGTTCACATGGCATTAGGCACGGCCCTCGACTTCAACCCCACACAGCCTGGCGATTTCATCCAAAGCCCAAATTTGTCACCGGCCACGACGATCAAGATACCGCCTGCCGGCATGGCTCCTCAGGCGCGGCGGAAAACCTCTGCAATGGACTCCTGGTCGGTGCGTTGCGCCTTTTGACTGGAGCCTCGCTTAGCCCGCCAATTTCTGACTCACCTCTTATCGCGAAGACGGAGCGGTTCATAGGCATAGCGATGCCAGTGTTCGGGATAATCAGTCAAGCCGACATACGGTGGGCTGGTAATGACGCCATCTATAGGAGGAAGATCGGCCAACCGGCCATCTTCGTGCTTGATGATCACAGTTGCGTCGGTACGTTGGCCGCGAATTCCTCTAATCGACTTGGTGTCCAGGCTGTAATGCTTCAAAATTGATAGGCCGTCGTTGTGGGCATACAGTTGCGGCTGCTTATGCACCAGTACGGCTCCGTCTGTGGGCCCTTCGGAAAATCCAGGTCGAAATGAGTAGTCAACCGCGCGCCGACCGTGCCGACCGTGAAAGGATGATTTTCAGAATCTCCTGATTCCGATAATTCTGAATCGATCACGATAAGCAGCAATTCTTTTAGCGCCTGCGGCTGAAACCAGCGCTGAAGATAACCGCTGGATGAAACCGGCCCATGTCCGTTACCGTTGCCAGTTGCGCTCCACAAGGACCAGCTGCTGGTCTGGTGACCTGGCGTGAAGCGTTCAGAATGTCCAGGATCTCCTGGCGCACGATTTTCAGATCGTAATGCTTGGTTTTTGCTGCTGGCCAAGGAGCACATTGAAAGCCGAGACGTCGAAACCAATGGCTTTGACACCGGCTCGTTGGCCTGCACCAACGTGGTGCCTGAACCTGAAAATGGATCGAGCACTGTCTTCCCTGGACCGAAATACTTTCTGAGAATTCCTCGACCAATTGCGGGATGTATTTACCGAGGTAGGGATGCAGGCGATGAACATGGAGCGTACGCAATTTTTCAGGTAATCACGCTCGTGCCGGTTCAGATTCAACTCGCTCAACGGCGTATCCGGCGTTACGCTGCTCGGCACGGTCGGCTCATCCGTGGTCACGTACAAAGACAACTCGTTGTTCTTCTCAGGTTGATAACAGCATTCCGCCTGCTATTGTCTCGCTACCACACCTTCTCGATCTTCGGCCCGGCATCTGCAGGACGGTGAAGTGTACGTTGTCGTAGCTGATTTCCTCGCCGGCGTGCGGAATGTGGTGCAGCTGATAGAGGATGAAGCCCCGGCCAGTGTCTCGTAGTCGTCCAGGCTCCGGCAGGTCGAGTCCCAACCGGGCGTTGATGTCGTCCACGCGCCTGCGCACTGACCTCGAACACGCCTGCGGCCACCGTGACGACGGTGGGCTCGTCCGTCACCCACTCATCGGTGACTCGGCCCACCTCTTCCGCGCGCTCTTCCACGGTGACGATGCCCGGCCCGTGCCGCCGTATTCGTCAATCACAATCGCCATGCCAATTTCTGTTGCGCATCTCGTTGAACAGGTCACCTACTTTGCGGCTGTCGAGGACAAAGTGGGCCGGATGGAGATGCCCAGTTCGGCCGGTGCGCCTGCGTGCCTGCGGCCCGCGGCCAGGGCCATCAGGACATCTTCATAACCACCACCCCGATGTTGTCCAGGTCGCCACCGTAGACCGGGAAGCGGGAGTAGCGCGACCCCGCTGAAGCCGTACAACCAAGATCATCCGGGCGTGGCGGCCCGTTCGATGCCCACGATGTCCGGTACGCTGGATCATCGCCTCACTGACATCGCGTTCCGCCAAACTCGAACACGCGCACCAGCATCTCTTCTTGCGTCTGTTCCAGCACGCCCTCAGCTGACGGCTCGCGCACCAGCATTTTCGCTCGTCCACCGAGTAGACCAGAGTGGTGCCCGCTGGCGCCTGCGACGCCAAAGAGACGTAGCACCAGCGTAGTGGCGTAAGTCCAGCAACCAGATGACAGGACGAAAGATGAGGTGGATGGTCCATGATGCGGGCAGACATCAACCGGGCGCGTTCCGGGTTGCGAATGGCAAAGGTTTACTGCGGCGCCTGTTCGCCGAGCACGATGTGGATGAAAGTCACCAGGGAAAGCGAGACCACCGTGCCGATGCCGATGGCGACGCCTTCCACCGCAACGTGCGCCAACCAGGCGCGAGATTCCAGGCTCGACCATCTTCACGATGGTGACATCGCCAATCCAGCCCAGGGCCGGAGCTGGCAATCGTGATGCCGAAACGCGCAGCGGCGATGTAGAGATCGGTATCGTTCTGCATCTTCAACACCGTGCGCACAGCCTCATTATTAGCGCCCGCCTGACCTCCAACCGACCGCAACGCCGTCACCTGGGCAACGATTCAACCGCGACAAAGAAGCCGTTAGCCTGCAACCAGGGCCGCTACGGCCAGCAAGCTGGGAAGAAGGGAATCCAGTATCCGTTAGTTCAATAGAGCAACAGGGATGGGCAAACAACAGCGCTTTTATACCATAGCAGAGGAGAAGGGAAAGGAGGGGAGAAGGGAGGAGAAGGGGAGGAGGGAGAAGAGAAAGGGAGAAGGCGAAGGGGGAAGGGGAGAAGGAGGGAGAAGGGGAGAAGGGAGAAGGGGAGAAGGAAGGAGGAGAAGGGGGAGAAGGGAGAAGGGAGGAGAAGGAGAAAGGGAGAAGGGGAGAAGGAGAAGGGAGAAGGAGAGGGAGAAGGAGAAGGGAGAAGGGGAGAGGGAGAGGGAGCTAGCGACGGCTGAGTCGGGGGCTCAACCGTCATTTGATAGAAGGGCGTATTGGCTGGCGTGGCTAGCGTTGGAATCTATCGCCTGGTGCGCACCTGGCGGATGTGGTAGGAAGGCGCTGCTGGTCAGAGCGGTCGTCGTCGCGGTATTGTTGTCCACCCGCTCGATCTCCGGCGTGATGGTAGCCACAATGCACCGGGTTGATCAGGCTACCCGTATTAGCGGTGGGGGCACCCGCGCTTCAATCACGGTCGTGAACGGTCACTCTTAGCCCGCGGGTTGCCGAGATTCAGGTCGACGGGCGTCCCCGCGTTCGACGGCGGGTTGGCACGAATGAAGGTCAGGCCGGCGGGCAGCGTGCCGCTTATCGTCGCGCCGGCGGCTGTGGCGCCGCCGCGGTTGCCGTAGGTCATGGTGTAAATCAACGTGGCGCCTGGGGTTGTGCTGGCGGGGCCTGCCAGGCTAAGCCACAGATCAGGGTAAGGCCGAGCCGAGACTCACGTCGTCCAGGTAAGCCCGCGGGGGCCGACCGGCGGTTTCGTGCAGATTGAAGCTCAGGGTGACGGTCTTGCCGGTCAAGACCAAAGGCCAAACCAGCGATGAGTCCACTCGGCGGCGGGGTTGGTTGTCGAGAAGATCGTTGTGGTGTTGATGCCATCGTTGGCCGTTACACTTAGCCAACGATCTCCGGCCGGCGCCGTCGCGCCCAATTTGTAGAAGAACGAAAGCGTCGCTGTCGTCATGGTGACAGGCACCGTAACCGTCTGGCTCAGGGGTGGCATTACCGGTCTGAGTGGCGCGAGAGGCACGCCCGTGTAAAACAGGTCGTTCTGTAAACTATCCGACCAAACAAGGTTAGCTGCACCTGACGAATCTATCCTTAGCACATGCTCTCTGACGTCATAATTGCCAGGTGACGCTGCGAGCGGCGCAGCCTAAGCCCCTTCATCATCCTGTCGCACGTAATAAAGATGCAAAGTGTCTGCGAAACTCCCACCAAATGACATGGAGATGATCCTGTTGATCTTGCGTGATGCCAATAGGAAATTAGTCAACCGGTTGTGATTCGGAAATCGCAACCGGCGTAGTCCACGAGTTCGCACCATCTGGCGCATGTAATACCTCTGAACACCCCATTATTAGAGCTGGCCCAACGACATGAGCGACGCCGGACCGATCGGCTACAATGGCAGGATAAGACATCACCGTTGCATTTGTGATTGCGACTGGCGGTAGCCAATCCTGGTTAACCCAGCGTTTCGTGTATATGAGATTGCCCCCGCTCTGCGCCCACACAAGGTGGACTGTTGTCTCAAAATCAACCGACATATCAAAGGGATGGGCATGTGACATCGAATTCGTTGACACTTTTTGCACTGGCAGCCACTGCCCATCGCTGCGTCGCTGGCGATAATAAACAGAAAAATAACCACTCTCACCAGTGTCATTCCACGCAACATGGAAGGCCATTCGCCATAGCACGATCTTCATCTCATGTCCAGACCCATATGTCTGAGAGATATTCTGAACAGCAGACCAACCGCCGTCCGTACCACGATAGGCATAGAAGGCATCATTGTAAGTAGTGGTGCTGGAAAACCACACCAGATGGATCGTTACATTGGGCGCCACTGCCAACTGCGGCGATGAGGCATCGGGCAGGTTCGCGGCTAGCAATGCGTTCTCTGTGGCACCCCAGACACCCGCCGGGATCCGGCCTTATAATAAATTGCGACTCGATTATTTGCGGCCTCAGTCCAGACAACGTGGGTACCACCGTGATGATCGAGTGCCATTTGTAGCTGCAGTGCTGATCCCGGTGTATTTGAGACATTAGTTACGGTTGACCATGAACCATCTGGACGACGCTGTACATAAGAGACCTCGCTGATAGAATTGGCACTTTCCATCCACACGACGTGTAGGACACCACTGCTGTCCATCTCCATAGATGGGTACGCTGGGTTTGCGGAGTTTGCAGAGATGCGGTGGGGAGCCGAGAGTTGTAAAGGCGAGCAGCCCAATAGGGCGGCTTTCTCCCCGATGTGCTGCTGTGACGCTAACGCAGCGGGCAACTCTGTCGAAGTTTGCCAGGGCGCCAGATTTTGCGCCTCGAAACTTCCATTGCCCATGGATTGGTCGGGCGGTGGCAATATCGCTTCGAGTGTGACATCGCGAAAACTGTTGTAATTGGTGGTTGGCAGGACACCATAATCCGCCTTATTCCACGAAACGGCATATAATGGATTGGTTTCGTCAACATAGGTTTGAAAGCGACCGTTTTCATCACTAACGAATCCTCTGAACGCCCTGGGCATGGTTGTGATCGTTGCGTTAACGATCGGCACACCACGGTTGTCTTTTACTGTGCCGATGATTGCCCACGTGTACATCGTTGTACTTGCATCGCCGTTTCCTGGAGGCCATTCTTCCTGGTTGTGCGCGATCAAGCCCGCGCGAGCGAAACGCATAGGTTCGACCAGGTATTCCGGTGAATAACGTTGCGGGGCTTGTTGTGCCAACCAGCCAGTTAGTCCATGCATCCGGACTAAGCGATTCATCGGAATGGCTCAGCAATTGATACTGGACATCGTACGTATGAATTCCAGAGCCTCCCGGATCAGTGCCGCTCCAGCTAATGACACTACCATTGCGCCGGTAAACGGGTAGGGGATCAACGGAAGTGACCGGCGCCAATGCTTCTACCGTTGTGATTGCGTCGGGCATGGTCGGCCAGTCTTCGGTATTTTCAGCACGATCGTTCGCCTGGCTGCGGAAACTATACACATGACCGCCGTCCCCGATGAAAACAGCCGACGTGGCTGTTACCCTGTCTTGCCAGACATTCCACCCATTGTCATTATCCTTCACCTGTACCACGTAGTTCAAGATGCCCGAGCGGCCTTGATCGCTGCCAGACCAGCGAACGGTGAACGCGTAGGGGGATTGTGACGGAAGCGGCAGCACGCTCGACGTGGGCGCGGTCAGATCAAGCCCTTGCCAGTCGGGGCGCCAGTCGCGAACACCGCTGCCAAGACCGGTTGGCGGCGCCCAGAATTGAACGCTATCCAGCGCCCTGAGCCGCGAACTCGTCCAATACCATTGGCCCTCATATTCGATCCAGGAGATGTACATGAAAGCGATATAGCGACCGTCCGGCGACCAACTGCCAACCCAGGCATCCGTTTTCTCATCCTCAGGACGATACAGACGCCGTGGATTGCTGCCATTGGCATTCATGACCCAGATTTCGTGCCAGGTATCGTCGTCGCTGTCCGCGTCCATAGGCAATTCTCGTCCCGTCAGGCGACCAGGCAGGATTTTCAGCCGAAGGCTGTGTCGAAACGCGTCTGCCCACTGCCGTCCGCGTTCATCACCCAGACTCCCAGCTCGCCGCTTCGGCGCGATGTGAAGGCGATTTTTGTCCCATCAGGCGACCAGGCGGCCGTACCATCGTAGTCTGGCGAATTGGTCAGGCGTTGTGGGTTGCTGCCATCTACGTTTATGACAAATACATCCCACTGGCCGTTGACATAGCTCTCGTACACAAAACGAGTTCCATCAAATGACCAGGCTGCGCCCGCGTCATCCCCACCATTGGGCGTGACTTGCCGCAGGTTGCTGCCGTTCACGTTTGCCACGAAAATTTCGTAAGTGCCGGTGCGCCGTGACGTGAACGCGACTTGCAGCGCGGCCGGGCTCAAGCGAGGCGCCAGGTCGGGGGCCGCGTCATAGGTCAGACGCACGGGATAGCCGCCATTGCCCCGCGCCACGTAGATTTCCCAATTGTTGTCGCGGTACGATTGAAAAACGATTTTACTGGTGGCAGTCAAATCATCAGGTAGAAGGCCGTCTGATGGCATTGTGACGGATGGACCCGTGGCGCGAAACGGGCTTTCCTCCAGAGGTGGCGTCAGCACGTGTGGCGGAGGTGGAGGGGCGGCGGCCGAACGCAGTGGTGAGCCGGTTGTTGCAGCCAGGCACGCGGCCATCAGCAGAAACAGAGCCGATAGCAGGCGACTCGCAGATAATGGGTGGTTCATGAGATCTCTCCTTTCGGGACAGAGGCTGGCAACCGATACGGAACCTGGGCGCAGTATAACATCGGTGACGCGCCCCTGTCAATGTCCCGGTTTCTAACTTGCCAACTCGCTTTCGCAAAGCTTGACCTGGGCTTGCGAGCGGGGTAAAATTGGGTCAATGAATCAAGGTTGTCCAGAGGAAATGTTTTTGCAGCATATACTGCAAGCGGGCACGAATTGCGCCTGACCCCTTAGGCGGAAAAGTGAAGTCTATCCACGCTTGCAGCATACAACACCATCCCAACTTTTCCTTTACTAAATCTTAACAGCCCCCTGCTACACTTGAACTGACGGTTGCTGATTCCCCGACCGCTTCCGTTCAGAGACATGACCCAGGAGGTTCATAGATGATCAAGAAAATCGTGATGGTGATGGGCGTTTTGGCGCTCGTCGTGGCAATCGGCGCCGTGACGGCAGGCGGGGCGCTGGCGCAGACGGTCACCCCGCCGGCGGCGACAACCCCAACCGTGCCGAACGGCTATAGATTTGGCCATGGCTTCGGCTTCGGCTGTGATGGCTCCACGGCCACCTTCGATGCGACGGCCGCGGCGCTCAATCTGACGCCGACGCAGCTCTTCGAACAACTGCACAGCGGCAAGACGTTGCAGGAAGTTGCAACCGCGCAGGGTGTGGACATTCAGAAGGTGCAGGACGCGATTGACGCTGCCCGCACGCAGGCAATGAAGGATCAGATTGCGCAGGCTGTCAAGGATGGCGCCATGACGCAAGCGCAGGCTGACTGGCTCCTGCAGGGGCTGGCCCAGGGCTACATGCCCAGGGGCGGCTTCGGCGGACGTGGTCACCGCGGCGGCATGCATGGTTTTGGCGGCGGGCTGTTTGCCCCGTCAACCACCACTCCTTTGGCTCCGGCCACGGGCACATCGTCCTGACCGGAGGTCAGCGGATAAAAGGCGACCTGCCGAACGCCCCTGACACCGGTTGGGTCGCCAAAAACATCCCATTGTTCGCATAAACCGCAGGGGGGCGTGGCTACTGGCTACGCTCCCCTGTCAGTATTGGCCGCCCAGATACCCCGACGACAACTCCAGGCGAAAAAGCCCGCACGCCACACGAATCCGGAAATAAGTCCCAGATGATGAATCGAACTATCCTGGTTGTTGATGACGACAAAAAAATTGTGCAGCTCGTGTCGCTCTATTTGAGGAAGGAAGGCTACCGCGTCCTACCGGCGTTCGACGGGCAGGAGGCGCTGGAGATTGCACGCAGTCAGCAGCCCGACCTGATCGTGCTCGATCTGTTTCTGCCTGAGCTGGACGGCACCGATGTCTGCCGGCTGCTGCGGGCCGATTCACGCGTTCCGATTATCATGCTCACCGCGCGCGCCACCGATGAAGACAAGCTCCTGGGCCTTGACCTCGGCGCCGACGACTACCTGACCAAGCCGTTCAGTCCACGTGAACTGGTGGCACGGGTTCGCGCCGTGCTGCGGCGCACCCTGCCCGATGATGACACGAACGGCGAGCTGCACTTTGGCGATCTGGCCATCAGCCTGGTGCGGCGCGAGGTGGCTGCGCACGGGCAACCGGTCAGCCTGACGCCCACCGAGTTCCGCTTGCTGGAAACACTGGTGCGTGAACCTGGCCGCGCGTTCAGCCGTTCGGAGTTGCTCGATCGTGCCTTTGGTTTCGATTATGACGGGATCGAACGCACGGTGGACGTACACATCATGAATTTGCGGCGCAAGATCGAGCCGCAGCCAGGGACGCCGCGCTATATTATGACCGTACCCGGTTTTGGGTACCGCTTCGAGGGGCATCATGCTGCATAGCCTGCGCGTGCGTCTGCTGCTTGCCATCATCCTCGTCGTGCTGATTGCGATCAGCGTGACGGCCATTGTGGCGCGCCAGCGCACGACCGGTGAATTTCAACGCTACGTTGAAAGCGGCGGCACCTCGACCAATCGGCGCTTCGCCTTCGTTTTGGCGCGCTCCTTTACTGTCAACCAGGGCTGGAGCGACGCCCAGGCCGAAGTGGACCGTCTGGCGCAGTTCACCGATGAACGCGTCGTGGTGACCGATCAGCGCGATCGTGTGGTGGCCGATTCTGAGCGGGCGCTGATCGGTCAACCGGTGCATGGCAACTGGCCGCCGCCGGCCGCGATCATGGTGGCCGGCGGCACACGCGTCGGTTCCCTCTACCTCGGCCCGCTGACCGGCCCACGCGAGGCCGATACCGCCTTCCTCTCCGCGCTCAACCGCTCGCTGCTGCTGAGTGCGCTGCTGGCCGGCCTGGCCGCGGTGGCGGTCACGCTGGTGCTATCCGGTCGCATCTTGCGGCCGGTGCAGCGCCTGACGACCGCCGCCCGCCGCATGGAAAAGGGCGATCTCAGTACACGGGTGCAAGTTGAAACCGACGATGAAATCGGGCAACTGGCGCATGCGTTCAACGCGATGGCTGGCAGCCTCAGCCAGCAGGAACAACTGCGGCGCAATATGGTCAACGACGTAGCGCATGAGCTGCGCACCCCGTTGACCAATCTGCGCGGCTATTTGGACGCGGCACGCGATGGCCTGGTGAGCACTGATGGGGCGTTGGTGGACAGCTTGTACGAGGAGACGATGCTGCTCAGCCGCCTGGTGGCCGACCTGCAAGAGTTGGCGCAGGCAGAAGCCGGACGCCTGACGCTGATGCGACAACCTGTGGCGCTGGTCGGGCTGGTCGAGCAGGCGATGGGCATGCTGCGGCCACCAGCCGATGCGAAGGGTGTCACTCTGTTGGTGGACCTGCCGAGCGATCTGCCCCAGGTGGACGCGGATCGTGAGCGCGTGGGACAGGTGCTGCGTAACCTGCTGCAGAATGCCTTTGCCCACACGCCGGCCGGCGGCGTCATTACGGTGACGGCGCAGCCTGAGGCAGCAAGCGTGCGGGTCGCGGTGCATGACACCGGCAGCGGCATCGCGCCCGAACATCTGCCGCACGTCTTCGACCGCTTCTACCGCGCCGACCGCCTGCACAGCAGCCAGACCGGCCGGGCCGGGCTGGGGCTGGCGATCGTCAAACAACTGGTGCTGGCGCATGGCGGCACGGTCACCGCCAGCAGCGAGCCGGGCCGCGGCAGCACCTTTACCTTTACCCTGCCAATCGCCACCCAATCCTGACACGGGCTGGCAAGGCCGGCGCCCGCCGCGGCTGGCGGTCAGCCCCCAGCGCGCGCGGCGTTGCCGTTGATCGTACCGGCCGGCTTGTCACCCGCTCCCTGCCCTGGCGCCTCTTCATGATATTCCGGGTCGGCGTTGATGCGCCACAGGTCGTTGCGCTCACCCAGGGCCAGGTTGCGCGCCGCGGCCAGGCCGGTCAACATGGCGTGATCCTGATTGTTGTAGCGATGCAGGCCATTGCGACCGATGGGCTGAAAGTTCGGCAGGCTGTCCACGAATGCACGCACCTGCGCCAGGCAATCACGGTAACGACTATCGTAAACCGGGTAGGACTTCTCCACGCGAAAAACGCAGCCATCCACCACATCGGCCTGGCGCACCAGCCCGCTCTGCTCCAACTCTCGTTTTGCCAGCTCGATCAGCTCCGCATCGGGCGTGTTCCACAGCGCATCGCCCTCATTGCAGAAGTATTCCAGGCCCAGGCTGCTCATGCCCGGCTCCGGCACCATGTCGGGCGACCAATTGCCGAAATTCTGAATGCGCCCCACCCGCACGCTTGGGTCGTGCATGTAAATCCAGTTGTCCGGAAACAGATTGGGTTCGGCTACGATCAGGCCCACTAACAGGAAGTCACGGTACTTGAGCTGGCCGGCCGCGGCCACAACCTCCGGCGGCGCCGCGTTCAGCTTGCGCACAAATTCGCTCAACGGCATGCTGGAGATGAAATCGGTGCCCTCGATCAGGGTTTCCTGCCCGTTAGCGGCCACCAATACACCGCTGATGCGCCCGCCCCTGGTGAAGATCTGCTGTACGTCGGCGTTCAGGCGGATGACCCCGCCCGCCTGCTCGATGCGCGCCTGCAGCGCCTGCCACATCATACCGGGGCCGCGCCGCGGGTAATCGAACGCCTCGATCAACGAGGTCACGGTCCCACCCGGCTTGACCACCATGCTCAGGAGCGCGGTCGGCAGCGATAGGTTCCTGATGCGCTGCGCCGCCCACTCCGCCTTCAACTCCCGGCATGAGATGCCCCACACTTTCTCGGTGTAGGTCTTGAAGAAGGTCTCGAACAGGCGCCGTCCAAAGCGGTTGGTGACCCACTCCTCGAAGGTGTCCTCACGTGGATAGGGAAAGAGCCGCCAACGCGCGTAACTGAGCACGATCAGCAGCGCTTCCAGCGGCCCCAGGTTCCACAGCGCATTGCCCAGTTTGAGTGGATAGTGGAAAAAACGGTGACGGTAGAAGATGCGCGACAGCCGCGGCCGGTGTAGGAAGTCCTGACCCAGGATTTCGCGCCAGAGCGCGTTGACCACGGGTGATTTGCTGAAGAAACGGTGGCCGCCCATGTCGAAGGAAAAGCCGTGGTACTGTTCCGTGCGCGCCAGCCCGCCCACTTTGTCGCGCTTTTCAAGGACAAGCGGCCGCTGGCCGAGACGAGTCAGTTCGAAAGCCGCGCTCAACCCGGCCGGCCCGGCGCCCAACACCACAAACTGACGGCCTTCTGCCTGTCCGTCGCCAAACCCATGCATGCTCACAACGCGCCCACCTCATGCCTAATCATAGCACAGAATAACAGCGCCGTGCAAGCGGCCATGGCATCACTCCCGACGCCATCGCCGTGATCTACCACGAGTGGCGCAATCAGCCCGATTTTTGCCACGAATTACACGAATCGAAACGAAAAGGCCCTGAAATTCGTGCAAATTAGTGAAATTCGTGGTAGAGAAAGCTGGACGGACTTTCGGCCACGAATTGCACGAATTGACACGAAGGCAGAAGCTCGATTCGTGCAAATTAGTGAAATTCGTGGCAGAGAAAGCCGGGCGGACTTTTTGCCACATAGAACACAAAGAGCGCAAAGACGTCGCCAATCTGCGAATCTTCTGCCGTTGCTTTGTGTTCTATGCGTTCCTTGTGGTCAATCGTCCGCCCAATTCGGAATTGCTGTCCCCGAATTTTGCCTCTTGACAGATCGCCGCGGTCGTGCTATGCTGTAATCAGCCACAAGTCTGCCCCCCGCCTTCCGAGTCGTCTCTCGCCGCCGGAAGTCCCTGGCGTGAGTTTCTCTCCCGCCCGCGACCTCCTTCAGCAGTCAGGAAAATGTCCCTGACCCCATCCGTTTCGATTGCTGCACGAAAGGGAGTCTGTTGTTATGTTACGCGCTCTTCTATTCTCTTCTCTCTTCTCTTTTCTATCCTCTTTCTCTTTTCTATCTTCTACTTTCTCTCCTCTCTCCTCCCGACATTCTGCTCGCGGCCGGCTTCGCCTGTCGTCGTTGGTTCATCTGTTGGTGGTGTGCAGCCTGCTCTTTCCACGGCGGCTGCTGCTACCCCCCCCAGATAAATACCGCTACTAAACTCATGTCCCCTGATCCCAATTTCGATCTGATTTC
>NZ_JADIZS010000084.1:0-13341 GCF_016704685.1 Candidatus Amarolinea dominans
GTACCTCGGCCTCATCTTCCCCGCTCCCCCTGACCGCGCCGGCGGCCAGCCCCGGTTCACCCTCGCCGACGAACACCGCGTCTTCCTCCGCCAACACCTCCTCCAGAATCTTCCCCTTCACCCCCAGCCGCCAACTGGCCTCGCCTACGAACCGCCCCTCTTCGACGCCCTCTACGACCTCACCGTCCTCCTCGCCCTCCTCCACCAACACGACATCGCCCCCGTTCATCAACGCTGGCTGCCCGCCCCCTTCCTCCAGCGCTTCAACCAGCAAACCCGGCGCCCCGCCCCATTCCCCGGCCTGCGCTCCGAACTCCAGGCCCCCCGGCTCCACTTCCTCCATTACCTGGCCCACACCCTCGGCCTCCTCGCCCCCGTCGGCGACTTCATCAAACCCAGCCCCACCCTCCCCCTCTGGCTCCAGGCCGCCCCCACCGTGCGCATCCAACAGCTCTGGAACGCCTGGCTCCAACCAGACCCCTGGCGCACCTTCCGCCTCCCCGGCGCCGCCACCCCAGACCCCATCGCCCTCGTCCAACACCTGCAGCACCTGCTCGGTCTCGCACCGGCCGCTGAATGGCGCACCATTCCCCAACTACTCAAGGAACTCAAACGCTTCCTGCACCCCCAGCCCGTCTGGTGGCAAACCCCCACCGCTGACGATAGCCTGCCCCATCTCCTGACCGACCTGTTCCTCGGCCCCCTCACCTGGCTCGGCTGCGTCAACCTGCAAACCGAAAACCGCTTGCAGGTTCAACTGACTCCGGCCGCGCGTGCGTTTCTCCAAGCCGCGCCCTTATCGCCCCTGCCCGCGCCGCAACCCTTCACGCTCAGCCTGGACCCGGAGCGCATCACCCTGCGCCTGCCCGACCACGATGCTGCCCTGGCCACCGCCCAGGTTGACCTGGCGCGCCTCCACGCCCTCATCAGCCAGTTCGGCAGCCTCAGCTTCGGCCCGGATGATCTGGCCCTGGCCCTGGCCAGCGACACCACCCTCGACGCCGTTCTGCAACTCCTCAGCGACGCGGCTGGCCGCCCAATCGCGGCCGACGAGTATGCCACCTTGCGCCGCTGGGCTGCCACCCCGGCCCCCATCACCATCCACCGTCTCACCGTGCTCGAAACGACCGACCCCGCGCACCTGACTGCGCTCACCACCCGCCGCACCCTGCGCCCCTTGCTTGGGCGCACCCTCAACCGGCGCCTGATCGTCATCCCCGATCGTCACCTGCCGCGCCTGATCGGCCGCCTGCGCCTCCTGGGCATCCCCCACCGCCTGACCATTCCCAACGCCGCCGGGGGCACGCGCCCCGGCAAGCCCAAGATCGCCAACAGCGGCTACCTCTACCTCGCCGGCCTCGTCTTCCAGCAGCTCAACCGCTTCACCGATTTGCCCGTGCGCCTCCCCGCCGCCATCCTCGATCAAATCGCCGCCGGCCTCCCCCCCGAAACCGCCTCCGACCTGCACGCCCTGGCCGAAGAACTGCTCACGCGCCTGCAAACCGCCTTCGACGGCTACTCCGGCCCACCCCTCGACAACCCCCATCCCGTCAACCTGGCCGACAACCAGGCTCGCCTGACCGCCGCCATCGCCGGCGAGCACAGCGTCGAACTCACCTACTGGACAGCCGGACGCGGCGAGCTGACTCATCGCCGCGTGGACCCCTACCGCCTGGAAACCCGCGGCGCCGTCACCTACCTCATCGCCTACTGCCACCTGCGTCGCGCCGAACGCGTCTTCCGCCTCGACCGCATCCTCGCCGTCGCCGAAAGCGAACCGCCCACCCCCGCGCTGCCGCCGCCCGCCGTCGCCGACAGCCAGTCATCAGCCACGATCAGTCAACCGCCGCCCCAAATCGCAGCAACCACAGCAAACGACGACGACCTCATTGTACCCTTTTGACCAATGCTGAATGCTGACCTGAAAATGCTTCGACGCCAAGACGCCAAGAGAAGACAGTTCTTTGCGCTCTTGGCGTCTTCGCGCTTCGCGTCTTCGCTCCCCTTCGTACCTTCGCGCTCCAAACACTCTGTACTCTGCACTCTGCGTTCAGCGTTGTCACAAAATCCTCGCCACCACCCGCGCATCGCCCATCTCCGTCTCCGCGCCCATCGCCAGTGCCTTCGGCAGGCATGACTCGCACAAAAAGTAGAAACGAACACTATCCTCCGTCTTGTCAACCAGCCGCCCCAACTTCTTCAGCAGCCGATCCAGATCCTTCGCCTTCAGATCGCACTCGAACACACTATACTGCACCCGCCGCCCAAAATCCAACAGCGTCTGCATCACCTTCGTCCGCCGCCGATCATCCGGAATGTCATAACACACCAACACAAACTGCGTCGTCTTCGCCATGATAAACCCCCGGACAGAAGTGCAAAATACAAAATACAAAGTACAAAGTACAAAGCGCTCTACCCTCTACATTCTGCCCTCTGCCCTCTGCATTTTGCACTTTGCACTTTGCACTTTGCACTCTGCGCTCTGCACTCTGCGCTCTGCACTTTGCACTCTGCGCTCTGCACTTTGCACTCTGCGCTCTGCACTTTGTACTCTGCACTTTGCACTTTGCACTTACGCTTCGTACCCCTGATAACTCCCCGCCTCCCCCAGCACCACATTCGCCAGGTGGCGCGCCTGCTCCTCGATGATGCGGCGCAGCGCGGTGGTCTCCTTCTTGCGTGGATAGGGAACCGGCGTCGCCATCTGCTTCTCATGCGCCTCGATCAGGCGCCGGCGGCCGTCCTCCACCAGGTACACCCCGGCTTGGCGCCCGGCTCGCGGCGAAAATCCTGCGCCGTGAACTGATTCCGCAGGAACAGCGGCGCCACAATCGCATCCACCACCACCGGCCGGAACTCCTCCATCAGATCGAGCGCCAGCGACGGGCGGTTATAATCAATCGTATGGAAAAAGCCCAGGTACGGATCGAACCCCACCAGGTTGACCATGCCCAGCACCGCGCTCTGCAGCAGCGCATAGCCGAAACTCAGCGCCGCGTTCACCGCATCGGGCGGCGGGCGATACTGCCGGCCGTTGAACCCCCAGCCCGGCGGCAACAGATCCTTCAAACCGCCGAAGTAAGCCGCCGCGCCGCTCCCCTCATAGCCGCGCAGGCTGTCCAGGTCACGCGCCGCGCCCACCTGCCCCTCGATCCCCTGCATCGTCTGCGTGGCCCTGAGCACGGTCGCCTGCACCTGGCTACCGGCCGTCGCGGCCAGGCGTCCCAGCGTCCGCCGCTGATTCGCCAGCTTGGCCTGAATCGCCTGCTTCGCAATCGGCAGCGCGGTCTGCGCATTGCCCAGCACCTGGTACTGCCGATGGCGCAACTGCGCAAAACCGAGCGCCGGCGGCGTCAAGCGCCCGCGATACTTGCCATACGACGAGAAAAAGGCCACATCCACCTCCTGCAGCAGCAGCTGCGTAATCAACGCGGCCGACAGTTGCACATTGCCCATCACCACCAACTGCTCCACATGGATCAGCGGCATGTCCAGAATCACATCCGACTTCTTCTCCACAATCAGGCGCTCGCCCTTCTTGTGCGCCATCGCGCCCTGATCGGTCAAATAGATAACCGGCATCGCTCCTCCTAAACTCAAAATCCCAGGTAATGATGCTTATTGCCGATGAAGAACACGCCCAAAAATTGGAACCCCTCGTCGAAGCTCACCAACCGCGTCTTCTTAGGATTCAACTCCAGGCGCAGCTCGCGCAGCCCATCTTCCACCTGCGCCAGCGCCGCCTCGGCATCCTGACGCCGCGGGCACAGCACCACCAGGTCATCGGCATAACGCACCAGGTTCAGCTTCGCCTGCGTCAGCTTCACATCCAGCGGGTGCAGATAGATATTCGCCAGCAGCGGCGAGATCGGCCCGCCCTGCGACGTGCCGGCCGTGGGACGCTGCCCCGCCAGCGCGTTCATGATGCGCACCTGAATCCACCCCTCCAGCAGCCACAGCAGGCCGGGATCATCCAACTCACTGCGCAAGCGCTGCTGCAGCAGGCCCGGGTCAATGTGCTCGAAGCACTTCTTGATATCCGCATCCACCACCCAGCGCAGCCCCTGATCGCGCAGCGTCAGAATACGCGCCGTGGCGTCTTGCACCCCGCGGCCGGGGCGAAAGCCAAAACTGCAATCGAGAAAGCGCTTCTCGAAGGTCGGTTCCAGGTACTCCACCAGCGCCCGCTGCGCCACACGGTCGCGAATCGTCCATTTCGCCAGCGGACGCTGCCCCTCCCCGCTGCGCTTCGGCACCCACACCGTCCGGATCGGCGTGGCGCGGTAGACGCCGCCGAGCACATCGCGGCGCAGTGCGGCCAGTTCCGCCTCGGCATGGGCCGTGAAATCATCCAGCGAAACCCCGTCCACGCCAGGGCCGCCGCCATTGGCCTTGATGTGCAGCCAGGCCCGACCCAGGCTCTCCGGCGTAAAGGCCGCCTCCAGCCCCGGCGTCTTGACCGCCGCGGGCGCAACCGCTCTTTCCCGGCCCGACCTGCCAGCCCCCGCTGTGACCACGCCCGCCGGTTTTTGCGCCCGCGCCCCAGCCTGCCGCCCTTCCGCCTGCCGCCGTCGCGCGGTCACCAGGTCATCGAACACCGCGCCGGCGCTGCGCCCGCCCCGCCGCGGATGCGTAGGATGCGCCGCCGGCCTGGCCGCGCCCCCCAGCGGGCGTCGCGGCTGTGGTTGCCGCGGCCTGGCCGGCGGCGACGTTGGGCCGCCTGGTGGTCGTGAATCGGCCGGCGCCGCGCGCGCTGAAGTCGGTGCGGCTGGCGCCTGTGTCAGTGGCTCACTAGGCGCCGGCGCGGCCGGGTCAGCCTCCTCGCGCGCCTGCCGACGAGCATCGCGTGCGGCCAGGCGTCTGAAAACTCGTCTCATCCCACGTGTCGCATCCATGGTTACAGATCCTCCCCGCAGTGCATGCAAAACCTGCGCCCGGTCGGCGTCTGCTGCTGACAGCGCGGGCAGGTCACCCGACCTTCAGCGCCGGCCGCATCATCCGCCGCGTCCTCATGATCAGCGCCATCCGCGGCTTCATCACCATTATCATCATCATCCGCCAGCGCCTCATCGTCAGCCTGCACGCGCGCGGCCGCCGGCCGCCGGCGTCCGCGCCGCGCGGTCGCCGGCGGGATGGGCGCGGGCGGCAGGATCACCGGCGGCGCGGCCGGCTCCACGCGCCCGGCATTGGCCTGCGCCGTGCCCAGCGTCGTGTCCATGCCCTTGTCGTACATCCCCTGCATGCGCTCCGCGTAGCGTTCCTGCAGTGCGGCTTGCTCGGCGCCCATCGCCTTCATCTCGACCAACAGGCGTTCGTACACCGGCTGCGCCTGGCCTGCCTGCGTGCTGACGGCCGCCTGCGCCTTGAACTTCTCAGCCAGCGCGCGCGCCAGGTCAGGCGAGAGCGCGGCCATCACCATTTCCAACTGCGCTGGCGACAGATCGCGCGCCTGCGCCAGCAAGGCCACATCCTTCAACAGCCGCGCCTGCTCCGGCGTCGTCGCCAGCGTCATCAGACCGGCCACCCCCTGCTCGGCCAGCGTGCGCGTGCGCGTCAGCTCGAACTCCTGGCGCTGGCGTTCCTGCTCCAGCTCATGCCGCTTGCGTTCCATCTCCAGGCGATGGCGCTCCGCTTCCTCACGCAGCCGCCGCTCCATCTCCGCCGCGGCGCGGCCCATCTCCTGTTGAATTTCGGCCGCCTTGCGCTCCAACTCCATGCGCATCCGCTCGGCATCCTCCTTGCGCCGCACCGCGTGCATGCGCTCCAGGCTCAGCGCGCCCAGTTCCATGTCCAGGCGGTCCTCCTCGCGCTCGATGCGATCAATCTCCGCCTGAGTCTTGGCCTTGGCCTTGGCCACCTCCAGTTCGTTCAAGGCATCCTGCAACGTGCGCTGGCGCTGCGCCATGTCCGCCGCGGCCTGCTGTGCGCGCTGCGCCGCGGTCTCCTGCGTGCGGCGTTCCAGTTCAGCCTGCCAGCGCCGCGTCTCCAGCGCCATCATCCCCTCCAGGCGCCGGCTTTCGATCTCCTGATTGCGCGCCAGTTCCTCTTGCTCGACATCCTTACGCAGCGCCAATTCACCCAGGCGCACCTCGCGCTGGCGTTCCAGTTCCACCCGCGC
This sequence comes from Candidatus Amarolinea dominans, assembly GCF_016704685.1. NCBI lineage: Bacteria > Bacillati > Chloroflexota > Caldilineae > Caldilineales > Candidatus Amarolineaceae > Candidatus Amarolinea > Candidatus Amarolinea dominans. The sequence continues at coordinate 6,122 of NZ_JADIZS010000084.1, forward strand.
CAGCAGATGCGCGCGCACCGCCTGGCGGTCCGCACCCTGCTCGGCCAGCAACTGCTTCAGCGTGCCAACCTCGTGCTGGCGCAGCGCGTGCGTGCGATCCACCTCAGCCACCACCGCGGCCAGCGCCTCGGCGTTGTGAATCTCATCCATGCGGTCCGAAAGCAGCACCTCGCGCAACTGCGCCCACACCCGCACGCGCTCACGGTGCAGGGCCACCTTGCGCACCTCCTCGGCCACATCCTGCACCTCATGCGCCGAAAGCACATCGGCCAGGCGCTGGCGGCCGTGCAGCTTCGCCTCGGCCTCGCTGACCAGCAGCCAGTATTCCCCCTGCAGTTGGCGCACCCCTTCCAACCGCTCACTGTGATAATCGGCCGTGCGCAGACTCACGAACGACAGTCCCCAGCGCGCCAGCGGCAGCGCCAACCGCGTGCCGATCTCACTCTCCAGGCGGTTGCGCGGATCATGCGCGCCGGTCAGATCGGCCGCGGCGCACGTCGCCAGCACCGCGCGGCCGGCCTCCGCCACCTCGCCCGTCAACAGATCACGCAGGCTGGCCGTCCCCATCTGCACCTGTCCCTTGAGAACATTGATCAGAAAAGCCTGGGCATCGGTCAACCGCAGCAGCACCGTCGCGGTCAACGCCACCGGAATCGGATCGCGAGTGTACAGACCGTTCAACTCGAAGGTCAGCGACACATCGCCCGCGTCCACCAAAATGGCCGTGAAACGGTTGGGCGCGCCCGGCCAATGCAGCGTGCCCAGGAACGTGTGCAGGGTATAGCGCCCGGCGCTCAGTTCCCCGCGCGCAGCCACGCCATCCTCCAGAATCAACGCACGCACCCCTGGCTCCACCACCAGCGACTTGCTGAAAAAGCCGGGCACGTCCTGCACATCCACCCGCGTCGCAAAATCATCCGCACCGCGTGCCCAGCGGTGTTCCTGGATCGGCGGTCGCCGGCCGGCCACCGGCGTACGGCAAAACGGGCAAAAATTCGCATCGGCCGGAATCGCCTTCTGGCACGACGCACACATCAACGACGCCGTCGCCAGGCTGGCGCGGCAATAGGGACAAAACTTCGCGTCGGCCGGAATGTTTCGCCGGCATGACGGACACACAATCGTAGTAGCCATAGTCAGATCCTTTCTTTCTCACATCAACAATTCGAGAGCGACCGAGGTCGCACCTCACGGGCGTTCCGCCGGGCGTCCACCTGGGACATCGGGGCCGGTCGGCGATTGAAATCGCACCTCACGGGCGTTCCGCCGGGCGTCCACCTGCGTGGACGCAATCCGGGTCGGCGCAGGCCGACCTTGCGGCGGCACGCCCCTTCGCCCCGAATTCATTCGGCGGGCGGCCCCCCGCGGCGGCACGCCCCTTCGCCCCGAATTCATTCGACGGCATTCATTCCCCCCACCCCGGGTCGGCGCCGGTCGGCGATTGAAATCGCACCTCACGGGCGTTCCGCCGGGCGTCCACCTGCGTGGACGCAATCCGGGTCGGCGCAGGCCGACCTCGCGGCGGCACGCCCCTTCGCCCCGAATTCATTCGGGGGCCCACGGCGCGGCCGCGCGGCCCCCTTCCGAGGCGGGCGCCCTTCGCCCGAATTCATTCGGCGGGCGACCCCCCGCGCGGCACGCCCCTTCGCCCCGAATTCATTCGGCGGGCGTCGAATTCATTCGGCCGGCGCCTCTGCGACGGCCCACTTCCCCTCGAGCACCTCCTCTCCCTGCATATGCTCTTCCTTCACCACGGCCGCCGGCCTCGGCCTCGGCTGCGACGCAACCGGCGCCTCCAACAGCCGACGACTACCCGCTCCGGGGTCTGGCCGCCCCTTGTCCAGCATTTCCACCAGGCGTTCCAGTTCATCCTGTTCGAGAATATCGCCCTTCTTCTTGAGATACTCCTGAATCAACTGCAGCCGCGCCTCGGCGTAGCGCAGTTCGATCTGCTTATCCTGATCCATCTGCTGCACCTGCACATCGGCCATGCGTCGAATCTTCTCCATCTCCTGGGTATGCACCATCTGCAGGTAGCTGCGGCGAAATTCCGCATCCTGCACCAGCAGCGAGGCCGGATTGTGGGGGTCCATGTGCTCCATCTGCATCGCCAGCAAGTGCAGCTCGTGCTCTTTGCGTCGCGTTTCTGCCTCCATGCGCCGGCTTTCGCGTGCCTTCTCCGCCTCAGCCTCCATCGCTTCACGCTCGATCTGGCTCTGCAGCTTCTTGCGGCCGGCATCCAGCGTGGCCTGCGCAATCTCGACGGCAATCTCCTCCTTGCGAATATCCTGACTCTTCTGCCGCTCCAGTTGCTCCAGATTATCCTGCAGGTCGCGCTGCTTTTGTCCCTCCAGATCGCGCTTGATCTGGATCGCCACAATCTCCTCCAACGATTTGCGCACGGTTTCCGGTAGCTCGAAATCAACGGACACCTTCTCCACCCCCAGCCCCAGGTGATGGCGGTCGCCCAGGGCTGTCGCCATCGCTTCGCCCTTGGCCAGGTTGGTATCAATGTCCTGGTAGCGCAGCAGCGTGCTGAAGAGCTTCTGCAGCTCGGCGCAAATCTCCTCACACAGACGCTTGAGCGGGTCCTGGTTGATGTTGCGCACGATCTTTTCAGGGTCCAGGATGTGAAAATAGAGCTTGATCGTCGCGTTCAACTCCGAAACGCGGTCGCCCAGGCGAAAATTGGCTTTGGCCTCGAACGGTCGCGCCTCCTCCAGGTTGACCAGGTAGCCGATGATGCGCTCGTCGTCGTTGCGCAGTTGCATCTGCAGCCGGCCACGGTCCACCAGTGTCAGCTTGTCGCTGGCGCGCAGGACCCGCTGCAGCACCGGCTGTTGGCCGATGCGCTTGCAGATAAACAGCATCATCCCGCTCAAATCCATCTGGCTGCGCACAAACTCGCGCAGTTCGCCCACCGCCAGCGCCTGCACGGCCTGGCTTTCCAACAGATAGTTTTCAGTTACCATCGTCATCTGCTCCTTTGCCTTCGTACAAATTCGTGCCATTCGTGGCGAAAGAATACTTGGTCTCTGTGCAAGAAATCGCCAGTCTTATTCGCGGACTTCGCGGACTTCGCGTCTTAGCGGTTCAGTCCTTGCTCACCTCACGCGCCAACAATGCAACCGCCAGCGCGGCCGCGCCAGGGTGACGGCGGCGATCGGCGCGCCAGCGCCTCAGGCCAGCCTCGAAAAAACGCGGCGCGTCGTGGATTGACCCCTGCGCCAGGCGTCGCCAGACCTGCGCGATCAACTGCTGGACGGCCGCACGCGCCGGTGTACTGCCGGCCGCATCCTCCGCCCACATCTGCAGGATGTCGAGCACCACGCGGTATTGCCGTTGATCCTGCTGCCAGATGTCGCACCAGCCCAAAAACGCCTGCGTCACGCTGTCCACCAACAGACTCGTTTCCTCGCCCGCCAGCGCCAGGCGCACCATCTCATGATACGGGCCGCCCGTGGCACGCTGGCGTTCGGCTTGCGCCAGGTCATTGTAAACGTCCATCACCTGCGCCCAGACCAGCGCCGCGGTCAGGCGCAGCGTGTGGCTGGGCAGTTGCGGCTCATGCATCCACGCGGTCAGTACACGCAACACCGGCCGCACATGCCCCTGCAGGCTGAGCACCACCAGCGTAAAGCTGAAGGCTGGCAGCACCTGGCCCACCGCCTGGCGGTCGTTGACCAGGTGAAAGGCCAGGCCCAGGCGCTTCATCTCCGCCAGCGCCAGGTCAATGCGCTGCTGGCCGATAATTTTGAGCGCAGCCGCCACAGTCCATTGCCGCTTCCAACGATCGCCGCCCGCGGGCCGCGTCTCCACCCAGGTGTGCAGCAATTGCAGCGCCTCAGCGCTCGCGCCCCCTTCCGCCAGCACGGCATCCAGGGTATAGCCCACCGTCGCGCGCACGAACGCGGCATCGCTGTCACGCCAGCGTTCGAGCAGCGGCTGCAGCAGGCGGCCAAAGTCCAGCGTGCCGATCGCACCAAGCGCACGCGCCGCCGCGATGCGCACCTCCAGATTGCCCTCCTTGACCAGCGTCTCCAGCAGCGGCGCCAGGCCCAGCAACAGGGCGTGATGGTTTTCCTGCAAAAAGCCCAGCATGGCGCTCTGCAGCTCGGCGTCCTCGAAACGCACGCGGCGCACCTGCGCCACGCCCGTTTCCAGGCGCTCCTCCACCGTCACCACCTCGCCATGCACGGCCAGCAGCAGGTCCGCGTCGTTGTCGGCAAACAGGCTGGGCAGAGGCGCCGGCGCGGCGCCGGCGGTTGCGGCCGGCTGTTCGGCCGCCGGCGGCGGTCGGCGGTTTTCCTGCAGCGCCCGGCCATGCGCGCTGAGCAGCTCGTACAGCCGCCAGAAATCGGTCAAGCGGGCGTCGTGAAACAGGCAGAGGGTGACGGCCAGCCAGCGCAGGCGATCATCGGTCAGCCCTTTGAACAGGCTGCGCGCCTCAGCGCGCACATCGAGCGCGGTCGCGGCCAGGCGCTCGGCCAGGCGCCAGTTCGCCTCCACATCGTCCGGCCGGCACTGCTCGGCCAGGCTGCGCGCATAGAACTGGGCGAATTTGGCAATGCGCCGCGGCAGGCGCAAGCGCTGCGCCAGCCATTCCACCCGCTCGCGCAGGCCCGCGGTCAACTGCTGCCAGGTCTCATCGCCGGCCGCCCAGGTGACATGGCGCTCCAGCACCTGGCCCGGCGGCGGCGCGCCGATTTCCACCAGGGCGCCGGCCTCCTGCAGCGCACGGCGCACACTCGCATTGGCGATCAGGGGCGAGGTCTGGCTGCACACCAGGATCAGCGTGCTTTTTACCTGGGTCAGCGTGGCGCGAATGCGCGTCACCGACGGCTGCTGGCGCTCCTCGCTCAGTTCACGCACCACCGCGTTGGCCGGCTCGCCCTGGTCATAGACCACCAGGATCGTATTGGCCGCCTGTTCGCCGTTCAACAGGCTGCGTGTGGAAACGACCAGGCGTTGGGGCAGCGCGTAGATGCGCGGCGCGGGGCCATGCCGGGCCTGTTGATCGCGCAACTGCAGGGCCAGCGCCAGCGCGGCGGTGTAACAGCCGCTGCCCGGCGCGGCTGTCAGCACCAGCAGGCGCCGGCTCAGCCGCGCGGGCTGCGTCCAGGCCGGGCGGCGCCGCGAACACCCGCAGCACCATCTCCTGCTCATCCGCGCCCACCTCGAACTCGCTCAGAGCAAGCCTGGTTTCGGCCGCCAGTGCGCCGCCGCTCAGCGCCAGGCGTTCAGTCTCATCGGCTGCGCCCGCCTCCTGCCCGCTGACGCGCATCAGATCGGCCAGCTTTTTGCGGCGCAATGCTGATCGTGATGTTGTTCACGGTCTGCGATTCGTCATGCACGCGCACCACGCCCGCGTCGCCGCCCACGTGAACGCCGCCCCCTGACGGCGGACGGCGGCGCGTTCAGCGCGGTCTGGCATTTGGCGCAAAAGAGGGCATCATCCGGATTTTCATACTGACAGGCAGAGCAAGAGCGCATCAGGAACTCCTTTCAGAGACAAAGGATGAAAGAAAAAACCAGGTTCTTTGATCCCCTGGTTTCCCCCGTCTGACGATTTGGTTGTGCGTTGGCACGGGGGAATGATTAGCGCGGGGGTGTGGCTGCTCAGGCTGCCAGGGAGTCGGACAGGATTTACAGGATTGACAGGAGATTTGGCTCTCTGTGCCGATTATTATGCCCACCACAGGGCAAAAATCCTGTTCATCCTGTCAATCCTGTCCAAGCTGGCGCGCGCAGTGAGCAGGAATGCGGTGGTTACGATTCAGGCCAGCGGCGCCGCGCCTGACCCATGCCGATGGTGGTTTGCGTGCCCACGCCGCTGAAGAGGGCAAAATCGGCCAGCACATTGAGCGCCACCAGCCAGTAGCGATCCCTGCGCACGGCCGTGTACTGGGCCATGCCTTCCGCGCCGATGTAAAGACCGCTGTTCTTGGTCTGCACCGGCCGTGTGTGCAGATCGAAGCGGCTGAGCGCGACGTTTTCTTCCACGAACTGGCGCGTGTCGGACGCCAGCGGAATCGGGCTGAACGCGTTCCAGCGGTCCGCCAGGCTGCCAAAGACCAGGTAGGGCAGCGGCGCCGGCATGGTCAGCCCCTTGGACGAAAAGGCCGTCGGGCTGCCGAACTCCAACTGCACCTGGGCCGACGCCTCGTCCGCCCTATGCACATAGGTGCTGAGCAGTTCCTGGTAAGTGGCTTGCCCGGTCCAGCTGTGCTGGCGTTCGTCGCACACCACCCCCGTCACCTGGAAGACCTCGCCGTCCAGTTCCCAGGTTGCGGGCGGCTGCTCCAGCAGACCGCGGGCCAGCGCCTGGCTGATACGCGCCTCCAGCCCGGTGATGCGCACCTGCACCTCTTCGCCGGCGCGGATCAGCGACTGTCCTCCGCGCGGCAGATGATTCAGCAGTGACGAACAGGTCAACGGCTTCGGCCCCTCGCCCGCGTGCGCCACATCACCCAGCCCTGGCTCCACCTCCTCCAGCCGGCGCAGCGTCGCCGCATAATTCGCCCGCCCCAGGTGCGGCGGCAGGGCGAGGTTGCGATCCGCGGTCAGTTTGAGTACAATGGCAATGAGCATGATTGACAATCCTTCTTGATAAGCCAGAAAGGGCCTTACGACCAGCTTTGCAGTTTTTCAGAGTCCAGGAGGCGTTGGTTGAAACGGAGCTGGATTGGCGAAAACAGGAACCCATCACGCGCCTGGCGCCTTGCAAAGCGCCAGGCGTGTTGGCCTCAGTGCCATCTTACTAGATCAGGTAGGGCGTGATATCCACCAGGACAGGCTCCATTTTTCCCTTGTCGATCGGTTCACCCTTCCAGTCGCGGTCACTGGCCATGTATTGCATCGTACGACCAGGAACGAGACAAGCCAAAGCTGCGCCGACGCTCATCAACTTAAGCCCGCCAGTGATGTCGCATATGATGTTTTCTGGCCGATAGGGGCTACGGGTGAAAATCTCATCCACTTTCTGCCAAAGCTGAAAATAGGACCGCGACGGTACCGGCGCCACCAGGTTGAAGTTTACTTTCAGTCCCGGGTGCAGCAGTTCAAACCAGCGTTGCAAAACAGGGGCCAGCCAGGCTGAGCCATGCTGCAATGTGCCATCCGTGCGGCTCATCCGAGTGCCCAACAGCCAACACTCACGCAGAGCGCCGGCCTGGGCATGCCATTCCAGGGCGCGCAGGGCGGGTGTCAAATTCGTGTTG